>JAFTZU010000072.1 GCA_017461005.1 Clostridia bacterium
ACCTCTCCAGACACATTTTTAGTCCTGTTGAGTTCGGGTCCTAACCAAAGATAGAACGTGGTGTAGGCAGAAAGCTTTGTATTTGCATTCAGCGGAACCGTGAAGGTCACTTTGTTATTTTCAAATTTGAGATTTTGGAGTTTTACGGGAGAAACAGTGACTTCATTCTTGAACTTTTTATCATCATCTGCGGTCGCGGTATAGGTTTTATATACTTTGATGTTTGCAATGATCGTGTTCATTGTATTCTTGATGTATGTATCACTGGAATTCGGCGTTTTGGCAGCCCCCTCATAATTCAGATAGGGAGTCGTCTTGCCAAAATCAATCGTAACATTGACATCGGGAGCGCCATACTGCTTATTATCAAAGCTAAAAGTAGGAGTCGGAGCTTTTTCCGTAGTCGGAGTCTCTTCTTCAACCTTTGGTGTCTCTTCTTCAGCCTTCGGAGTTTCCTCTTCCGTTTTCGGAGTTTCCTCTTCCGTATTCGGAGTCTCTTCCTGAGATGCAACAGGGGTATTATTGTCCTCTGCGCTGACATAAGTCAGTGAGAAGCTCATGAAAGCGAAGGCCATGAAGACAGCCATCAGGATCGCGATGAGTTTGTTCGTCTTGGTTCTGGTCATAACGAATATCTCCTTCGTGTGTTTGTGGTTCCTCGCGGAACAGAATATTACAATTAACAGTATACATTTTTACCGTTTCGAATACAATCAAAAAGTGATATATTTTATATAGCTATTTCACTGCGACTTTAATGAATCGCCACGGAGGAACAACTATGATCCAGGACATTGCTCCCCATTTTTTAGATAACCATTTCGTTCCGGGCAAAGAACCGTCTCCGGACAGCCCTGTCGTCTGTTTCAACGGCAAAGACGTCCTTCTTCGCTATGACGAGAAAACGGCTCAGGAGGCCGCTCTGGCTCCAGAAGAACGGCCCATCAACTTTGCCCTCGCGGAGAGCAGGACTCCGGTGGGCGACCTGCACTTCCTCCCCACCTACGGCGAACTCCCGGAGGACACGAACGTCCGGTTCCTGTTCACCTACGACGGCGTGGACGTGTATCGCGCAAAGCTTTCGGTGCTGGACCGTGCACACAACGAACCCGGCATCGACTATGGCGATTCACTGGTCGTCGTCAACAAGGCCATGAACAGCAAAGTCATGGAAGGCTTCCTCTTCGACAGTATCCGGGACATCCGCCAGCGGGTCATCCTGGAGAAGAATCAGGTGTTCCTGCTCATGACGGCGTTGCAGCTGAACAACTGGTATGTCGACAACAAATATTGCGGACGCTGTGCCACACCGACGGTCCACAGTCCCCGCGAACGCGCGCTGGTGTGCCCGGAGTGCCACAGGACCATCTACCCGCGCATATTGCCGGCGGTCATCGTGGCGGTCACGTATTATAACGAGAAGGAAGACAAGCACAAAGTCCTCCTGACGAAGTACTCGCCAAAGACCGGACACGCCTTCCCCTACTACGCGCTCGTCGCCGGCTTTACGGAGATCGGCGAAACGCTGGAGGATTGTGTCCAGAGAGAAGTCATGGAAGAGACCGGCTTGAAGGTCAAAAACATTCGGTACTATAAGTCCCAGCCCTGGGGCGTCGTCGACGACCTGCTCATGGGCTTCTACTGTGAATGGGACGAGGAAGCCCAGAAAGCACTTTCAGACGGCGCTGGAAGCCTTTTCGATGACAAGGGCGACCCGGTCATCCACCTCGACGAAAATGAGCTTCGCACCGGTGTCTGGCTGACACCCGAAGAGATGACTCTCCAGCCCGACGCCTACTCCCTGACCAACGAGATGATGCTTCTCTTCAAGTCCGAGAGCATCCATTCTCCTAATGACCTTCCCCTGGCGCTTCAGCGCAAAGACATCGAAGCTTTGGAAAGAGAGTTTTATAAATAATCGTCCATATACTCAATACTCAAAACAACTAATAAAGCAGCCCTTCGAAAGAAGAGCTGCTTGTTTTACATTTTGAGTTCCAAACTTCCGTGGAAGTCGATCACGCAAAGTTGCCGATCAGCTCGTCGATGAACATGTACTGAGAAGCGTGGTACTTCTGTGTTTTCAGTTTCAGCGTGATGGTCGCGTTGCCGCCCTTGAAGCCAAGCACGTCGTACTTGCCCCAGGTCTTCTCGTCGAAGTAGCTGTTGCGGTGCGCGGCGAAGGTGATGTCGAAGCCAAGGCCGCTGTCTTCCTTCTGGAGCGTGCCATCCTGGACTTCAAAGTCCTTGAAGGTCTCTGCGCTGAGGTACGGGACGGGGTCGTTCACATCGCCCATACGCTTGAGAGTGCCTTCGATCTGGCCCTTGAACATGACGGGAGCACCGTAAGCCACGATGTTCAGGATGTTATAGCGCTTCTGCATGGTCTTGTCCGCAGCGACCTGCTGTGCGACCATGCCGCCGAGGCTGTGACCGGCAAGGACGACGTTGGCGCCCTTCGGAATCTCCTTCTTCATGACGCGACGAACGTTGCGTTCAAAGTCGTTGGAGAGTTCGAGACCTGCCTGGCCGACGGTAACGACATCGGTGGTCTGCGGGGTCAGGGTCGGGATTTCGAGGCCGGTCAGCGTGACGAGGTACACGTCGCACTTCTTGCTGTTCGCCTTCAGCGTGCCTTCGGTAATGATGATGGGGCCCTTCATGCCGTGGTTGTAACCCTGGCCGGCATACTGAGCCAGTTTCGCGAAGTTCTTCAGTGTGTAGGTCTTCCCGGTCGGCGGGTTCGAGATCATCGGGTTGGAACCGTCATCGAAGACCGCAAAGAGCTGGTCGACCGTGCTCTGGTCGACAGCATAACCGAGGTATGCCACGCTGGTCATGGTCATGAACAGTAAAGTAGTCAGCAGTACTGCCAGGACACGTTTGAGCTTTTTCAAAATCGTTCCTCCTCACAAAGAAAACTGTTAAGTCACTAGAAAGTTTACCATATGGGCGATGTACGGGTCTATATCGAATTGCGAACAAATCGCCGGAAAATTCGATAAAACAGACGAGACCCCGAAGGATGGCTCCTCCGGGGTCCCGTGTCCGAGAAGGACTATCTTGCTCAGGCTTTGCTGATGACTTTGCCGTTTTTGATATTATAGCCCTGATATTTACCGGTGTACTTGAAGTTGACTTTGCCGTTCTTCACGTACCAGGTACCGTTCTCGTTCTTGTAGAGGCCGTTGGCTTTCCAGTTGACCTTACCTTTTTCAATGCGGTACCAGTCTTTGCCGGCTTTCTTGACGCCCGTGATGTCGAAGCGGACCTTGCCGTTCACGACATACCAGGTGCCGTATTTGTTCTTGTAAATGCCGTTTGCCTTGAAGTTGACCTTACCTTTTTCGACTCTCCAGTGGCCATACTTGTTAGCATACAGA
The DNA here is from genome assembly GCA_017461005.1 of Clostridia bacterium. Lineage (GTDB taxonomy): Bacteria > Bacillota > Clostridia > Oscillospirales > Acutalibacteraceae > RUG420. The sequence continues at coordinate 3,384 of JAFTZU010000072.1, forward strand.
CCATAGGCGTTCAGATTGACCTTGCCCTTTTCGACATAGTACCAGTCGGGGCCTGCGGATTTGATGACGCCGGTCACATCGTAACGGACTTTACCGTTGACGACATAATAGGTGCCCTTGGAAATCTTGTAAATGCCGTTTGCTTTGAAGTTGACTTTACCGTTTTCAACTCTCCAGGTGCCATACTTGTTGGCATAAAGGCCTCTTGCTTTGAAGTTGACCTTACCCTTTTCGACTCTCCACCAGCCGAAGCTGTTCTGATAGAGTCCGGTTGCCTTGAAGTTGACAACACCCTTCTCGACTCTCCACCAGCCGTTTTCGTTCTTGAAGACGCCAGTTTCCTTGACCTGCTCATTGCTGTTCTTGTTCGCAACAAGGACCCATTTTTTGTTGATCTTCTTGACCCAGTAGACATCTTCCGGGTACAGAGCAGGCGTCGGTGCCGGCTGAGGATCTTCAGCGGGTGCCGGTTCCTCTGCGGGCTGAGTCGTCGTCTCTTCTTTCTGAGTCGTCGTCTCCTCGTCCTTCTTGGTGGTGGACTCGTCCTCTTTGGTCTTGTCCTCTTCCTTGGCCGGAGTCTCGTCAGCCTTGGACGGGGTTTCCTGAGCGGCGGCAGCCGGTGCCTGTGAGGCCGGAGCAGCGTCTTCTGCACTGGCAAGAGAGACCGCGAACAGAGAAACGACCATGGTCAGTGCCATGAGGATGGCGACCAGTTTTTTCGTAAACTTTTTATTCATGTGTTTCATCTCCTTAAAATAGATAACCATAAGCCTGAGCGGTTTACTGCTCACCTATATTTTACCAGTGTGGAGTAAAGAATGATGTTACAAAACAGGGCGATACGGTTACAAAATAGTACATTTTTATACTAAAAGAGGAGCTTTGCTTAAACATATACATTGAAGTTAAATCGTCTGGTAAAACACACGCGCAAAAAAGCAGCCTCATACGAGACTGCTTCCCAGTTTTCAATTTGTTCTGTTACTCGGTGACCGGTTCGAAAAGACCAAAATGCTCACAGGCTTTATAGATGCCGTCCTCTTCCACGTCAGCCGTCACATAGTCTGCTTTCGCTTTGAGTTCGGGGCAGGCATTCCCCATGGCGATACACGTCCAGTCGTCGATAAACATGGACAGGTCGTTCATCGCGTCCCCGAATACCATGACATCTTCGTAGGGAGCGCCCAGGTGGTCCATCATGCGCTTGATGCCTCTCGCCTTGTCCGTGGGTTCCACGAAGAGGTAATCGTCGTGAAAGCGCGCCCATGGCAGTTTCTTCAGGATCTCGAGCTTCTGCTCCTCCCCTGTCATGCAGGCGATGTTCACTTTGAAGACACCGTCGAACTGTTCCGGACGACAGCCGGGAATCTCGACGCACTCCATGTAGGTGTCCCCAGTGAAGTCCAGAAAAGACGTGTCCGGGCACATGCGACGCGGCGAGTCGTCCACGACAAGACCCCAGGGAAAGCCCTTGGTATTGCATTCGTTGACAAGCTCAACAACCAGGTCCATCGGCAGAGGCTCGATGCCCAGCAACTTGCCGTCTAACGTCAGGCCGTTGCCGCCATCAGAGACCATGTTGCGGATGCCGAAGACGTCCATGTAGTCCCGGGCCATGCCGTTGGAACGGCCCGTGGCAATGCTCAGGAAGTGTCCGGCCTCCGCCAGTTTCTGCAGAGCAAGTTTCGTGCTCTCCGGTATGTACGTGTATTCATAACCGCCGGCCGCCAGCGTGCCGTCTATATCAAAGAATAAGTATTTGCGCTTCATAGTAGTCCTTCTTTAGAAAAGCAACCCCGGAGGAGTTGCTTTCTAAACGTATTCAGTTTCAAACTTTCTTGTAATCCCAGTGTCGTTGTTCGCAGACTTTCTTCAGTGCTGCGGACTCTTTCGGGTACTTCGTGCAGTCGATGACCATGTCCGGTTTGATCTGGCCGATCTCCCAGATGAGGTTCATCTCCTTCTCCATGTCGACCTGCTTGAAATAGCAGTTGGGCGCGTCCTTGACGAGCTCCTGGTACTTGATCTCGTTCAGGTCGAGGGAGTCTATGCCGTACACTCGGTGACGGTGTTCGACGCCCTTGCTGGCACTGTAGAATCCCTTTTCATTCCCGACACCACCGATGACAACTTTCATGTTTCCTTACCTCGTATATATCCAATAGCT
>JAFTZU010000073.1 GCA_017461005.1 Clostridia bacterium
GCTTCGACAAGTTCACCGACGTGCTCATCGCGGACATCGACCCGATGTCTCCCGAAGAGGCGGAGCGCCGCGCGGAAGACTACCGGAAGCGTATCCCCGAACTGGGCAAGACCCGGCTCAAGGGCGGCCAGGTGACTCCGCTCACCATCCGTGAGCCCCTGTCGAACCTCGTGGCAGACGGCTATGTCGCCATCGGCGATTCGGCCCACATGTCCATGGCGGTCAACGGCTCCGGCCTGTCCATCGGCTTCGAAGTCTCCCAGTTCCTGGCGGAGACCATCATGGCAGACAAGAAGGGCGAGTTCACCGCGAAGACGCTCTATCCCTTCGCATACAAGTTCTGGAAGAAGAAGGGCATCAACATGGCGCCCATCGCCTTCGTCAAACTGCTCATCTTCAAACTGACCCACGAGCAGCTGGACTATGCCTTCGACAAAGGCATCCTGACCTGGCGCGAGATGACCATCACCGCGGACCAGCACAGCATCTTCCAGTTCCTGCACTGGGACTGGGGCCTGCCGAAACGCGGCGTGGCACTCTTCTCGAACCCGGGCCTTCTGAAGATCGCCGCCGGCGCTCTCATCGATGCCCTCGGCATCTTCGCCCTCGGCGCCCGCCTGCCGAAGAAGTACAACCGCCGCAAAGTCATCCGCTGGGCCAAACGCTACGACTGGCTCTTCCAGCACCGCCTTCCGAAAGCATAAGGAGGTACCTTGATGGAGAAATATGATGTGATCGTTGTCGGCGCCGGCAACGGTGGCCTGTGCGCAGCGACGACCTGCGCAAAAGCCGGCTACAGGGTGTTGCTTCTGGAAAAGCACAACCTGCCCGGTGGCTGCGCGACGAGTTTCGTGAGAGGGCGCTTCGAATTCGAACCCTCTCTGCATGAACTCTGCGATGAATCCACTAACCCGCGAATGCGGTCCATGAAACAGATCTATGCTGACCTCGGTATCGACACAAAGTTCCTGCGGGAAGAGATGCTGTACCGGGTCATCTGCAAGGGCCCGAACGGTTATGACTACCGCATCCGTGCCGGAAAGGAAGGCTTCCTCGACTCGATGGAAGAAGCCTGCCCCGGAAGCCGCGCTCCGTTGAATACGATGTTCGAACTCAATTATCTGTTCGATGCGGCTCAGATCTACATGGATGACTGCGGTGGCGTGAGCGGCATGAACCCGATCACGCTGATCACGAAATACGGCGACTTCATCCGTGCCGCCGGTAACAGCACCGACAAATTCCTGGATGCCCTTGGCATGGACGATAAGACAAAGTCTCTGACCAACACATACTGGGGATATCTCGGCGACCCGCCCCGCGACCTCAACGCGATGCACTTCATCAGCCTTCTGGCCGCATATGTGGAAGGGAAACCCTCTATGCCATATGACCGGTCACACGGCATGTCACTGGCTGCTGTCAAGGCCCTGCAAAACTACGGCGGGGAAGTCTGGTACAACAGCGAAGTCACGGAATTCCTCTATGACGAAGAAGGAGCGGCGATCGGTGTCGTTGCGAACGATGAGAAAATCTACGCAAAGAAGATCATCTCAAACGTCATCCCCAATAACGTCCTGAACCTCTCCGACAATAAATTCGTGAAGAAGTCCATGCGGAAACTTGCGAATGCGAGAAAACTTGGCATGTCGATCATCACGGTGTACCTTGGACTCGACTGCACCATGGAAGAACTCGGTGTGGATGACTACAGTGTCTTTGTAGTGAAAGACCCTGATGCGAATGTTCAATATGATCAGAGAAAAGATATGGGACTCTACATCGTGAACTGTCTTAACAAAACGATCCCCGATGCATCGCCCGAAGGCACCTGTATGCTGTTCTTCACCATTCCGTCTTTCGATGGGGACTTCCCGGAAAACCTGAAACCGCAGGATTACAAAAAATACAAAAACGCTCTTGCGGAGAAGTATATCAGGGACTATGAAGAACTGCTGGGCATCGACATCATGTCTCATATCGAAGAGATCTCTGTTGCGACGCCGGTCACGTTTGCCCGGTACCTCAGCACGCCGAACGGAACGATCTACGGATACATGAGTCAGTCCTGGGACAACGTCATCAACCGCACGGTCTTCAAGGACCTGGAAAACAAAGTGAAGAACATGAGGTTCTGCGGCGGACACTCCCTCCGCGGAGACGGTTATCCGTCCGGTTTCATCACTGGTGAGATGATGGCGAATGAGATCATCGCTGAACTGAAGGAGGGGAAATAAGATGGCAAAAAGCATGATTCCAAAACTTCCCTTATACCCCTTTGTGCTGAGTGCCGCGCAAAGAGTCATTGAAGTGGCAAGGACTCCGGACGGCCCGGTCAAAAAACTGGAGGACTATCCGGTCAACAAACTGGCGAATGCACTCCATCCTGCAAAGCAGTTTCTGGTGGTACGCAAGGTCATTGAGCACAGCCCTGACATGAAGACCTACGTCTTCAGTCCGGATTATTCGAAAGGCACCGAGCGGCTTGCATACTTTTCGGCCGGCTCGTACCTGTCCCTCAACTATGCGGACGAAAACATCCAGTTCACCCGTCCTTATTCGTTGTCCTCTTCTCCGAAGAAGAGTCTCTCCAACCATTACTGCATCACAATCAAACGTGTGGAAGACGGCATCGCCTCGAACTACATTCTGGACCACTGGGTGGAAGGCACGAAGGTCGTTGCCTCTGCTCCGCTTGGAGACTTTACGTATGAGCCCCTGCGCGATGCAAAACATGTTATCGGTATCGCAGGCGGCAGTGGTATCACTCCCTTCCGCTCCATGGCGTTTGCCATTGCGGATGGCGATGAAGACTTCGACCTCACCATTCTGTACGGCTCCCGTGCAAAGAAGGACGCAGTCTTTACAGATGAACTGCTGAAACTCAGTGAGACCTGCCCGAGAGTCAAACTGGTCAATGTTCTCAGCAACTCGAAAGCGAAAGGTTGCGAACAGGGCTTCATCACAGCAGACCTCATCAAGAAGTATGCTCCGGAAGGGGAGGACTACTCGATCTTCCTCTGTGGCCCTCAGGCGATGTACGAATTCGTCGACAAAGAAATCGCCAAACTCGGACTCCGTCCTAAATTCGTCCGTCATGAACTCTTTGGAGAGTATTTCCATCCGGAGAAGAACGCGGATTACACCGGCGACATCTCTGGCGAGTTCACTTTGACCGTCAAGATGGCGGGGAAGACCTTTACGATCCCTGCCAAAGCCGATACATCCATTCTTCGCTCTTTGGAGGCTGCGGGCATCAATGCGCCGAACCAGTGCCGCTCCGGCCGCTGTGGCTGGTGCCACGCCCAGCTCTTGTCGGGCGAAGTCTACACACCGGCCTCGGTCGACGGCCGTCGCATCGGCGACATCGAATACGGCTACATCCATGCCTGCTGCAGCTTCCCACTCAGCGACCTCACCATCGACATCCCACCCGTAGCAAAATAAATCGCCAAACAAACAGAAATAACTGCTTCTAACTTGCGGAAGCAGTTATTTTTTTGTGGGCCGCGGGGCGATATACTAAAGGCGCAGAGAGGGGGAGACACCATGGCAACGACAACAGCCAACGCCAGACAAACGGCGATCCGCCTCTCGAACAGAGTCCGAAAGGACCCGGACCTGGCAAAACGGCTAGGCATCCGGGTGGACTTCAAACAGCAAGCTTTGAATGAACATAAATCGACCGAACACAGAAAGGATGTCAAACATGAATCTTAACCTTATCATCAACGAACTTCTCAAGAAGATCGACAACCCCAACATCGTCAAAGCTATCATCATCGGCTTCGTCGCCCTCTATGTGATCGCTCCTGACGCCATCCCGGGTCCCGCAGATGACATCCTCGTCGCTGTGCTCGGACTCCTCCTCGACAAGAAGCTCAACAAAAAGCCGGTCGTCAAAGAAGACGCCGAATAAACAAACTACTCCTATTTCATAGTTTCCTTTCTTTTTCATGATGCACAACTCCCAAGGCGTCGGCCGGAGCTCCCTCCCGAGTTCCGGCCGATGACCATTTTATGGGGAAGGTGTGCTATAATGTTCAGGAATCATTACAGTAAGAGGGGAGGGAGACCATGGCATTCCTGTACGGCATCCTGGCCGGCTTCATCATGCCGATGCAGACGAGCATCAACTCGAGGCTGCGCCGCTCGCTGGGCACGCCCTTCCGTGCGTCCGGCGTCAACTTCTTCGTCGGCCTGTGCTTCCTCGTCATCCTCTCTCTCATCCTGGGTGACGGACTGCCCCTTCACCAGGTCCGCGGCCTCCCGGTCTGGATGTTCCTCGGCGGCTTCGGCGGCGTCACGGTCCTCACCGGGAACCTTCTTCTGTTTCCCATCCTCGGCGCCACCCAGACCATCGTGTTCCCGCTCTTCGGGCAGATCGTCATGGGCATCCTCATCGACACCTTCGGCTGGTTCCGTGGCGATGTAGTTCCTCTCACGCTCTGGCGTGTCCTCGGAGCCACACTCGTCTTCGCCGGCGTCGTCATCGTCGCCCTCGGCGGCAGCGCGGAGGAGAAGGAGGAC
>JAFTZU010000074.1 GCA_017461005.1 Clostridia bacterium
GACGCCTTTCCCGATGACGTTGGAGTTGAGGTGCACTTCGACTTCGAAGCGCTTGTTGTGGTCCGGTCCGGACTCGCCGGAGAGGACGTATTGGAGCTGCTCCTCGGGGTTCTTCTGGATGATCTCCTGGAGCTTTGTCTTGTAGTCTTTGAAGGTGATGGTCTTCTCCTCGACGGCCGTCATGACGAACCGGAGGACGAATTCCCGGGCCGGGTCGATGGACCCGTCGAGGTAGATGGCGGCGATGACCGCCTCGAATGCGTCGGACACGATGGACGCCCGCTCCCGGCCGCCGTTCTTGTCCTCGCCCCTGCCGAGGAGGAGGTAGTCGCCGAGGTCGATCTGCTTCGCGAACTCGAAGAGGCTCTCTTCGCAGACGGTGCTGGCGCGGAGTTTGGTCAATCGCCCCTCGGGGATGTCGCGGAACGCGTGGAAGAACTTGTCCGCCGTGATGAAGCCGAGGACCGAATCGCCCAGGAACTCCAGCCGCTCGTTGTACTTGTGCCCCGGCCCCTGTTCGTTGGCGTAGGAGGAGTGGGTCAGCGCGGTGTCGAGGAGGTGCAGGTCCGAGAACGTGTACCCCAGCTTGCCTTCCAGCTCGTGGAGGGCCGCTTCGCGCTCTTCCGTCATTTTTGGCGATTTACTGCTCATGCTCATCGTCCTCCGCTTTCTTCGGGAGGTTCTCCTCGATGGTGGCGATGGCGCCGCTCTCGGTGAAGGAGATGGCCTGACGGATGGCGTTCTTGAAGGCCACTTCCTTGGAGGAACCGTGGGCCTTGATGACGGGTTTCTGGACGCCGAGGATCGGCGCGCCGCCGACGGCGTTCGCGTCGAACTTCGTCTTGAGCTCTTTGAGACCGCCCTTCAGGATGAGGGCCGCGAGCTTCGTGACGGTGGACTTCATCATGATGTCCTTGACGTTCGAGAAGAGCGTGAGGGCCACGCCCTCATACGTCTTCAGGAAGACGTTGCCGGTGAAGCCGTCGCAGACGACGACGTCGGCCACGCAGGCCGGGACGTCTCTGGCTTCGGCGTTGCCGATGAAGTGGATGTGCTCGTTTTCTTCGAGCAGCGGGTACGCGTGCTTCTGCAGGTCCGTACCCTTGTTCGGCTCGACGCCGATGTTGAGCAGTCCGACCTTCGGGTCTTTGACGCCCATGACCTTGTCCATGTAGACGGAGCCCATGACCGCGAAGGTGTTGAGGGCTTCCGGCGTGACTTCGGTGTTCGCGCCGCCGTCGATGAGCATGAAGTTGCCCTTGTCGCCGGGCATGATGGTGGCGATGGCGGGACGGCGCACGCCTTTGAGGCGCTTCACGATGAAGATGGCGCCGACGACCAGTGCTCCGGTGGACCCGGCGGACACCAGTGCATCGCCTTTGCCCTCCGCGAGAGCGCGGCAGGCCACACCGAGGGAGCTGTTCTTGTACTTCTTCAGCAGGGCGCGGGGGTCCTCCTCCACGGGGATGAAGCCCTCGGCATTCTCGATGTCCATGCCGGTGAGGTCGATGTCATTCTCTTTTGCGCAGGCGCGGATCTGCTCCTCGTCTCCGCAAAGCAGAATGTCACAACCGAACTCGTTCTTCGCGGCCACCGCACCCTTCAGGATCTCCAGGGGCGCATTGTCGCCGCCGAACGCGTCAACGATGATTCTCATAAGTGACTCTCCTTTGTTTATTTCGCAAGCCGGCCAATGGGTTCCGCAGAAAAGCCCGTCTGGTCGCTCGCCATGCCGAACCACGCGGCGGCCATTGCCTCTGGCAGACGCCGCCTTTCCCCCAAGCGCCCATCCGGGAACTTTTCTGCTCCCCGGCTGCTTCGGTGGGCCGGCTTACTTGTATTCCTCTTCTCTTTTACTCTTTGTCGAAATACTCCAAGCTTCTTTCTGCGAGCTTTTCATATCTCAGTTTCTTGTCTTTGATTCTTTCCTCCAATGGGGGTAATACGCCGAAGTTCGCGCCCATGGGTTGGAACTCTTTCACCGTCGGGTCGGCGATGTACCGCGACAGCGCGCCCATCATCGTGTAGTCCGGGAGGACCATCGGCTCGTAGCCGGCGGGCAGTTCTTCAGTCGGCTCGCTCGACTGGGCGTCGAGATAGCGCGCCGCGTTGAGACCGGCGAGGATGCCGCTCATCGCGGACTCCATGTAGCCTTCGACGCCGGTGATCTGGCCGGCGAAGTAGAGGCCGGGCACGGTGCGGAACCGGAAGTCCGCGTCGAGGAGTTCCGGCGAGTTCAGGAACGTGTTGCGGTGCATGACACCGTAGCGCAGGAACTCGGCGTGCTCGAGGCCGGGGATCATGGAAAAGACCCGTTTCTGTTCGCCGAACTTGAGGTTCGTCTGGAAGCCCACGAGGTTGTACATGGTGCCTTCGGCGGTCTCCTTACGGAGCTGCAGCGCCGCCCAGGGGCGGTGACCGGTGCGGGGGTCCGTGAGACCGACGGGTTTCATCGGGCCGAACCGGATGGTGTCGTGTCCCCGCTTCGCCATGACTTCGATGGGCATGCAGCCTTCGTAGACGCCGCCTTTGTCGA
>JAFTZU010000075.1 GCA_017461005.1 Clostridia bacterium
AGTCGAAGACGAGCGTCGAGAGGTCGTAGTAGCCGAGGATCTCGAGCTTCCAGACCGCGTAGTCCTGGAGCTTTGAACAGATCTGCCCGATGAGGTTCGCGAACACCAGGAGCATGATGTAGGGCATGAACGTGTGCAGTACGTTGTCCGCCGCGATGCCGCCCTCTGCGACCCGGTCGATGATGTCCGACACGGCCTTGGCGTTCAGGAACGTGAGGCAGTACGTGTACCCGAAGGACGCGAGGATGCCGAGGAAGAAGAACGGCCAGTGTTTCATGACCGTTTTCCCGTAATAGTATAAGGTTCGTGCTGCAGTGCTCTTTTTCATAGTCTCAGGTGCTCCCGGTGCGCAGACCGCGCAAATAATTAAAGATGTGAGCTATTTATATCATATGAGAAATAATTGCGCAACCGTCCGATGCAGGGGCTCACATTTGTGTTATACTGGGAACGGTAAATTTTATGAAACCTGCTGATTACAAGCATTGGAGTGTGGTACTTTATGAAGGCTCAGAGAACGGCTCTGCCTGAACTCGTACTCACGGCTCTTGCCGACTTTCCCCTGACAAAAGTCGACGTGGGCGATGAGGCGACCCTGAAGAAAAACGGCTTTCATTTCAAGACGGAAGCCTACGAGGCGGAAGGCCTCGGCCACATCTGTTTCCTGACGATGAAGGCGATGGGCGGGCTCATGAAGATGGAGACCGCGGTCCTCGCGACCACCGCGAAGGACGTTCCCATGATGAACCTCGACTGGGTCCTCGCCATGGGCAAAGAGACCCAGATGTGTGAACTCTACGACGACCAGATCGCCCCGTACCCGGCGGAAGACGCCGCGAAGTTCCAGGCCATCAAGGACAGAGACGCGGACCTCACGGACCGCGAGACCGACCCGCACTGGTACGACGACATCCTCCTGCCGCAGTCCTACGACAAGACCGGCAAGAAGATCACCGACCGCCTGAACAAAGCCGCCGCCGCGTACCTCGCGGAGTACATCGCCCAGGTGAAGGCAGCACCGGACTGCGACGCGGTTGCCAAGAAAGAGAACGTCCGCCACTTCGCACAGACCCTCTTTGACCAGGGCGGCCCCGCGGTCGACCAGGTCACCAAACTGTTCGGCAAAGAGACCGCTGAGCGACTCATCCTCGGCCATATGTACGGAGTAAAATAAAGGAGAGACCTATGTCGGACCGTTTCCAGAGAACTGAAATGCTCCTGGGCCCTGAGGCGATGCACCGTCTCGGGTCGGCCCGCGTCGCCGTCTTCGGCGTCGGGGGAGTGGGCGGCTATGTCGTGGAAGCGCTGGCGCGCTCCGGCGTCGGGGCACTGGACCTCATCGATAAAGACGTCGTCGATGAGACGAACCTCAACCGGCAGATCATCGCATTGGGTTCCACCATCGGACGGCCGAAGGTGGAGGTGGCCGCGGAGCGGGTGAAGGACATAAACCCCGCGTGCACGGTCACTACCTGCCAGACCTTTTTCCTGCCGGACACGAAAGACCAGTTCGACTTCACGCAATACGACTATGTGGTCGATGCCATCGACACCGTCACGGCCAAACTGCTCCTCATCCAGTGCGCGAAGGAGGCGGGCGTGCCCGTCATCTCGGCCATGGGAGCGGGCAACAAACTGGACCCGACGAAGTTCGTGGTCTGCGACCTCTTCGAGACGCAGTTCGACGGCCTCGCCCGCGTCATGCGCAAAGAATGCCGCAAACGGGGCATCGACTCCCTGAAAGTCGTGTACTCCGAAGAGGCGCCGATGACGCCGCTTGCGCCGGCGTCGGAAGACTCCGAAGGGCCATCGCCTGAAGGACCGCCGGCACGGCGAAAAGACACGCCGGGCTCCATTTCCTTCGTGCCCTCTGTGGCAGGACTCATCCTCGCCGGGGAAGTGGTGAAGGACCTGACCGGAGTGACAAAAAGCGAAACTCCGAGCAATGCAATTGCCGGGAGTTTGACGTATGATATTGGAAAACCGTTTAGAGAGAAGGGTCAACTGTGACCAACTATTTTGAAAAGGAACTGTACATCAACCCGAGCCTCGCGGACGCGGACGGACTGCTGAGCCGCTACGAGACCTTCAACATCTTCATGGACGTGGCGGACGACCACGCTGGGAAGATGGGCGTCGCCTGGCGGCACATCTCGCCGCGGAACCTCTTCTGGCTGACGGTCAAGACGAAGATCGTCTTCGACGAACGCCCGAAGCTCGGCGACACCGTCACCCTGGCCACCTGGGTCGAGGAACCGACGAAACTCCGGGGCGACCGGAACTACGAGATGCGGCAGGGCGACAAAGTCCTCATCCGCGGCAAGACCGAATGGGCGGTCCTCAACACGGAGACCATGAAACTCATCCCCATCATGGAGGTCTACCCCGAGGGGCTCGATTACAGCCGCCCGGCCTCCTGCCCGGAAGGCTTCACCCGCATCAAAGACCGCTTCGACGCGGCGGACCAGTACGCGGAGTACACCGTGCGCTCGACTGACATCGACATCGGCCACCACATGAACAACGCGAAGTACGTGCAGGCGCTGCTCGGCACCTTCTCGAACGCGGAACTGCGGGCGATGCAGCCAAAGAGTTTCGACGTCATCTTCCGCAACTCCGTCTACGAGGGCGATGTCCTGAACTTCTACAAACAGCCCGGCGCAGAGGGCGGCTTCGACATCCGCGTTGCCAGAGCGTCCGACGACATGACCGCACTGCTCGTGCACATGGAATAAGTCTGCAAAACACAAAGAAAACCCCGCTGCTCGCAGCGGGGTTTGTTGCGTCTGTGCTTCGTTATGCCTTCGGGTAGATCTTGAAAGCGGTGCCGGTCATGGTGGCGATGAGCCGCCCGGACTCGTCGGTGACGTCCGCGTCCATGATGATCGTCGTCCGGCCGTTCTTCCGGCAGACGGACTTCGCATACAGTACATCGCCCTTCGGGACGGAGAGGAAGTGGATGGTGGCGTCGGTGCCGACCTGGGTCTTGTGGAGGTTGCTGGCGAGGACCGCGAACGCAAAGTCCGCCAGGGTGAAAATGGCGCCGCCCATGACGTTGTTCATCGCGTTGCGGTGCCGGTCCACGAGTTCCATTTTGACAACGGCATGGTCTTCGGTGACTTCGACGATGGACGCGCCGTTCTCGGTGGCGAACCGGTCGTCCTTGAAGTACTCCTGTGCCTCTTCGATGTTTTTGAATATTGCCATAGTAGGGTCCCTCCTGCGGCGTTACCGCCGAAACTGTTGCGGATATTATAGCACAGTTTCTCATGTTGCAATGCCTTGATTTCTTTAGTACAATAAAGTGAATAACTATATATAGGAGATGCGGAAAGGAGGACTACCCCTTTTGGCAGATAAGAAAAAGAAGATCATCGTTCGCGATGTCTCCGCGAAGGCGGCGGACACCGTGACAGAAAAATCGAAAAATCAGGTGCAGTCTCTGCTCGATGACCAGCCGTCCCACACCGATGTGGCACCTCCGACCCCGATGCCGACCATCCTTCAGGACGAAAAGGCCATCAACCCGGACCCGGAACCCATCGAGGCGCCGGACCCGGAGGAGTACAAGGAAGAGCACCAGGAACTCCCGAAAGCCATGCCCCGACCGGAAAAGGTCAGCGCGGTGCGCTCCAGCGTGCTGCCCGGATTCGGCAGCCCTGGGTTCAAACTGTTCCAGCTGATCGCCGGCGGCGTCCTGCTGGCCTTCGGCCTGTTCTTCGAGTTTTCGGATACCGACGCGGAAGGTGCCAGTTTCATGTCCATCGCGTTCCTCGTGGTGGCGTTCCTCATCCTGGCGTATGAGGTCATCATGGACGGCATCGGCAAGCTGTTCCGGCTGAAACTGCTGGACTCCGACGTGCTCATGACCATCGCCTGCATCGGCGGCGTGTTCGTCGGGCAGTTCCCGGCGGCGACCGCGGCCATGTTCCTCTATGTGCTGGCCGGGTTCATCTCGTCGCTGAACGCGTCCCACTCCGAAGCGCTGTTCGGCGCGCTGGACGACTTCGACGTCGACTCGGTCTACGTGTACCGGGACGGCGGGTGGCAGTCCGTGGCGCCGGAGAAAGTCTGGCCCGGTGAGACCATCCTCGTCCAGCAGAACGAACTGGTTCCCATCGACGGCGTGGTCGCCGGCGGCAGTGCCCTTCTGGACACGGTCCTCCTGACCGGAGACGAAGCGCCGAAATACGTCTTTGCCGGCGATAAAGTGTATTCCGGCATGGTCGTCACCTCGGACGAACTGCAGGTCGTCACCACCTGTCCCTATGCCGGCTCCACGGCACAGAAGGTGGCCGACTTCATGTACGATGACTCCGCGGAGGAGTCCCGGGAGAGCGAATTCGACCGGAAGTTCTCGCTGGCCTTCGGCATCGTCGTCATCGTCCTGGGCCTCGGCCTCGGCATCGTGCCGTCCCTCATCACCGGCGACTGGCACGAGTGGATGCGCATCGCCTTCACGTTCATGATCCTCGCGGGCTCCGCGGAACTCCTGCTCCACGGTCCGCTGTGCTTCGAGAACGGCCTCGGCACCGCGTTCTACAACGGTGTCCTGGTCCGCGGCGACGGCCCCCTCGAGAAACTCGCAAAGACGAAAAAAGTCGTCTTCAACAAGACCGGTACGCTCACGAAGGGCGACCCGGACATCATCGATATGATCCCCGCGGAGGGCTACCGCTCCACCCAGCTTCTGGAGATGGCGGCCAAAGCAGAATACCTGTCGGAGCACCGCATCGCGGCCTGCATCCGAAAGGCATACGGCAAACCCGTCGACCAGGCCACCCTCGTGAACTTCCGCGAAGTGCCCGGCCTCGGCGTCAGCGTCTATGTGGACGGCCACCGGCTGGTCGCCGGCAACGCCCGCTGCATGCTGGCGGAGGGCATCGACGTTCGGGAGAGCCACCAGGCCGGCAACAAGCTCCATGTGGCCGTCGACCAGAAATACATCGGCTGCATCGTCACGTCCGACACGGCGCGGCGGGACAGCCTCGAGACCATCGACGGTCTCCACGACCTCGGCCTCGAAGGGGTCACCATGCTGACCGGCGGTGCCCGCGGCCCGTCCAAACTCCTCGCCGAGGAACTCGGCATCGACGAGTTCGGCTCCGAACTGGCACCGGAAGACAAGATCGCCGCGCTGCAGACCTTCTCGCAGCAGCTCGGTGACGACGGCAAACTGACCTTCGTCGGTGACGGCGTCAAAGACGCGAAGCTCCTGTCCTTCGCCGACTCCGGCGTCGCGCTCGGCGGCTTCCGCTCCACGGACATCTACGACACCTGCGACGTGGTCGTGGTCCCGGAAGCGCCGTCCCGTGTCGTGAGCCTCATCGACACTGCGGACCGGACCTTCACGCTGGCCCGCGCGAACACGATCGTCACGATCGCGCTGAAGGCCATCGTCATGGTCCTGACCGTCATCGGTCTAGCGAGCCTCTGGACCGCCGCCGCGGTCACCCTCGTCTCGGCCGTCCTCACCGGCATCGGCTGCCGCCGGATCCGCGCCGGCTGGGAGAAACTCGACCACGACACCGAAAAGGAAGTCCGCCGCGCTGAGAAGTCCGCCGAAAAAGCGGCGAAGGAAAACGCGAAAGCGGAAAAGAAAGCCGAGAAAGCCGAAAAGCGCGCCGACAAGGCTGCCCGCAAAGCCGCCCGCCGTCCCAAAGGCGAAGACTACGACGACTGGGACGACCCCGACGATGACGACCACTACACCGACGTCGACTGACGGCGCGCCGCTCCGGATGCCACAGCACTCAAGCGCTCTGGCATTCAAGCGCCCTGGCATTCAAACGCCCTGGCATTCAAGCGCTCACAGCATTCTAAAACACACCAAAAGACCTGCAATTCTCGTTGCAGGTCTTTTGCTTATGCCCCATAACCCCAGACCCTCAACAACTCCGAATTTGTCGCGCTGATTTCCCGGGGAAGGGGGAGTCATGCACAGCACTAGCTTCGCGTCGAAGAGTGTGAGAGAAAGCCACCTTCCCCTGTCCCCGGACCCCTACCCCTTCCGGCTTTCTCGCTGGGCAGAAAAAGCATTGTTTGGAGCAAACAACCTACGCATCCTTGCTTTTTCCTGTTTGCGTAGGTCACCAAAAGCC
>JAFTZU010000076.1 GCA_017461005.1 Clostridia bacterium
GCACACTGACCCTCTCCTACAACGGTTCTGTGTTCGTCAAGGAAGGGCTCGGCGGCATGCTGACCTTCGACAAACTGATTGACACAAGCAAAGAGAGCGGACTCGTATTCCGTCCGCTCTCTCCGAAGCTCGAAAATAAAATGTATCTCATCTGGAAGCAGTATCAGGTGTTCTCGCCCATCGCGGAACGGTTCCTGCAGCACCTGACGGAATACTTTGCTGCCCTGTAAAGGGTTCAGCGTTTGCGGGACGCTCGGTACTCGCCGGGGGTCATGCCGACGTTGGTACGGAACACATATGTGAAGTAGCTCTGGTCGCAGAACTGGAAGAGGGCGGCGATCTCCGGGATCGTCTTGTCGCTGGTCTCGAGCAGGTCCTTCGCGGCTTCGATGCGCTCGTGCGTCAGGTACTGACGGATGGTCATGCCGGCAAACTCTTTGAAAATATGACTGAGGTGGTATTTGCTGACCCCGACGTGGTCCGCGACCTCCTCCAATGTGATCTCCTGCGTCAGGTGCGTCAGGAGATATTTTCTTGCCTTTTCCACGTGGGGGTTCCCGGTCGAATGCATTTTTCTGGCCTTCACCTGTTCACAGAGCGTGATGGCACAGGCGCGAATGATGTCCGGGAACTTGTCCGGAGTGCTCTCGGCGATCTGGTGGAGCGCATAGTCTGCGGTCCAGTTCGCTTCCGGCGGATAGACACCGGCTTCGATGGCGGAGATCATGAACGTGTTCACGAGACTGACCGCCATGTATTCGATCTCTTTGGTCTTCGTGTTCCCGATGCGGTCGTTCTGGTAAAGGGCCTCTGCGGAAAGCGGGGCGATCTTCGAGAGTTGCTCGGTATCGCCGTTCTGGATCATGCGCACGATGGGCAGCATGTCCCAGTAAGATCGATTGATGAACTCCTCTTCCGAATCGCGAATCGCCCTGGAAATCGTATCGCTCATGACGCACCACCTTTCCACAAATAATCGATATTCCCAGCAAAATAATTATATAACCGAAATCTTTAGTTTTCTATACTGTATACAGAATAGTCTGTAGATTCAGGAGTGAACGAAATGTCTAAAGCAGGAGTACTCGCCTTCCGTTATCTGTTCCAGGTCGGCGACTGGGCCCGTCTCAGAAAGCTGGAGCAGGACACCTCTGACCTTGAGCTGAACCTCGATATCCCCTATCTCGACGACGGGAACAAAGGGCATCTGCTCGACGTCTACAAGGCCAAAGATGCAAAGCTCGGCAATCCGGTGGTCATCAACATTCACGGCGGCGGACTGTTCGCCTCGTTCAAAGATCTCAACGCGAACTTCAACTATGAGTTCGCCCGTCGCGGGTTCGACGTCGTCAGCCTCAGCTACATCCGTCTTCCGGACACCACGTTCTGGCACCAGATCGACGACTGCATGAACGGCCTTCGCTATGTGGCCACTCACGCAAAAGAGCTTGGGCTCGACCTTTCCAACGTCTACCTGACCGGCGACTCTGCCGGCGCGCTCCTTGCCTACACCTGCTGTGCCATCGAGAACAGCGAAGAACTGCAGGAGTCCTTCGACATCGCTCCGGCCGGTCTGAACTACGGCGGTCTCGGTCTCGTGTCCATCATGATCGACACCACCCGTCACGACCTGATGGCGGCCATCACCGATCAGATCGCCAAGGGCGAAGACTTCGACCGGGACTGCATCGGTTATCTGCAGGATCCCGCTTCCATGTTAGACGTCACCACCCTGCCGCCGGTCTACCAGGTCACCGGTGTCCAGGACCTCATCCAGAAGGACTCCCTGAAGCTGGAAAAGCTGCTGACCGGGAAGGGCATCAAACACGAGATCAAAGACTATCCGAAGGGCAAGGAACGGAAGCTCGACCACGTCTTCTCCGTCAAGTTCCCGAAGTGGCCCAAAAGCCAGGAAGTCATCGACAACATCTGCGCATGGTTCCGCCAGTCGGCCGGTTCCGCACCGGTCTCCGACGGCAAGTACTTCGTCTGCTGCTCTACCCGCGACGCCTTCAAAGCTCACGAGGCCACAAAAGCCGCAAAGAAATAATACCCACAAATAAAGAAGCCTGTCGGCCCAGGAGGGTCGGCAGGCTTTTTCCTTATATTCCTTTGGCGATTTACGCGTAATGGTAGACGTGGCGTTTGCGGATGAGGAACTGAACCGTGACGATGAGAGCCAGCGCTTCAGCGATCGGCAGGGCGATCCAGATGCCGTCGACTCCGAAGGCTAGCGGCAGCAGCATGATCGCGCTCATCTCAAGCAGGATGGTATGGATGAACGAGATGGCAGCAGAGATCTTTCCGTTGTTGAGCGCCGTAAAGAAGTCCGAGCCGTAGATGTTGAAGCCGGACAGCAGGAACGCCAGTGAATAGACCCGGAAGGCATGCGCGGTGAGCCGGGTGAGTTCCGCGTCGTACCCGACGA
>JAFTZU010000077.1 GCA_017461005.1 Clostridia bacterium
CATGATGACATCATTCATAAAGCCTTCCTCCGCGACGACTTTGGAGACTTCCGCCGGCATGCCGACCCCGAGGTTGATGAGGTCGCCGGGTTTCAGTTCCATGGCACAGCGGCGGCAGATGACTTTGCGCTCGTCGAAGGGGATGGGTTTGATCTCGTCGAGCGGGATCTTGATTTGACCGGAGAACGCCGGTTCCCAGTAGTCGCCTTCCGCCTGCCAGCAGGACATCGGGTCCTTCGCCTTGACGACATAGTCGACGAGGATGCCCGGGATTTTGATATCCTTCGGGTTCAGGGTCTCTTTCTTCGCGAGGTACTCGACCTGGACGATGACGATGCCGCCGGTATTCTTGGTGGCTTCCGCCACCGCGAGACCTTCGTTGATGACGGACTCGTGGGCGAAGGAAATGTTGCCGTCTTCATCGGCGATGGTGCCACGAAGGAGGGCAACGTCGACCTTGAAGCCGGGATAGAAGAGGTACTCTTCCCCGTTGAACTCCACGACCTTGACCAGTTCATCTTTTGCGGACTGGTTCATGCGGCCGCCTTCGACACGGGGGTCGACGAAGGTACCGAGGCCGGTCTTCGTGATGAGGCCGGGCCGTCCCGCGGCGATCTCCCGCCACAGGTTCACGATGACGCCTTGGGGCAGGCAGTAGCTTTCGAGCTGCTCGGCACGGGCCTGGTCGCAGAGCGTGAAGGCCGAGCCGATGTGCGCGCTGGTCCATTTGGAGATGAGCCCCGGGCCGGCTTCGCCGAACCGTGTGGCTCCACGGGCGCCGTGCTCCTTGTCCGGCTCGTCTCTGCGGACACGGTCCCAGCCGATAAAGCTGTTTCCGACGCCCCAGTCGCCGAGGGCACTGGCCTGTTTGAGGCTCAGGCCCTTCGGATGGCCGGTCTCTGTATAATTGTCGCGTACTGCGCAGGCCAGTTCCTCTGCCCAACCGGACAGACCCATACCGGCGACCGCGACGGTCGCGCCGTCCGGGATGAGCCCGGCCGCTTCTCTTGCACTGATGAATTTCGCCATGAAAGCGCCTCCTTATGATGGATTACAAACATGTAAATATTGACATATGTGGATTTGAAAGAAAGCCGATCGCTCGGCTTTCTTTTATTCGAATAGTAGATCGCCCGTCTTTATGCCAGCGAGTCAAGGTACTTGCGAGTCTCCTTGTCACTGCGACGCGTGCCAAGGAGAAGGAACCCGTGGTCTCCGTGGATCTCCGTCAGAGTGGCATTCGGATAGCATTCCGCCGCCTTCCGGGAGTATTCGATCTTGACGAGCCGGTCCTCTTTGCCCTGGATGATCCAGACCGGCTTCGAGAACTGAGAGATTTCTTTCCAGGGGTCCAGACTCTGGGCATCTTCCGCATAGGGCCGACCCAGCTTGACGTTGATCGCGTAATATTTCTCCGGGATGTTGTCCGGGTCGATGTGTGCGGTGATCATGACGCCGCGGCGGGCATCGTCCGGGATGCAGAGCGCCGGATAGTAGAGCATGATCCGTTCGATCTTATCTTCCACTTCCGGAGCCGCCAGCGCCGAGACCATACCGCCCTGGCTGCAGCCGGCAAGGATGATGTGGTCGTTGTCGACATAGTCCTGACTGCGGACATACTCGAGGAGATTGATGAGGTCCCGTTTCTCCGTCAGGACACTCATTTTGGTCGTATCGCCGCTCGAAATGCCGTTGCCGGCACCCGGGAAATCATAGATGAATGCACAGTAGCCTTTCTTCACGAAGACTTTGGCATAGGTATAGGAAATCATAAAATTCGAACCAAAGCCATGGCTCACGATGACGGTCTTGTAGGGGCCTTTCCCCTCCGGTTTCATGATGAATCCACGCAGCTTGTTCCCCTGTGACGGGATGCTGAAAATCTTCATTCCGGCCTCCTTTTTTTCATTTCGAATCGCATAAATCGGCTTTTGACAAAAAAATGTCAGAGTTTCTCCAAATTTATTGTATGCCTGAAATTGATTTCAAATCAATTGGCAATTATGTAAATGTTTACATGTTTTCATTGTCACATTTGACGAAATACCTCAACCTCCATTGATTGATGTTGCGGCGATTTACGGCCGCGTGTTATACTGCAAGGCGAAACAAAGTATTTACTGAAATCACCGAGAGGAGTTCTCGTTTTGAGAAACCTGAAATATGCCATCCTCGGGCTCGTAAATCGCGAACCGATGACCGGCTATGACATCAAAAAAGCCTTTGACTCCCGGGGCCTCACAAACTTCTGGCACGCAGAGCACAGTCAGATCTACCCCGAGATGAAGAAGCTGCTCGCGGAGGGGCTCGTCGAGTATGAGACCGTCATCCGCGGTGAAAAACTGGAGACCAAACTCTATGAGATCACTGAAGCCGGGCGGAAGGATTTCCACGACTGGCTTCGAGACGACGTAGAGATCGAACGCACCTATAAAGACGTTTTCCGTCTTCGAACGTTCTTCAACGAGAGCATGAACAAAGAGGAATACCTCACCCTGCTCTGCTCCCAGCTCCGGCAGCACACAGAGAAACGGGACATGCTGAAGCACTTCATCGACCTGGACTTCCAGAAGCTGCCCCACTTCAATACAAAACAGATGGGCGACTACCTTGTCCTTGACGGCGCAGTCCGCCGGGAAAAGACGTATGTCGAGTGGCTCGAACACTGCATCGACATTTTCGAGCACGGCAAGGCCGGCGACCCGGTCAAACCGATCTACTGATATTACAAAAAAACTCCAGACCAAGTGGTCTGGAGTTTTTGTTATTTTACTTACAGGTTCCAGGCGGCTTCGAGGCCGGCTCTGGTGGCATGGACGATCTTGCCGGGTTTGCCCGCATCGCCGATGCACTTGACGACGTCACAGACCGATTTCGCGGCAGCTTCGAGGTCGTTGACCGGACGGACGCCGAGGGACAGGACGACCGCGTCGACATCGATGGTCTTGCGGATCTCGTCCTTCGTTTCCAGGACGATCGAGGAGTCGTCGATCTGGATGAGTTTGTGACCCGCCAGCATGTTGACGCCGAGTTTGTCCAGTTTGGGGACGACATCGAAGTAGACCTGGACATAGACACCGGGGCCGATCTCCTTCTGCATTTCAGCAACGGTGACCTGATTGCCCTGCTCGGCAAGCAGCTCTGCTGTTTCGAGGCCTGTCAGGCCGGAGCCGATGACGGCGACTTTCTTGCCTTCCAATTTGACTTTGCCGTCCAGGATGTCTGCTGCGGTGCAGACGTTGGCGCCGTCGACACCCGGGATCTTCGGGACGATCGGTGCGCCGCCGGTGGCGACGATGACGGCATAGGGTTTATAGGCTTTCAGGGTTTCGGCTGTGACATCGACACCGTACTGAATGTCGACGCCTGCTGCTTTCGCGCGGGTCTCGAGGTCGTCGATCGCCCACTGCATCTTGTCTTTATGAGGCGGAGCCTTGGCGAGGTTCAGCTGACCGCCGGCCACCTGTTCCTTCTCGAGGAGGACCGTCTTGAACCCACGGTCGGCTGCGACTCTGGCGGCGGTCATACCGGCAGGGCCCGCTCCGATGACGACGACGGTCTGATTGCCGTTCGCTTTCAGCATAGTAGACTCGTTATAGATGTTTTCACGGCAGCAGATCGGGTTCACCGCGCATTCGCAGGGTTGGCCGTTCAGTGCGTTGAGCATGTCGGTCTCGAAGCACGTGACACAGGAGATGCAGCGCTGGATTTCCTGGCTGCGGCCCTCTTCCGCCTTCCTGACCCAGTAGGGGTCTGCCAGCATGGGACGTCCGAGACCGATGAGGTCCTGCGTGCCGTTCTCGAGCAGTTCTTCTGCCTGCTCCGGGGTGCGGATGACGCCGACGCCGCAGACGGGGACGTTGACGACTTCCTTGACAGCTTTGGCGAGATACGTTCTCCAGCCGGGCTCATAGCTGATGGGCTCGATGATCGTGTTGGCCGTCTCGTAGGTGCCGCAGGAGACGTTGATCGCGTCTGCCCCGGCCGCTTCCAGCCGTTTGCAGATTTCAACGCCTTCCGGCAGTTTGAGGCCGAGTTCCGGATAGCCGATCGTGTCGTAGAATTCTTCGACCGCGACGCGGACCATGACCGGGAAGTCCTGGCCACAGGCCTTCTTGATACCTTTCAGGATGTTCACGACAAAGCGCATCCGGTTTTCGAGCGAGCCGCCGTACTCATCTTTTCTGGTATTCGTGTAAGGGGACAGGAACTGCTGGATAAGGTACCCATGCGCGCCGTGGAGTTCCACACCGTCCGCGCCGGTCTTCTGGACACGGACCGCGGCGTCGATGAACTGCTGCTCCAGACGTTTGATCTCCCATTTGGTGAGGGCTCGGGTGGGCTGGTCGTGGAACGGAGTCTCACCGAGTTTCAGCGGGATGTTCGACGCGCCGACGACCGGCAGCATCATTTTTGACGCATACTTCACCATCGGGGAATTCAGCATGGCACCGGTGTCCATCATGGACCCTGCCTGGAACATGATGTCCCAGAACTGCGGCACCACAGCACCGACCTTTTCGAGCATGCCCCAGCTGGTAGCCATAGCAGCCAGATTCTGGCGGCCCGGGTGGTGCAGCTGGACGAAGATCTTCGTGCCGTAGGAGTGGATCTTGTCGACCATTTCCGTGAACGCGGGGATGACCTTGTCATTGCTCATGGACAGCTGGCCGCCGAGGGCGACACCGTGGCTGTCATTGACACGGGTGACCTCGGTGACGATGAGACCGACACCGCCTTTGGCGCGTTCCACATAATAGTCCTGGACTCGTTTCCCTGCGGTCCCGTCCGGTTCGGCACAGTCGACGCCCATCGCCGTCATGACGACACGGTTCTTGAGGGTCACACTGCCGATCTTCGCTTCACTCAACAGTTTTTCATACATACTCTTTTCTCCTTCCCAGTCGTTTTGTCGAAAGATATGGACATTACCATTTCCAATGTACATCAGAACAAACAGTAGTGCAACAAAACCGCGCTTTTGTTCAGAAAAACGATAAAAACAGAACAGTTTCTGTTTTTCGACCCGTTTTTGACCAAATGGAAAAGAGCCGCTCCCCTAAGCAGCTCTTTTCCTGTGTACAGTATGTATCGAATGGAGGCGATGGGATCGCCTGAAGGAGTTATCTCTGTAATCCTATGCATAAGGTACTCTGATAACGCAATAAGTTCCATAGCATTTTGCCGAAATCTGTTCGTTAACGACCAGTCGATATATCCTTTGCAAAACACTTATGTTAAACTTGACGTGGCAAACAAACTGTTGTAATGGAGGTCACTCGACATGAAAGTCGACCGGCGCGTCATCAAAACGGAACAGGCGCTCGAATCTGCCCTTTTGAAGCTCATGCGGGGCAAATCGATCGACCAGATCACGACCACAGAACTGTGCAAGGAAGCCGGCATCAACCGGAACACCTTCTATGCCCATTACCCGAACCCGATGAACCTGCTCCAGCGCATCGAGGACGAATTCATCCGCCTCGTCGTCGACCTTATCGACAACACGGTGCAGGAAAACGGATACTCCATGCTCCTGCAGCGGGTATTCGAGCTGATCATCGAGCACAAAGCATTGTCCCTCGTCCTGCTCTCCCGCAACGGAGACCCGAACTACCTGCGACGGATCATTGAGACTGCCCGGGTACCGGTCATCAACTACTGGCGGGGACTCGGCACAAATCTTCCCCAGGAAGACCTCGACACCCTCTTTACCTTCCTCTCTCACGGTTCGAAGCAGGTCATCCTGCAGTGGACGGAGAACGGGTTCGATAAAACTCCTGAAGAACTGGCCCGCAAGGTCGGGACCGTCGTGGACAACGCAGTCTCGAACTTCCTGCCGAAGAACAGCATCTGACAACGGCATATCCCATTCAAACGGCAAAGGGTTCCCTTTGCCGTTTTTTCCATAGTTTTTTCCTGCGGCGATTTATTCTATAATAAAACCATCACCTTCCTGAAAAGGAGGACACTTTATGAAACTGTTATTTGCTTCGGACTCGTTCAAGGGAACGCTGTCCAGTGAAAAGACCATCGAACTGCTGACGAAGGCGGCGCACGACGTCTTCGGCGAGTGCGAATGCTCCGGCGTCCCTGTGGCGGACGGCGGCGAAGGCACCGTCGAAGCGGTCGTCAAAGCCCGCGGCGGCAGACTCATCACGGTCCCGGTCCACGGGCCGCTCATGGAAAACCGGTTCGCCTCTTACGGCGCACTGTCCGGCACCGAAGCGGTCCTCGAGATGGCGGAGGCCTCCGGCCTGCCCCTCGTCCCGGAGGACCGGCGCAACCCGCTCCTCGCCACCACTTACGGCACCGGCGAGATGGTGAAAGCCGCGCTCGACACCGGGTACACCGACCTGTCCATCGCCATCGGCGGCTCCGCCACGAACGACGGCGGCATGGGGTTCGCCTCCGCCCTCGGCGTGAAGTTCTACGACGCCGACGGCAACGAACTCATCGGCCGGGGCGAAGACCTCGCGAAGGTCGTCCGCATGGACTGCTCCGGGCTCGACCCCCGCGTCAAAGAGGCGAAGATCACCGTCATGTGTGACGTCACGAACCCGCTCACCGGAGCAGACGGCGCCACCTACACCTTCGGCGCCCAGAAGGGCGCCACGCCGGAGATGCAGGCCGCGCTCGAAGACGGCATGCAGAACTACCGGCGTCTGCTCATCGAAGAGTTCGGGATCGACCCGAACGAGACGCCCGGCACCGGCGCGGCCGGCGGCCTTGGCGCGGCACTGCTCCTGTTCTGCGGCGCCGAGATGAAGTCCGGCATCAACACAGTGCTCGACCTCATCGGCTTCGACGACCGCCTCGAAGGCGTCGACCTGGTCGTCACCGGCGAAGGCCGGACCGACTGGCAGAGCGCCTTCGGAAAGGTCCTGCAGGGGGTCGGCGAGCGCTGCAAAGCAAAGGGCATTCCCGCCGTCGCGCTCTGCGGCAGCCTCGGCAAAGACTATGAGAAGATCTACGACTGCGGCATCCAGTCCCTCCTGACGACGGTCGACGGGTGCATCCCGCTGTCCGAAGCCATGGAACGTGCCGAAGAACTCTACTACCGCGGAGCAGTTCGACTCTTCCGATTCTTCCTTTAATATGTTAAGATAAAACCACTATACCTTTGCGAAAGTAGGTTTTACCGTGAACGCACTCAAAGCCGTCGTCCAGAAATGGAAAGACATGAATGCCATCCTGCGGATCCTCATCGGCCTCGTCATCGGTCTTGCGCTGGGACTCCTGTTCCCGAACATGCCGGTCATCGGGCTGCTCGGTTCCATCTTCGTCGGGTCCTTGAAGGGCATCGCGCCCATCCTGGTCTTTGTGCTCATCATGAGCTCTCTTGCGAACTCCAGCACGGGCATCGGATCCCGCTTCCGGACCGTCATCTTCCTTTACATGACCAGTACGTTCGTCGCGTCGATCGTCGCCGTCATCACCTCGTACCTCTTCCCGGTCACCATGAAACTGACCGGCGATGCAGCGGAGCAGGCCGCTCCCTCGGGTGTCGGCGAAGTCTGGACGAACCTCCTCAACAATATGGTCACGAACCCCGTGTCCGCCCTCGCGAACGCGAACTACATCGGCATCCTGTTCTGGGCCGTTTTGTTCGGCCTTGCCCTGAAGGCGATCGGTTCTGAGAAGACCAACACGATCATCCAGGAGATCGCCGACATGATCAATAAAGTCGTCACCTGGATCATCCTGCTCGCGCCCTTCGGCGTCATGGGCCTCGTGTTCAACGCGGTCTCCGAGAACGGCCTTGCCATCTTCACCGTGTACGGCAAACTGGTGGCGTCCCTCGTCGGCTCCATGCTGTTCGTCACGCTGGTCACCGACCCGTTCATCGCCTCCCTGTTCCTGAAACGGAACCCGTACCCGCTGACCTGGACCGCTCTGAAAGAGTCCGGCCTTACCGCGTTCTTCACCCGGAGTTCCGCCGCGAACATCCCGGTCAATATGGCCACCTGCGAGAAGCTCGGTCTTGAGAAGGACTTCTATTCCGTGTCCATCCCCCTCGGCGCCACCATCAACATGGACGGTGCCGCGGCCGTCATCACCATCATGTCCCTGTCCGTTGCGAAGACCATGGGCGTGGAGGTCTCCATCCCCACCGCCATTGCGCTGAGCTTCCTGTCCACCCTCGCCGCCTGCGGCGCGTCCGGTGTGGCCGGCGGCTCCCTGCTGCTCATCCCCATGGCCTGCTCGTTCTTCGGCATCTCGAACGACATTGCCATGCAGGCCGTCGAAGTCGGTTTCATCATCGGCGTCATCCAGGACTCCGTCGAGACCGCTCTGAACTCCTCCGGCGACGTCGTCTTCTCCGCCACGGCAGAGTACTATGCCCGCCGCAAGAGAGGCGAAGACATGCGCTTCCTCGGCGAGTACGCGAAGAAGAAAAAAGACGCTCCGGCCGAAGGCTGAGGCGTGTCACTGTCAGGTTGAGCCCTGAGCCTGCCTGCACAGACACAACAAAAAAGAGAGACTCGTTTCGAGTCTCTCTTTTCTTTTTTCTGATGCTTTTCAAAAGGCGTCGTCTGCACTGCACGCGGTAAATCGCCTCAGAAGAGGGTCGACAGGATGACCGCCGTCTCTGCCGGCTGGCGGAACGCGCCGTTGGCGAAGAGGAACACTCCGGCCGCCAGGACCAGGAACGTCACGACACCGGCCAGTTTCAGCATGGCATATCCGGCGCGCTTGTCGTTCGGGTTGTCCTTCCGCACGCCCCGGATGCCGATGATGAACATGGCGATGGGCACCGCGATCAGCATGCCGATAGTGAACCAGTAAATGAGCGGCGAATTGCTCATGTTTGCAAAAGATGAATACATGTCATTTCCTCCTGTGGACTGCCGTTCTTCCCGGCAGTATCCGGGTCTCAGTCGCTGACTTTCTCGAACCGGTACTTCTGTTTGATGTCCGGGTACTTCTCACGGTCGACCTCGGACAGGAACATGTCGTAGGGCCGGGCGTAGAGCTGGTAGTCATCGTAAAGTGCCTGGTAGACCATGAGCGGTTCGCGGCTCTCGGAGTGGATCGCCACCCCGACGATCTGGTACAGGTACTGCGTGGTATTCGGGTCCACCAGTTCCCGTTTGAAATGCTGCACCCGGTCGCCCGGATGGAAGTTTCTGTCGATGTTGCCCATGGCGATGAGTTCCTCCTTTTCGTCTCTCGTCAGGTCGTGCTTGATATGCCACTCGCGGCTCATCGCCTCTTCCTTCGTGGCAAACTCCTCCGTGTGTACGGCTTCCACCGGGAGCCTCGTGCGCGTGTACTTCGCGCCCCGCCCGGCATTGTGCGCCTTCACCCGCCGTCCGACGTCCGTCGCATAGCCGGTGTAAAGCGTCCCGTCCGCACACCGCAGGATGTACGTGTAGTGTGGCATGGTTCGTGCTCTGTCCTGTCGTCTTTCCTTATTCTGCTTCGAAGCTCAGGTCGGGATATTTGCCCTGCAGGTCGGAGACCGACTTACTGATCCCGCTGCCGCCGGACGTCTTGAAGAGAACGATCTGTTTGCCCTTGAGGCCGTCCAGGTTCGCTTCGATGAAGGTGTTGATGATGTTCGGCGCGGTGTACCACCAGATGGGGTAACCGATGTAAACCGTGTCGTAGGCGGACAGGTCCACCGTGCCATCCACGATCTCCGGACGGCAGGTCGGGTCCTTGCACTCGACACTGCTGCGGCTCTGGCTGTTCTGCCAGTTCAGGTCCGCCGAGGTATACGGGACCGCCGGTTTGATCTCATAGGTGTCCGCACCCAGTTTCCGGGCGATCTGCTGCCCCTTGTTCGCGGTCACACCGGATGCCGAAAAAAAAGTCACTAAAGTCTTGCTCATAGTCTTTTCCTCCTGTTCGCGATCCGCCGTTCTTCACCGGCCGACCAGGGTTTCCAAAGCCCATTATACAACACGACCCTGACCCCGTCCAACGATACCTGAGCACTGATTCGGCCGGTCACATTTTTTCACAAACTGAAATATGTCGATGCATTTGTGCGCACGCGCACACCATCTGACGCAGGCGGGATGGTGGAAGGGTTCGAGAGCCCAGACTATGGATCCTGAACTCCGCCCCCACGGCGTTCCACTGACCCGCCTGCTGAACTTTTCTCCCGGCGGTGTCAGGAAAAGCATAATGAAACTACAATAACCTTCTCAATAGAAGGTTTCTGTAGTCTTTACGGCTTGACTGTCTTCATTCAAACTACATTTTTGAAAAGGTCATTATATTTCTGTGGTTTTTGAAGAGCAAGAGGCATGGTGAAAACTACATTTTTCAGTAAGGACGGTTTGATTATGTAGTTTTTATCGACTGGAGAGGGCCTCAAAAACTACACTGATTGGATTTTCAGATTATTCCTGTAGTCTCTTCCCTTGCCGTTTAAAAGAAAAAACTACAGTTCTAATGATGAGCTCGCATATGTGTAGTTCTTCTTCCTGACATTTCATCAGAAAGACTACATACGCAAGCATTTCCAACGATAAATGTAGTCTTGAGTTAAGATATGCTCCTCCCCACAAGAATGGGTTCAGAAGTGTTGTTTGTGGGAAGATTCAGAAGAGTTCCACCATCTGCTCCCCACAATTGCAATGTGGCTGCGGCAGAATGTGGGAATAACAGCATCATTTCCAGGCTCCAATCCCCACAACTCGGACCTGAAAGCTTCATGCTGTAGGGTTTTCACTCGGTTTCAACCTGCAAAACTCCTACAGAATTGTTGTCTAAGAGTAGTTTTGTAGGTAGCCAATGTAGGGCAACTCTGTTCACAGGAACTACAGCGAAGCGGGTTTACAATGGGAAGGCGGTATGGCAGCCTGTTTGGCGGCCTGCCCCTTTGCCTTTTATGCCGGGCTGGCCCCGGCAGGCTTAAGCCGTACCGCCAGGGGCCCGTTGTCAACCCCGAAGCGGCACACTTCGGGGTTAGGTACGCGGACAGCTCTGCTGGAACGCGGATGTTTCCTTTTACAAATTCTGAGTTGTGCAGGTGAAACAGAAAAGACCCGCAGAAAAAGCTGCAGGTCTTTTCTGTTGTTAGATGTCTTCCGCGTCCGGAAGCGTGCGGTAAAGGTCGATCATGCGGTCGTAGATCGCGTTCAACCGTTTCGCTGGTACAAGCCAGCCGACCCAGAGAGCATGGTCTCCGCGCTCGGGCGGCATGTTGTACCAGATGCCCGGCTTGAAGTCGGTATCGTAGTCCGCTTCCTCATAGGTCGCGTTCAACGGTGCAGACTGGCCGACGAGATTGACGAGGCCGTCATTTCTTCTCCAGTTCGGATCGGTGCGGACGCCGTACTTTTCCAGGCGCTTCAGCATTGCGCGTCCGGTGAGTTGACCAACGAGCCAGCAGGGCAGGATCATGTCGCTCTTGCTCGGGACCGGGTTACCGTTTCTGCCCGGCTTCGTTCCGTCCGCGCGATGAGCGAAGAAATAC
>JAFTZU010000078.1 GCA_017461005.1 Clostridia bacterium
ATTTGTGATTTTTTGCCGAAACACGTGCTTTTGCGCACTCATGGTCAGGAGAAAAGTTCAGCTGGGGCGAGGAGGCGCTGGTTCGCGGGTTTGCGCGGCAGAGCCGATGAAGCAAACCCGACGAACAGGAAGAAACACAGAGCAATGCGAGCGAGGGGACCGACCGAAGCAGTGCGACAATGTTTCTGACCGCAAACCAAGGGGCATGTGCCCCGACTCCATGAACCTCCGACGAAGCCCCAGCGTCGATCACATCGATAGATTTCAGGTTGTCGGGGTTTAAAAGCAAAAAGTCCCCGATAGGAATCGGGGACTTTTGATTCTCAGTAGCCGAAGATAGCGGTGGCTTTGTCCATGTTCTTGCGGATGCCGACGCCGAAGGGGCAGCGGGTCTCGCAGACACCGCAGCGGATGCACTCCGATGCGTGGTGGTCGAGGACCGCGTAGTGTTCCCGCACCGTTTCCGGCAGTTCCTTCTGCGCGAGGGCCAAGTTCAGGAACTTCGTGACGTTCGCGATGTCGATGTGCACGACGCAGGGACCGCAGTGGCTGCAGTACATGCAGTGGCCTTCCCAGGAGATCTTCGGGAAGTTCGCGAACGCCTCCGCGTAGTCCTTTTCCTCCTCCGTGGCATCCTCATAGGCGATGCACGCCTCGAGCTGTTCCACGGTGTGTGCACCGGCGAGGACCGTGGCCACGGCCGGGCGGGTCAGGCAGTAGCTGATGCACTGGTTGACCGTCAGGGCCGCCCCGGCCGGTGACAGTTCCGCGTCCAGCAGATCGCCGCCGCCGAAGGCTTTCATGACGGTGATGCCGACCCCGCGGGACTGACAGGTCTCATAGAGAGCCTGGCGTTCCGGGTCCATGTTGGTGTTGTGCTTCTGGTAGTTCTCCAGGTTCCAGAACTGCTCGACATCTTCGTCCGCCGGGAGCAGGTCATAGCAGGGGTTGATGGAGAACATGAGGACTTCGATGTCCCCGGTCTCCACGGCGGCCTGGGCCACCTGAGGGTTATGGCTGGAAAGGCCGATGTGCTTGATACGGCCCTCCGCCTTCAGCGCTTTCGCGTAGTCGAGGATGCCGTTGTCCAGAATGGTCTGCCAGTCGGAGAGGGCATCGCAGTAGTGGATCATGCCGATGTCCAGGTAGTCGACGGCGAGGTTCTGCATCTGGTTCTCAAAAGCCGTTTTCGTTTCTTCCAGGTCACGGGTCCGTTTGTACTCACCGTCCAGCCAGGCAGAATACAGGTGGCCCTGGATGACGAACTTGTCCCGTCTCCCCTGCAGTGCCTTCCCAATGGCTTGGTGCAGGTCCGGGTTCGGCGAGTACAGGTCAAAGTAGTTGATGCCGGCCTCTTCCGCGAGGTCGAAAAATTTGCCGGCCATGCCGCAGTTCTCTTCGGTCATGCCCTCGCAGCCCATACCGATCTCACCGACTTCGATGCCGGTGTTTCCCAATACACGATATTCCATAATATACCTCTCCATCAGAATCGTTCACTGTCATTATAACGAACGCAGAGATATATTACGAATCGTTATATTTCATTTCAAGTTATTCGGATTCCTGATTTCTTATTATTCAGCTCAAATAAGCCTGAACGTCGTTTTTTCGTCCTTGTTGCCGGAGCAGGCAGCCAGCGCCAGGGCCATGACGAGGGTCAGTATAACAGCAGTCAGTTTTTTCATGGTGGTTTCTCCTTTCGCGATTTGAGCCATAGCTCGAGTATGATTGTTTTCCGGTTTTGATTATATAAAATGTCCGCGGATTTGAACAATGCCGAGTGCTTTCTCTGCTATACGCATTATGCATACTGCGCACGAGAGGTGGATCGCCCGCTCCTATGCAAAGGAAACACATATGAATGATTTGCAAATGTTGAACACAGAGTATATCTTTCGGCGATTTGTTTATGGTAGGATAAAGCTGTAAGCGACCGGTCACGCAGCACCAACTCCAGAACGGCCGGCACCACACGAAACCACTACAAAGGAGGCGCTCACCCATGGGCAACGAAGTACAAAAAGGTTTGCTGAAAGCCAACGGAATGGAATACCTTTACCGCTACGCCGGTCTGGACAATGACGGACCGCTTGTCATCCTGCTCCACGGCTTCCCGGAAAGCTCCTACATCTGGGAGCCCCTGCTCGCCAAACTCGCCGCAAAAGGCTACAAAGCCATCGCGCCGAACCAGAGAGGCTATTCGGACGGTGCGCGTCCCGAAGGCATCGAGAACTACGACGCCGGCACCCTGTGCGATGACGTCATCGGGTTTGCCGAAGCGGTCGGCTGCGACGGTAAATTCTACCTGGTCGGCCACGACTGGGGCTGCGCCGTCGGCTGGGCCGTCTGCAACAACTATCCGGACCGCGTGCAGGCTTACGTCGCCATGTCCACGCCTTACACGCCCGCGTTCCGCTGGGCCATGATGAACGACCCGGACCAGCAGGCGAAGAGCTTCTACATCCGCGACTTCCAGACGCCCGTCGAGCCGGAGAACAAGATGGCTGCCGACGACTACGCCTGGCTCAGAGAGTACTGGGAAGGCTTCGACGACGCGACCATCGAAGACTACCTGACCATCTACTCCCAGCCGGAAGCACGTACGGCCACCGTCAACTGGTACCGTGCCATGTTCGCCGTCGCACCGACCTTCGAGTATGGCGACATCACGACCCCGACGCTGTACATCTGGGGCAACCAGGACATCGCCCTCGGCCGCACCGGTGCGGAAATGACCGAGAAGTTCATGAAGGGCTACTATGAGTTCGTCGAACTGGATGCCGGCCACTGGCTCATGCAGTTCAATGAACCGCAGGTCTCTCAGATGATCATGGACCACATTGAAAAGTTCCCGATGGCATAACGTTCCAACAGAAAACTCCGCCTCGCATGAGGCGGAGTTCTTTTTGGTTTTGGCGATTTACTCTGCGGCTTCTTCCGGCGTTTCATTCATTTTACGCGTGAAGAAATCGATGATGTACTGGTTCGCTTCGATGCTCTCCGGCCATTCCGGATGAAGGACGTTGAAGACGTGAGCGAGTTTGTTCTGCTTCCCTTCGAAGCTCTTGTACTGGTGGGCGACGCCCTTGAAGTCGAGCCATTTGTGGACGGCTTCGGAGTTCGTGTGGATGGGCACGTCCGTGTCGGTCGTGACGATGCAGACTTCCGGGTACGTTTCGTCGATGAAGCCCTGGTACGAGATGTTCATCTTGCCTTTGGCGTCATACAGGCGGCCTGCCAGGTTGCGGAACGCCGTGCTGACGATGTCCGTGTCGAGGAACGAGCCGACCGGACAGGTGAGCGCCGTCGCTTTGAGTTTGACCTTCGACACATTCACTTTGAAGTAGTCCTGCAGGTCCTCTCTCGTCTGGACTGCCGTATAGAGCAGGGACAGGTGCGCGCCGGAGGAGTCACCGGTCAGGAAGACGTTGTCGAGGTCGAAGCCGTACTTGTCCGCGTTGGCGCCGACCCAGTCAAAGATGGCGTTGATCTCTCTCAGTTCGAGGTCGAATTCCGCCTCAGGCTGGAGCGTATAGTTGGCGTTGACGACCTTGAAGCCCTTGTTTGCGAGCCACTGGGCGTGGGGACGGTTGCACTCTTTGTTGTTAGTGAGGTATGCGCCACCGTGGAGTTCCACGATGACCGGCAGTTTTTCGAGGTCCTCGCCCTCCAGCGGAGTCGGAGACTCGATGTCTAAGAGATGTTCTCTGCCCTTGCCCATAGCGGCCGCTTTGCCGTCATAAGGACCGGTCGGTACATCGCCACCGAGGTAGTTGATGTCGGAGACCTCATAGATGCCCGGCACGCTGGCCACTTTGTCGAAGGCGTCTTTGTTGAGATAGTACTGTCCAAGGCGCATGGGCAGCGCGTTCAGTTTGGAAATCGTCACAAACAGACTCATAATGGTCGCTCCTTTTTCGTTTCATCGGGTTGTTTCCTTTTTTATTATACACAAAAATCGCAGTTATGGTATAATGCACCTCAGCATCAAGAAAGAGGCATCTACATGAATCAAAAAACCACTTCCCTTCTCGGCACGGCGCTCGTGCTGCTCGCCGGCATCTGCTGGGGCATGAGCGGGCTGTTCGTCCGCACCTTCACCGCATGGGGGCTCACCACCATGCAGCAGACGTTTTTCAAGGTCTTCGTGGCCGGCGTCCTCATGCTGCTCTACTGTGCCCTCTTCGACCGCGATGCACTGAAAGTGAAGTGGAAGGACCTGTGGATCTTCCTCGGGGCCGGCGTCTTCAGCCTGACGTTCTTCACCTGGTGCTACTTCTCCACCATTCAGGCGACGTCCATGTCGACTGCCGCCATCCTGTTGTACCTGGCGCCGACCATCGTCATGCTGATCTCCTCGGTGCTGTTCAAGGAGAAGATCACGAAGCAGAAAGCCATCGCCTGTGTCCTCGCCTTCGCCGGCTGCGTCTTCGTTTCCGGCATCATCGGGAACGCGGTCCCACTCCCGCTCCGGGCGCTCATCACCGGTCTCCTGTCCGCCCTCGGCTACGCCTTCTACAGCATCTTCAGCGAGCTGGCGATCGACCGCGGCTACGGAGCCCAGACTATTTCCACATACGCGTTCCTGTTCGCAACGGTCACGGCCATCCCGTTCCTGCATCCGGCAGAGGTCACAGCTCTGGCCACGCAGGTCTCACCGCTGAAATTCTTCGGGCTCCTCGCCCTCATGTCCGTCACCGTTTCGCTGGCGCCGTACCTGCTCTACACGAACGGTCTGAAACGGACCTCCCCCGGCACCGCCTCCATCACCGCCTCCATCGAGCCGGTCACCGCGACTGTCGTCGGAGTGCTGGTCTTCCACGAACTGCCGGACCTCTACGGCTACATCGGTATCGCCCTGGTCCTCGGCGCCATCGTGCTCCTCAACATCAACACAAGCAAAACGGCTTCCTCGAATTGAGGAAGCCGTTTCCTTATTCTGTGATCAGACGTCGAGTTCGCTGACTTCTTTCGGGTATTCGCGAAGTTCGTCCGGTTCGTGGAGCGGTGTCCAGACCTGGGCGAAGAACGGGTCGACTTTGGCGCGCTGGCCGTAGTTCCAGCTCTTGCGCTCACATTCGTCGCACCAGTGGCCGCCTTCGAGAACGAGCCGCGGGCTCGCGTGGAACTTGTGGCCGAAGGCACACTTGAATTCGAGCGGAGTCGTCCAGTCGCCTTTGGTCATCTTCTTCGACAGGCATTTGCCTCCGCGGAACTCAGCAGCGCCCTTCATGTCTTTGAGGGTCAGTTCGCTTTCCGGTTTGGATTCATCATAACCGTGGTCGAGATGGATGACGGTGTCCCAGTCGGTGAATTCTTCCATATCGCTGAACTTCTTCGGCAGTTTCTTCCAGGCTTTTTTGCTGCCCCAGTAAGCTTCGATATGGTCTTTCTGGTTATGTTTGAGCCAGTATCTGGGTCCGTGCTCCGCATTCAGGTTCTTCTTGAACGTGGACTGGATGATGGCACCCATGAACTTCTGGCCGCCGGGGAGCTTGTTGACGACTTTGGCAAACCCGAGAGCCGGGCCGACCTGCTCGAGGAACGCGTCGACATACCACTGCATGCTGTCTTTACGGAAATGCAGGTAGTTTTCCAGCACGTCGGAGTCCTCATAGTAATGGCCGTGGAAGTTGCGGGTCGCATAGTCCTTCGGGTTGATGAGGGTATCCAGCGTCGTAAAGCCCATTTCGCTGTACATCGTCTCGTACATCTGACGGGTGCTGGTACGGCAGCTTTCACCGCCGCCGATGTTGTAGATGTGTCCCCAGAAACCTTCGTCCAGGCTCTTGTCCGCGGTATAGGCGGAAAGGTTGCGCATCATGCGGCCGCTGTCCCGGTCGGAGACGTATTCGAGCACGTTGTAGAGGCAGTTGTGGAACTGGATCGGGTCATCGATCTTCGCCATGGCGGGGCCGATGATGCCGGTCTGCCGGAGGCTGACCCAGTATTTGAGGCCGCTCTCGATGACATAGCGTTCCGAAGCGACTTTCGAGACCGCATAATAGTCGAACATGGACGGCTTGATCGGATCGCCGACTCTGCCCCAGTGGATCGGGGGCATCCGGTCGCCCGTTTCCGCGACGGTACCGATCTAGACGAACCTGTAGGTGTCCGCCTTGCCCAGTTCTTTGACCGACTCGATGATGTTCCGGGTGGAGCCATAGTTGGTCTCCATCGCCTTTTTCGGGTAGTAGTCCGCTGCCGGGGAGACAAAGGCCGCGATGTGCAGGCAGAGGTCGGTCTTGTCGACACAGTCTTTGACCGTTGCTTTGTCCAGCAGATCGCCGTAGACGACGGTCAGACCGGGCTGTTTATCATACTCGTCGAACAGAGCATGGTTCTTCTCGCTGTCGCGGACAAGGATGAGCAGTTCATAAGTTTTTCCAAGGTCCGGGAGCATCTGTTTGAAGCTCTCCTGCCCCATTCCGCCGGCGGCGCCGGTCATGAATACACGTAACATATCATTCACCCTTCATCGCGACGATGTTGCCGGCCTTGTTGTCGAGAATGTCGATGGAAAGCTGGACCGAGTCCGCAATGGCCGCGTCGATATCGTCGGGTTCCACTCCGAGGAAGTCACAGCCGAGGGACTTGTCGATGTAAAGCCAGTTGCACTGGATCTTCGCGAATTTGACCATATGGAGGCCGCCTTCGATCCCGCGCTTCTTGTAGTCCTGCATGATCTGGAGACCGCCGAGCGCGTACATCCAGTCCGGGATCGTAACGATCTTCTTGTTCGGGACGCCCATCGTCTTGTGGCAGACTCTCAGAAGGTCTTTCCAGCTGTAATTGTAATAACCGATCGGATAGCAGAAACCGCCCTTGTTGCGCTCGAGAGCGCCGGCAACGGCCTGGCCGACCTGCTTGACAGTGACCATCGTGGAGCCGCCCTTCGGCCACATGGTGACGCCGTTCATGCCGCGGATGTTCTCGACGAGGAAGACCCAGACGGGCTTGCGGCCGGGCTGTGTGTCGAAGATGTACGGCAGTTCGAGGACCGCGACATCGAAATCGTCGTCGGCAAAGCTCATCGCCACATCTTCCTGGTCTCTGCGGGCCCGGATGTACGGGTGGTTTTTCGAGAGTTCCAGCTGGGGCCAGATCTTGTCGGCAAAGCTGAAGTAAGAGCCGAGGATGACAGAATGTTTGACGCCGCATTCTTTGGCGATCGTAAGAAGCCGTCTCACCGGGTCGATATTGTACTTCTTGTAGAGGTCGTAGATGGGAGCCGGGCCTTCAACGCGCTCATCGACACCGGCCGCGAAGACGAAGCCGTCCATGCCCTTGAAGTGGGCGCGGATCTCATCGTCCGTCATTTCAAGATAGTTGCCGTACTCGATCTTCATCTCCGGCGGAAGGACGGCGCCTTCCGGAAGGGGCGGCAGGGCGATGGACGTCACCTCGTGACCGCGTTCGATGAGTTCTTTGGCTGCCTGAGAACCGAGCAGGCCGGTCCCGCCGATCATAAATACTTTCATTTGAGTTACCTCCTTGAAATCGATAATATCTTCTGCTATCATCATATTCGACACAGTGTTGATTTCACAATCAGCAGATGATTTCAAAAAGTTGCGTTGTCAACACATTCTGCAAAAATGTTGAACGAGTAACGGCTCACGCCGATTTGATGAGGTATTTTTATGGAACAGAAAGAGTCCCGCCGGGTCACTATGACAAAACTGCTGCTCAAAACAGCGCTGATCGAACTGATGCAGGAAAAGCCCTTCCCCCAGATCACCATCAAGGAGCTCTGTGAACGGGCGGACCTGAACCGGACCACATTCTATCTCCACTACGCAGACCAGACGGCGGTTCTGCGAGAGATCGAAGATGAAGCAACGCAGAAGACCATCGAATACATGAAGCATGCGAGCCCCGACGCCGGAACGGTCGAGCTCATAGAACGTTTTTTAAACTACGTCAAAGACAACCCCATGCTGTTCCGCACACTGCTTCTCTCCGGCGAACGGGCGAGTTTCAAACCGGAATTCATCGCGAACACGCTTTCCGAGATCCGCGCCAACCTCCCCAGCTATGGCGATGAACTCCATGAGAAGTATGTCCTCATCTTTTTGATGGAAGGCAGTGCTCACATCATCACAGAATGGCTTCGGTCCGATTTCGACCTGCCCGCTTCAGAAGTTGCCAGGACCATCTATGCACTGTGCGACAGTGCCCGCGATATTTCTTTGTAACAGAATAAGAAAAAACCGGAGGTCTTTCTGACAGACTTCCGGTTTTTGTTAGGTTGTTTTTCTATTACAGAGTGGCGATGAACCGCTGGAACGCGGCACGGCCTTCTTCGGTGCACTTGTAGACACCGGCGTCTTCGAGGACGTGGACGAAGACGTGGCCGATCTCCTCTTTCAGGATGTCGTCGACATTGTCTTTGTTCAGGTCCGTACGGCGGGCGGCGATTTCCTTCGCCCACTCCGCGTGCTGCTCGAGTTCGGGGTAGTCTTCGATGCGTTTGTCACCGGTCAGGCACTCCGCCAGCAGGGCCATCTCGGTCTTCAGGCGGGCCGGCAGGATGGCGAGACCCATGACCTCGATGAGGCCGATGTTCTCCTTCTTGATGTGGTGGTACTCCGCGTGGGGATGGTACACACCAAGGGGGCACTCGTCGGTCGTGATGTTGTTCCGGAGGGCGAGGTCCAGTTCGAACTTGCCGTCCCGTTTCCGGGCGATGGGCGTGATCGTGTTGTGGGGCTCGCCGTCGGTCTCGGCGAAGATGAACGCCGCTTCGTCCGTGTAGCCTCTCCAGGCCTTCAGGATGTGGTCCGCGAGGTCGATGATCCGCTCGTCGTCCTCACCGCGCAGGCGGATGACGGACAGCGGCCAGTGGACGATGCCGGCCTCGACGTCTTCATAGCCGGGGACCGTGAATTTGCTTTCATACGGAGCCTTCGCCATGGCGAACTCGTAACGGCCGCCCTGGAAGTGGTCATGGCTCAGGATGGAGCCGCCGACGATGGGCAGGTCCGCGTTCGAACCGAGGAAGTAGTGCGGGAACTGTCCGACGAAATCGAAGAGTTTCCGGAACGCGGCCCGGTCGATCTTCATGGGCACATGCTCGCCGTTCAGGACGATGCAGTGCTCGTTGTAATAGACGTAGGGAGAGTACTGGAAGCCCCAGTGGCTCTCGTTGATGGTGATGGGGATGATGCGGTGGTTCTGCCGTGCCGGGTGGTTCATGCGTCCGGCATAGCCCTCGTTCTCGAGGCACAGCTGGCACTTCGGGTACGCGCTCTGCTTCGCGTTCTTCGCGGCCGCGATGTCTCTCGGGTCCTTCTCCGGCTTCGACAGGTTGATGGAGATGTCGATGTCACCGAACTCGCTCGGCACGCTCCAGCGGATGTCCTTCGCGACCCGGGTGGCCCGGATGTAGTTGGTGTCCTGGCTGAACTTGTAAAACCAGTCCGTCGCCTTCTCGGGCGATTCGTCATACAGGTTTCGGAACGTCCCTATGACCTCGGACGGGCGCGGCGTGACGACGCCCATGAGGGCGGTGTCAAAGAGGTCCCGTCCGGTGATGCTCTCACTCTTCAGGAGGCCCTGCTCCGCGGCGTAGTCGACCAGCGTGTCGAGGATGTCGTCAAGACCGGCAAAGGGTACATCGCCCACTGCCTCATAGTCATCGAGACCCAGCTTTTCCAGCAGGGCGTTGACGAGGTAAAGTCGGTCTGCCTCGTCCGCGAGGCCGTTGGCGACCGCGTAGTCCACCAGCGCGCCAATGGCAGCATAAACTCTCTTCATGTGTGTTCCTCCGTAAAACGCTCAGTCGATGTATACACGCGGCACCCGTTTGTTGATGTCGCAGGCGAATTCGTAATTGAACCGTCCGGAGAGCTCCGAAAGCTCTTCCATGGTGATGGTGTCGGAGACCGGCTCGACGTCGTCGAACCCGCGGCCTTCTCCGGGCCAGGTCTGGGAACCCAGCAGGACCACTTCGTCGCCCTGGGTGACTGGAAAATCTCCCGCCGCCTCCAGCGCGTCCGAGATGTCCGTGACGTCCACCATGAACTGGTCCATGCAGACCCGCCCGATGATGGGGGCCCGCCGTCCGGCGATGAGCACCTCACCCTTGTTGGACAGAGAACGGGGATAGCCGTCTCCGTACCCCACCGGGACCGTGGCGATGAGCGTGCGCTCCTTCGTGGTCACATAAGTAGAACCGTAGCCCACCGGGAACCCGGGGCCCACTTCCTTGACGTTGGAGACGTGGGACACGAGGCTCATGCCGGGGCGCAGGTCGATCTTTTCCATGTCGACCTCGTCCGACGGCCACAGGCCATAGACCGTGATGCCGACGCGGACCATGTCGAAGAAGTCGTCGTCCTTTTCAAGACCGGCGGCGGAGTTGCACATGTGGCGGATGCCGAGGTCCAGCCCCCGGGCTTCGAGGTCCGAGACCGTGCTCTTGAAGAGGGCGATCTGCTCGTTCATGAAGGTCTTGTCGGCCCAGTCCGCCTTGGCGAAGTGGGTGAAGATGCCGTCGATCGACAGGTTCGGCAGCTGGAAGACGCCTTCGATGGTGTTCAGGACTTCCTTCCGCTCTTCGCTCCCCGCCTCGTGGGGCACGAAGCCGATGCGGCCCATGCCGGTGTCGAGTTTCAGGTGGATGTGCGCCGTCTTTCCGATGGTGCCCGCCACGATGGACAGCATGACCGCGTTGCCCTCGTTGAAGACCGTCAGGGTCAGTTCATGGTCGATGGCCGGTTTCAGCATGTCCGGAAAGACATGGCCGAGGATGAGGATGGGTTCGGTCACGCCGTGCTCTCTCAGTTCCACGCCCTCTTCGACCGTGGCGACGGCAAAGGCATCGACCCCGATCTGCTCGAGGGCCTTCGCCACCATGACGGCACCGTGGCCGTAGGCGTCGGTCTTGATGACCGCCATCGTCTTGGTGTCCGGTCCGGTGTGGTCGATATACCACTGCACGTTGTGGCAGATATTGTTCAGATGGATGCCGGCATAGACCCTCTGCGGCAGCGGCATCTCCGCGTCACAGGGAGTGAAGTCCGGCTTGTAGTTCACGACTTGGTTCTCAAACGTCACGTCGGTTCTCCTTCTGCGGTTCTTCTATGATATAATGTTCTATAGTATTTTAGTATTTCTTGGTACCTTATTCAAGAGAAAGGACAAACCATGGCACTGCACACCATCGAGCCCATCGCCCACATCCACACGAACCTCACCGGCAAGTTCGGTCTGCCCCGCCAGGCCGGTGTCGTGCCGGAGCTGACCGGCGTCATCACCTTCGAGCCGGACTACCGGTGCGCGGACGCGCTGCGGGGCCTCGAGGGGTTTTCCCACATCTGGCTCCTCTGGGGATTCTCGGAGTCCGCGACGGAAGAGCACCACGGCTTTTATGGCGATGCACCCTATGCGCCCACGGTCCGGCCACCGAGGCTCGGCGGCAACCTCCGCCGCGGCGTCTTCGCCACCCGCTCCCCCTTCCGGCCGAACGACATCGGCATGTCGGTCGTCAAACTGGAGCGGCTCTATCTGCCCGCCACCATGATCGGCGAAGAGAACGATGAGAAGTTCAACAAAGGGCAGGAGCTCATCCGGTACAAGAATGTCCTTCCGGAGGGGCCGCAGATCGTCGTCTCCGGCGTCGACCTCATGGACGGCACGCCCATCTACGACATCAAGCCCTATATGCCCTACTCCGACTCCATCCCGGAGGCATCCTCCGGCTTCACCACCGGAGCCACAGACCTCAAGCTGAAACTCGTCAACGAGGAGGAGCTCCACGGGTTCGCCGTCACCGCCGGCCTCGATGAGGAGATGGAGGCGGAACTGGTCGGTATCCTCCGAAACGACCCGCGCCCACAGTACCAGCGGGACCCGGACCGGGTCTACGGACTCACCTACGGCGGACACAATGTCCGGTTCCGGATCGAGGACAAACCGGAGCCGCTGCCGTCGGAAGTCACGGTCATCGAAATCGAATAACCGATAAAAAAGCCACGAGGCATCGGTCAGACCGGCGCCTCGTGGTTTTCTTCTGGTTTAAATTTTAGTCGAGCGGGATGCCCATCTTTTCAAAGGTGGACAGTTCTTCCGGGTCGTCCTTATAGTACTCCTTCAGGAACGCGCCGACATCTTTGTTCAGCTTGTAAAGATGCGGCAGGTGCTGCCGGATGGAGATGTAATAGTAATGACTGGTGCCTTCCGGACGACAGTGGATGATACCGGCTTCCTTCAAAACGTTCAGATGATGGGAAACCGCGGGTCTGGAAAGGTGTGCGTTGTCCGTGATCTCACTGACACGGGCACCCTTTTCTCCGGACTGGATGAGAAACAGGAGGATGCCCTGTCTCGTCTCGTTCCCGATCGCCTGGAAAAACTTCGAGTTCGCTTTGAAGTCATCATAGATAGCCATGTATTCCTGCTGATACTTCATGATTTTCCCTACTTCCGATACTATACTGAGACCATAACATAGGTCGAAATGTTTCGACCTATGATACAGACTTTACAATACTTTATCACTTTAAAGCAACGGAATCAACATTTGGAAAGAAAGTGCATACATTATTTTTACAGACAACTTTTTCTTTCTGTAAAAAAATAGTAAAGATATGGTCCCTCTGACGCCGGTGAGTCGAAACTCATTGACACGGTCATTCCCGATTGTTTATAATTGTTGCAACAATCGATAACCCGAAAAGTAACCTGAAAGAAAGCAGGGACCACATATGGCAGAAGAAGTCAAAGTCAAGCAGGGCAAGAGCACGAAGGTCAAAGAAACACTCCGCGTCATCAAGTATGCGCTCTGCGCCGGAAGCGCGGGCATCATCGAAACGCTGTCCTTCACCCTTCTCAACGAGACGATGAACTGGCCCTACTGGCCGTCCTATCTCATCGCCCTCGTCCTCTCCGTCCTCTGGAACTTCACTCTGAACCGGAAGTTCACCTACCGGTCCGCGAACAACGTTCCGAAGGCCATGCTCCAGACGTTCCTCTTCTACCTGGTCTTCACCCCCGTCACCACCGTCGGCGGCAACTTCTTTGCGGAGCACCTCGGCGTGAACAACTACGTCGTCCTCATCGGCACCATGGCGCTGAACTTCATCACCGAGTACCTGTACCAGCGCTTCTACGTCTTCCGTGCCACCATCGACACGAACGATGTCGCGGAACGCGCCGGCGAGAAACAGCTCTCCGAAGCGGAGCGCAAAGCCCTCGAAAACAAATAATAAGTCGATTTGCTGAGCCGACCCATGCACTCTGAACCCGATGGGCTCAGCCACGAAAAAAGGACCTCCAAAACGGAGGTCCTTTTTGAGTTCGATTTAGAAGAAGGATTTGTCGGCCTTTTTCGGGTCGGCTGCCTTCTCGTGTTTGCCGGTCCAGACTTTCTGGCCCTTCTCGAGTTTGAAGGTGTAGTCCATACCCATGTCGATGACTTCCTTGACACTTCTCTTGCCGGCGCCGGTGACGGGGAACGGATAGCGCTCCGCGAAACGACGATAGCGGATGTGGTCGTGGATGTCGGGGAAGTTCTTCTTCATGCGATTGTCCAGGTCACGGACGATGTCGTGCTTGTGGTTCTTGCGCAGCGGGCTGTACTGGAAGTTGACGATGAAGTAGGTCTTGCCATCCTCTTCCGCCGTGGTGACCACGGTGGAGAGCAGGTTCTCGACGTCCTTCTGGGCTTCGTCGGCGATCTTGTACGGGAAGACGGTCTTGCCGTTCTCCAGAGTGACTTCGCTGTCGACACGGTCCTTCATGTGGATGGCGCCGGAATTGTCGATATAACCGAAGACGTTGCAGGAGACCCAGTCGATGCCATACTTGTCGGTGATGACCAGAGCTTTGGTCTTCTCCCAGTCGTTCTTATAGCGGGCCATGGTCGTTGCGGAGTTCGCAACGATGATGCCGTTTTCGTTGTAGTCGCATTCCTCATATTCGCCGTCCGCGTTCTTCTTGAGGACGCAGCAGTGCGCATACGGGACGGGCATCATGCCGTAGGGCTTGCCCTTGAGTTCTCTCTTTTTCAGAGTCTCGTTCATCTTGTGGAACAGCGAGTAGTAGATGCCGCCGTGTTCAGTGTCGCCGCCGCCGAGACCGACAGTGACGATCGGCAGACGGACCGGGCCGACGATGTTGACGCCCCAGCCGGCGTGGCACTTGCGGAACCAGGTGTTGATGAAACGCTCTTCACCGGCGGTACAGCCTTCACCGACGGCCATCATGGCGAGGAGCCAGGGCATCTTGCGCTGACCAAGTCTCTTCTCGATGAGGTACTGACGGGCAGCCTTCAGGAGGAAGTTGGTGGTGGCCAGGCAGAAGTTCGGTTTGCTGACGACGAGGTACTCGAGGAAGTCGTCTCTGTCGTATTCCGGCTCAAAAGCGACGGACCAGCCCTGGAACAGGGAGTCGGAGATCATCGTGATGAGGTCCGTATCGGAGTCCGTGTGGATGAGGGCGAGACCACGCAGGTTCTGTGCAGCGGGGTTGCCGCAGAGTTTCGGGTCATGGAACACGCCGACGGTGATGAGGGAACGGTTGCGGTGCACTTCACGCTTCGGGAAACCGATGCGGGTGGAACCGGAGGTGTAGGTGACAAGGAACTCGGTATCGAGATCGTTGTCGTCCACGACTTTGCCGCGGAACTTGGCAGACTTGTCGAGGAACTGGAACCAGGTCATGTGGG
This sequence comes from Clostridia bacterium, assembly GCA_017461005.1. GTDB lineage: Bacteria > Bacillota > Clostridia > Oscillospirales > Acutalibacteraceae > RUG420. The sequence continues at coordinate 14,675 of JAFTZU010000078.1, forward strand.
TCTTCTTGTTCTTCGCGACATAGTCGAGCGCCTTGTTGTCATAGTGGTAGTACTTGTCGAAGTCCTCTTCGTACTCTTTGCACTTTTTGAGGTTCTCCGGCAGGTAGTCCGCCAGAGAGATGACGACGACGTTCTTGATCTTGGACTTCGAGACGATGTCTTCGATCTTGCCATATTCGTCATCGGTGACGAACAGGATCTTGTCTGAGACTTCACCAAGGATGACCTTGATGAACTTCGGGTCATAGTGACCGCCGAAGCAGTTCAGTTTTGCGCCGATCTTGTTGGCGCCGAGCATGAGCATACCGACGGCAGGGACATTGGACAGGCAGCAGGGGATCTCGTCGCCCTTCTTGACGCCGAGTGCCAGCAACGCTTCTGCAACTTTGTCAGCGGTAGCAAATGCCTCTTTGCGGGAGATGACGGTTCCACGGTAGAAGAACATCTCGTGTTTCGGTTTCTTCTTCATCCAGCGCTCTTTGATGCAGCTGTACCAGGAACGGTTGTACTCCTCTTCGATCTGTTTCAGACCGATGTGGCCGTTCTCGCCCCACTTGGTGCTGAACATCCGGTAGGACGGCAGGTTTTCGCGGCCCTCGAACAGGTCTTTCATCTCTTCAACATGGTAGACCCTGAAGCCCTGATTGGCTTCGTCCAGAATGTTGAATCTCTTTGCTGTGGTACCCATACGTTACTCCTTTAAAAAGTATTTGCTAATTGAGCCCATAAAGGCGATACATACAAGGGATACTATACCACATATTGTGAACAGAGTGTAACTAAATATTGCATACAATTTGTATAAAAATTGTCAATTTGTGACTATTGTTACAAATGTCATGCCTTTTCGTACAGCAGGAACCCCTTGACGACAGGGGAAATTTGAGACATTATAGATGAGTAAAATACGTTACAGAACAAATACAGGACAATTGATTTATTTTGGAGCACTCCTTATGGAAAGAAAAAACATACGACTTTACATAGCAGTTTCTGCCCTGATCGTCTGTTTTCTGTTTGTTTTCGGCACTTTTCCGGCGCTTCAGAGCTCGGCAAAGTTTGCGAGAGGCACCACCGTCTCCTCTTCGTCGACCACCCGGTCCACCACGACGAAGATCGGCAAGACGAAATACTCGGACCTCGTCATCCTGAAGCAGAAGGACGGCACCTGGTGGGCCTGCAACAAGCACAACCAGCAGAAGACGGACTATACCGGCGTCGCGCCCACCATGGAAAACGGCTTCTGGTACTGCTACAAAGGCAAAGTCGACAAGAAGTTCACCGGCGTTGCCGAGAACCCCTTCGGTCTCTGGTACTGCAAGAAGGGCCACGTGGACCTCGACTTCGACGGCTACTTCATCCGCAACTCGATGCAGATCTACCGCATCAACGGCGGCGCGGCCAGCGTTTACACGACGGACCTGGAGCTTTCCGAGCTGGGCATCCCGAACGGCGTCTATAAAGACGGTTCCAAAGAGGCCAACAAGATCATGGACCTCACGGAGCACCTCTTCCGGGAGAACATCTCGAACGCGGCAGAACAGGGCGTCGTGCGGACCAAGGGCCTTGACTGGTTCAAGAGCGCCATCATCCTCGCCTGTGCCCTCGCCTTTCTCGGCTACCTCATCTACCATCTGCGAAAAGACAAAAAACGGAAGGAAGAAGAAGGGCTCGACGACATCGACCTGTTTTGAATCGAAGCAAATAATAAAAGAGCGGCCTCTTACGAGGTCGCTCTTCTGTTTGTGACGTAAATCGCCAAAAGACTCTTATTTGGCCTTGCCCTGGTTGGCAACCGCTTCCATCTTGGCCTTCAGTTCCTCTTCGGAGATGAGGTAACGATGGCTGATGGGCTTGAGGGTCTCTTCATCGAGCTCATAGTACAGCGGGATGGCGGTCGGGATGTTGACTTCGAGGATCTGCTCCGGGGTCAGCTCGTCAAGGTACATGACGAGGGAACGCAGGGAGTTGCCGTGTGCCGCGATGAGGACGGTCTTGCCGGCTTTGAGGTCCGGAACGATGACGTCCTTGAAGTAGGGAACGACACGGGCGATGCAGGTCTCGAGGGACTCGGTCGCGGGCAGTTCGTCGGCCGGAACGGTCTTGAACATCTTCTGGTTCTTCGGGTTTCTTTCGTCATCGTCAGCCAGTGCGGGCGGAGCGACGTCGAAGGAACGTCTCCAGATCTTGACCTGATCGTCGCCGTACTTGGCAGCGGTCTCGGCTTTGTTGAGGCCCTGAAGGACGCCGTAATGCTTCTCGTTCAGCTGCCATGCGCGGATGACCGGGATGTACTCCTGGTCGAGCTCGCAGAGAACGTTGTTCGCCGTATGGATGGCTCTCTTGAGGTAAGAGGTGTAGCAGACGTCGAATTCGAAGCCTTCTTCTTTCAGCAGCTGACCGCCGCGCTTGGCCTCTTCGACACCGTTTTCGGACAGGTCGACATCGGTCCAGCCGGTGAACAGGTTGGCCTTGTTCCACTCGGACTCGCCGTGTCTGACTAATACCAGTTTGTAGCTCATAGTGTAGTTCCTCCTTGGGTTGGGTTGGAATGCGGCGGGACCGGCCCGCATCGCAGACTTTTACACTATCATTATAAAGGATTACACCAGTGAAAGAAAGCACTATTTCACTAATTTCGAACAACTTGAACCGTCAAAAAAAGAGCGCCCTGCCGAAAGGACAGGACGCTTTTTCCTTTTGTGTTTATCTTCCCTTTTTGGAGCTCTGCAAGAAGGGCTGCAGTTTGTCCGTGAGCCTCGGCAGGAAGACGAGGACGACGAACTCGACCGGGATGAGGATGGCGATCTGCATGACGCGGGAGGCCATCATACCGGTGTAGGGCGAGCCGTAGAGGAGGCTCAGCCAGTAGGACTGCAGCAGCATGCCGAAGGCCAGCTGATCGAACAGCGTGGTGGCGGCGCAGACCCCGATCCAGGTCTTCTGATACTTCTTCGGGTCATCGATGACCTTCGCGAGGTACTCCGGCACATACTTCAGCATGACGCCGTAGAGGATGCCACGGAGGATCGCCGTCACGGTCAGGGGCGGGAAAAATGCTCCGGTGGGCACCAGCAGGGCGCCGATGATGTCGGCGACAGCCGCAGTGACGGCCGCCTTGAAGGGGCCGAGGAGCATGCCGGCAACGACGATGGGCACGAAGCCGAAGCCGATGCGGGTGTTCCAGAGGTTGATGGACCCGAAGCGGGACAGGACGATGTCGAGGGCGACCAGCAGTGCCATCGTAACAAGCTGCTGTGTGTTGATGGACAGTTCTCGTTTCCAGACGGGCACGTTCATGCGGTTCCCTTCTCTCGTTGCAGTGTTAGTCATCATGTTAGTTCCTTCTTTCTCGAGTTTCAAGACCTGAGAAAGTCAAAGCGCGGCGGCATCAGGAACGCGGGAAAACAAAACGCTCCTTCTGCAGCCACTGCTACAAAAGGAGCGAGGAATTGCTCTTCTCGTCGGCAGCGGACGCGAATAAGAACCGCGGAGTACCTCTCCTTCGTCTGCGGGCGAACTTCCCATCCCACAGCACTTTACGCTCTTATTCTACTCTGACAGACCAGATAGGTTTCTTTGTTTGCAAGGATATCATACAGGAAGAAGTCTTCTCTGTATATAACCAATTTTGCGAATTAGAGGCTCTAATTTGCTTACATTTACTGTGTAGCTTTTTCCGCGGCCTCTACCACGTGGCGGATGAGGACCGCCGTCGTGCCGGAGCCGACACCGCCGGGGACCGGGGTGATGGCGTCCACGATGGGTTCGACTTCGTCAAAGGCCACATCGCCGACGAGTTTGTTCTTCTCTTCGGACCAGTTGATGCCGACGTCCAGAACGGTCTGGCCGGGGGCGAAGTAGTCTGCGGTGATCATCTCGGCACGGCCGAGGCAGGCGATGACGATGTCCGCCTCTTTGACGACGGACGGCATGTCCTTCGTCCGGCTGTGGCAGACGGTGACGGTGGCGTTGTTCGCCATGAGGAGCATGGCGACCGGCTTGCCGATGACGAGGCTTCTGCCGATGACGACGGCGCGTTTGCCGGACATCTCGACGTTGTTGTACTTCAGGATCTCAATGCAGCTTTCGGCCGTGCAGGGCGCGAAGCCGGCACCTTTCCCGGAGTAGATGCTCGCCATAGAGCCGCGGGTAATGCCGTCGACGTCCTTTTCCGGAGCCAGCGCCTCGCAGGCCTCGTTTTCGTTGAGGTGCTTCGGCAGCGGGCGGAACATGAGGACACCGTGGACGGCGTCGTCTTCATTGAGAGAGCGGATGGCGGCCAGTAGCTCGTCCTGCGTGACGTCTGCGGGAAGCAGCACCTGCTTGACCGCGACTCCGTTCTTTTCGGCCCTCTTAAGAGCGCCGCGTTCGTATGCGAGGTCGTCCTCTCTCTCGCCCACGCGGAGGATGGCGAGAGTGGGAGTGACCCCTTTAGCCTTCAGGGTTTCTACGCGCTTGGATGTATCCAGGTCCAGTGCGTCCGCTGTCGGCTTACCTTTCAATACTGTGCTCATCTCAGACCTCCATAAACCAGTTCAAATGCCTCTTCGGCCATGGGGACATACTTTGCCACCAGAGCGTCGAGTTCTTCGTTCATCTTTTCCGCATAGTCCCGGTCTTTCATGAGACGGGTGTTGATGGCCACGTTGAGGGCCGCGGAGCGGATGGCTGCCTCTGCCATGGCAGCGGCACAGCCGGCATCGGAGATGACCAGGCGGCTGCCTTTTTCGGCGTATTCGGCGATGAGATCCATCGCTTCACAGGACAGACGAAGGATGTTCATGGGCGGTTCTGCAGCTGCGTGGAGGCAGCGCTCGAGTTCCTCGTCTCTGCCGGGGGCGTCCTTCGGGATGCCGTAGGCTTTGGAGAGGGGTTCGAAGGCCTTCGCGTCCTCATCCATCTGGGCGAGGAGTTTTCCGCGGAGTTCTTCGGATGCCGCATTCAGTTCCTTGATGCGGTCTTCGACGTCAGCATACTTTTTCTTGCCGACGGTGAGGCTGCCGACCATGTTGCCGAGGGCAACGGCCAGGGCGCCTGCCAGCGCGGCCGCGCCGCCGCCGCCCGGTGTGGGG
>JAFTZU010000009.1 GCA_017461005.1 Clostridia bacterium
CCGGAAGAGCTTTCTCCGCTGTTTGCCGGCGGGCACGGAGACCTCATCCATTCGGTCACGACCCTGGCCGGCGTCAACAACGGCACGACGCTTGCATCTCTCTTTGGCAAAAAACCGTTCAGCGTCGTCAACTATGCCCTGTTCGCTCTCGTCACCCTGGTCGGCGATACACCGTTCACGAAGTTCTATGACTTCGGCGCATCGCAGTGGGGCATCATGCCGTTCCGGGAAGACATCGACGGCTGGCATTTCCACAACCCGCTGAAGTACCTCAGCGCTGCCCGTGCGTTCGACCGCAACAAGGACTTTGACAACATCAATTACGAAATGCAGGTCGAGGTCATTCAGGAGACCTTCAACCCTGCCATGAAGTACCCGGAGAACGTCTATTACTTTGCGCAGCGTGCCATTGGGACGAAGCCCGGGAAAAACGGGAACCCTGTCCCGGACAAGAAGGCGATGAGTCTGCTCTGCTTCATCCCCGGCCAGCTCACCTGCCGCACCATGCTGCCCCGTCTGGCGAAGTACGGCGTCCCGACTGACCCGAACTGGAGAGCCTGCGATGGCTTCGTCAACCTGGCCGGCCAGTCCGCCCCGTTTGACGCAACCTACGAAGAAGCAGACTACAACACCGACTTCAAACCGGGCATCTGGTACAACATGCCCGTCGAGCGCGGCGACCACATCTTCTGGAACGGCTGGCTCCAGCCCCCGGAGAAGTATGACGCCCTCTACACCCGCATGATGGACCTCTACCGCTCTCTCCCGGACGGCGAAGACGTCTAAAGACAAAACCAAGGGACGACCCGCAAGGGCCGTCCTTTCTCTTTGTGGCGATTCACTTCTGCTCTTTGATGTCCCGGTCGAAAATGATCAGGAACTCATCCAGGTCTAGAACGACCCGGTGGGACGCTGCCATCGCGGCGCAGGTGACATTGCCGGCATGGCAGTACCCCCGCTTCTCGGTGTCCACCGTCAGCGGAAGGTATGTGCCGAGGATGACTTCCCTCGACGAGTAACGGTATGGCCGGTATCCGTGAGCCTCCAGCAGTTCCACGACCACTCGTCGGACTGCAGAGTCTGTAAGGTCGACGTAATGGTAGTGCCGGTCCAGCTCGAAGTAGTCCTCTCGCAGTGGCGGTAAAGTCTCGCGTCTCACTCCCTCACCTCCTATCGTTCAAGCTTTAGCACCTTGCAAAAAGCAGGTTGCTGTGCGGTCGTCGAGCTTGTCTCTCGCGCACTCTTCATAGGTTGCTTTCATCATATCCGCTTACCGCGCTTTGTCAATCCAATTCAACGGACAGAAACCGCGGCGTAATAATTACCGGATGTGAAAGAATTACGTGCTTCTTTTTGATATCCTTGAGATTATTAACATGTGAGGAAGTATGTAGAATGGGAAGAAAAACAACGAAACTATGGTTCACATTGCTGTCTGCCATTCTGGTCGTGGTCCTGTTTGCCGGGGTCACTTCCGTGTCGGCCTCTGCAGTGACGACGACTCAGTCACTGGTGAAAACAGAGACGTTCACGACGAACGACGGCAAGTTCATCGTCTGGAACCCGCTGACCGGAACCATCCAGTACATCGAAAACGGGAAGTACAAAGGCAACTACACCGGTCTTCAGACGCTGCTTGACGGACAGACCTGGTATATCCATGACGGCAGGATCGACCCCTCTTTTACCGGCATCGTGAAGTACGACGGCGCACGCTGGTATGTTTCGAACGGCACGGTGAACAAGAATAAAACCGGCTTTGTCGACAGCAATGGAGAGACCTACCTGGTCGAGAAGGGAAAGGTCAGTTCCAGAAGCGGCTCTTATTCTGCCAACAACGGTACGTACACGCTGAGTAGTGGCCGCGTGACAGGGGTAAGGTTCAATGTACCTGCGGTGAACCAGAAGCCAAGGTACCCCACGGGCTGTGAAGGCGCTGCGGCCACTTCCTTGTTGAGGTTTTATGGGTACAATGTGTCGCTCGACGAAATGATCCGCGCCATCCCGCGCGAAAACATCACGGTGAGAAACGGGCGGCGATATGGCCCCAGTATCTATGAGAAATTCGTCGGAGACCCGCGAGGCGGCTATACCTCAAGAAACCCGGGCTATGGTGCATTTGCGCCGGTCGTCACAAAGTCCATGAATAATGTCATCAGGAACCATGGCGGGAGCCGGACGGCCACGAATATCACCGGAAGCTCGGTAAATACGCTTTATCAGAACCTGCGTAATGGCTCTCCTCAGATCGTGTGGGCAACCTACAACATGAACACACCCAGAACGGTGAATTCCTGGTACATCAATTCCACCGGAAAGTACTTTTCGTACCCGCGCGGAACTCATGTTATGGTCCTGAGGGGCTACGACGCGAATTATGTCTACTTCATGGACCCCTACGGCGGAAGCTACAAAACCTTCTCCAGGAGTACTTTCAACAGCAAGTACCAGTTGCTGGGCCAGCAGGCGATTTTGGTCAAATAACGGCATATACTAAGACCATGACCACTCCGGAAATTGGCTAGCCAATGGTCATCAGATCAGATACTTTTATTGAATGCTTTAAACACGTACGTTGGAACGGCTCTCAGGGATGACTAAGGTCCCTGGGAGCTGTTTCTTTGCCCAAATATCTTCTGACAGAAGATATTTCTCGCAAAACGTCTTCTAACAGAAGATTTCCGAGGCAAAACATCTTCTCTCAGAAGATGCGGCACAACAAAAAGCGACCCTTTCGAGCCGCTTTCATTATTCGCGATGTACATACCGTGTCAACGTACTGTCCCAAGAATGGGATTGACGCATTCCTGAAATGGGTTATACTAAGGGCACAACAAACGATTGTTGTACCTCCTTTCTTTTTATTTTTTTGTGTTTTTGTAAGTCATTTTCTTTAAGCCTCTTTTCTGAAAACTCCCCAGGCGTCACTCCCGCCCGGGGAGCTTTTCTTAGCCCAAATATCTTCTGACAGAAGATATTTCTTGCAAAACGTCTTTTGACAGAAGATTTTCGAGGCCAAACATCTTCTCCCAGAAGATTTTTAAAGCAAAACATCTTCTAGCAGAAGATTTTCAGAGCAAATCATCTTCTCTCAGAAGATGCTCCGGCTGAACGTCTTCTCCTAGAAGACGCAAAAAGTCAACTGCCAGGCAACCACAAGCAATCATTTTCTGCTATTATAGAAATGTACAAATCCGGCATTATTGAAAGCAGGTTTCGAATGGAACAATTGCAGTCCAACTGGCTGGAAGCAAAGGCTGCTTCTCAGGCAGAGCTTGAAGCTCAAATTGCAGTTGTCAATGCTCGTCTCGACCGTTACACGAGCTCCATCACACAACATGACTACGCCCTTGCCATTGCAAGTGGTGTGCTTTGTGGCGCAATCGACTCGCTGTATGTTGGAGAACTGAAGGTCACTCAACAAGACATTGACGTTGCACATAGGCAGGTCAACAATATCGTTGAAAACTTTGCCAACAAAGCTGGTTTCGAGGCTGAGGCCGGTAAAAGGGCACATTTGAAAGACCACGTTGAATTCCTGGAGCAGAAATTCAAAGTTGCTCAAGACAGCGTATATGTGAATAACACTACGCATATCAGTCATAAGGACCATCATCTTGCAGACCTTGCCCATCATCCGACACCTGTCGGACTGATGTCGGCAATCGTTGTTCAGTTCCTCAGAGTTGGAACCTTCGTCAATAGAGAAGGCAAATGGTTCTTTGTACCCGTCGATAATACTCCACAGGAGTTTGCCAAAAACATCGCGGCAGCCTGGATGCCAGCGATAGTGGCTGGTCTTCTGAACTGGCTCGTTACATTGGCGAAAGACAATCTTGAAAAGCGTGATCCGGAGATGCCGGAGGCATTGTGGAAGTTGGTCCGACTGATTGCTTCGACTCCGCTTCTTATGGAAGTACTCGGCGTTGCAACGAAATGGTTTGGACATTTGATGAGCGACGTGGCCGGGTCAAAACAGACTGCCGGCGGTGGCATGGGTATACCCGGTGTCTTTATGTCACTTCTGTATGAAGTGGCAGCTCTTCCTGGAATCAATAAGACTGGTCTGTTGCAGGTGCTGGATGATTTTTACAAATCGCCAGACTACAAATTCAACCTCCGCAAAGAGCTCGCATATGTCGAAGCAGCAGAGAAGCAGATGCTTCCGGTCGCACTCAACGAGCTGTTTGTCAGAACCTTCTATTTCGTGCGCAGACTCCAGAAAGAACTGAATGGAAAAACCACGTTCGACGACGTCAATTGGAAAGCTGTTTTGCCGTTCAACAACAGAACGGTCGACCAGATGATCACGGTCTCCAGCCTCACGTTCTCCTTCGCAGACACCGCAGATGCTGCAGTCAGATCGGCTATCGAATCCGGAGGCAACTTTGTCCTCTTCAGTGGAAAGTTCGCATGCCGGTTCAACTATGTCGGAGCGGGTCGTGCTGTTGTGGCAGTTGGGAAAGAGCTGTCTAACGAAAAGAAGGAAGCACAGCTCATCCATGAGAAACGGTTTCTGGTAGAGGCAAAGACCCAGGTCGATATCGAACTGATCATCGCGTATCGCGCAGAGTTAGAAAAACTGGTGACGGCATATATCGCCGAAAAACTGGAAACAGTTCAGACAGGATTCTTTGTCATTGACCAGGCCATCGCAGAGGATGATATCGACAAGTTTCTGCAGGGCAACCGTTACATCCAGGAAGCGTTTGGAAAGCAGGAAGTACAGTTTTCAACACAAGCAGAGTTTGACGAGTTCATGGACTCGGATGAAGCCCTGAAGTTATAGAGGTGCCTATGAAAAATCCATTGTTGAATGAACTGAAAGACAGTTTGAAGGAAAACCTGAAAGATGGATTGAAAGACAGCTTTTCCGATGTAGCCAAAACGGCTGCAGAGAGCATCATGCCTACTGCTCAGAAGGCTTCGGATTATCTTTCTTCTGCTATGGAGAAACTGGAAGAAGCTGCCGCTATGGGAACTGACCGGGAACAGGCAGAAGATCCGGAACCATTAGAAGAAACAGAACCTGTTGCAGCAACTCCCCCGGTTGAAGAAGAGGAAGAAATCATCATCTCCAATGAAAGTGCATTGAAGATCATCTACTACCTGATGTCTGCGGATGGTGTGATCAGCGATGCCGAAGTGGAGCGCTTCATGGAAATTGGAAACTCGCTGGATGTGAACTTCCAAAACCATGGACAGAACATCGTTAAACAATGTCATCGAAAACTGTCGGCAGCCCCCGGCACAGCGGATTATGATGGACAGTTGCGTGCAGGAGTGCGGGATGCGATCCGTTCCTCCAGAGTCACAGAAGACTCTTTCATCACACCGAAACTGCTCCTGTGGGACCTGTTCGTCACCGCCAATGTTGATGGTGAATACACAAAGTCTGAATCGAAACTCATAAAACTTGTCGCCGATGAATATGGCATCGACGAAGCAACCTTCCTGGAACTGGAGACCAGCTTACAGACAATGGCCGCTATAGACCGGGAGCAGGCCTGGCTGGATACCGTAGACAGACCATACCGCAAGATCGAACCGATTTCCGATGAACTTGCAGACCGCAAGATCGTCATCATGGAAAGCGTTCGCGATTTACTGGGAATATAAAGGAGACGCATCATGATATCTGCTTTATTCTTAGGTGCAGCGGCAGCTGCAACCGGTATCTCCGGCGTGAAATCGGCTGTCAAAGCGGGGAAAAGTACAGTCCAGGCAAAGCACGTCAACGAGGAAGCGACTGCTGTTGTGGAAGCTGCCGGAGATCGCCTGGATGAACAGCGTACCTCCTGCGGGAAAACGCTGGATAATCTCGGCGAAGAAAAACTCTTTATCCTGAACCACAGTATTTCCGATTTCCTGGATACGTTTAGAACCATCAAGAATGTCGACTTCACGGAGACGGAAACATTCCTGGAACTGAAGGACATCACCATCGATGAGAAGACATTTGAAGACCTTGGCGAAATGAAGGAGTTTGCCACTTCACTTGCAAGTGGAGCTCTTGCCGGAACGGCCGGCGGAGCGCTTACTGCATTTGGCGCCTATGGTGCAGCGACCATGTTTGCGTCTGCATCGACCGGAACAGCAATCTCGGCGCTGAGTGGTGCTGCTGCCACGAATGCGACACTGGCTTTCTTTGGCGGTGGATCTCTGGCTGCCGGTGGGCTTGGTATTGCCGGAGGGACCGCTGTGCTGGGCGGTCTGGTTGCAGGGCCTGCATTATTTGTCATGGGCAAGTATGCGAAACACCACGCCAGCAAGAAGCTGGATGAAGCTTATATCAACGAGGCGGAAGCATCAGAAATCGCTGCGCAATTGGATACGGCCTGCTTCCAGTGCAGGGCAATCCGTCGCCGCACCTATATGCTGTATAACCTTCTTGCCCGTCTGGACTCTTACTTCCTTCCGCTGGTCTATCAGTTGGAGGATGTCGTGAATGCAGAAGGGAACGACTATAGAACATATTCTCCGGAATCCAAAAAGACGGTGGCGGCCGCTGCGGGTATGGCAAGCACCATCAAAGCGGTATTGGACACCCCTCTTCTTACGGAAGATGGAGAACTTACAAACGAGTCTAAGGTTTTGCTGGAAAACAGCTTGAGACCAAAGAAGGTCAAAGTGAAAGTCAAGAAAAAGGATTAAGTGCGGCAAGCTAGAATCGAACACTAAAAATGTCCCCCTCCAGTTGACCAACCGGAGGGGGATTTCTCGTATTATGAACTTGTCAAGACCCCCACAGTCCCACCAAAAGGACGCACGTTCGTTCGTCCGTTTCTTGGCGCTGACAGGGCACGCTGCCCGTGCTAGGCTTAGGCCACAAGCAAAGAGTAACAGTAAACCGCCGGCTGAGCGCTGGCAACCAAGGAGGTTACCCCATGATCAACAATCCTTATGACCCCAACCGGTTTGAAGACCTGCCGGAAGAAGCACAGATCGAGTTTGAACTCGCGTACATTACGGACCTGATGGAGATGGAAAACTACGACGCGGCACTGGACTGGGCGTGCCAGCACCACGACTGCCTCGACCGGCCGGAGATCATGGACCGTGTCGTCGACGTCTACGAGACACTCATCGAGATGGGCAGCCCCATCGCCGCCCTGAACCTTGGCTCCATGTACTACAACGGTACGTACCTGGAACGGGACTACAAGGAAGCGGCGCGCCTCTACCAGATCGCCGCGGACGCTGGGGAGGAAGAGGCCATCTGCAACCTGGGGTACTGCTACTACTACGGCAGGCACCAGGAGGTGGACTACCAGAAGGCGTATGAGTACTGGACGCTGGGTGCGCTCCTGTTCCAGAACCCGAGCTGCATGTATAAACTGGGCGATATGTACAGGAACGGCTATTACGTCGAGCAGAATGAGCAGCATGCGCTGCACCTCTACTTTGTGGCGATGAACCGCTGCATGTCCGACGACTACCAGG
>JAFTZU010000079.1 GCA_017461005.1 Clostridia bacterium
CGCGCAGATCCTCCAGGCCGCCGTCTTCATGATCATCTGCCCCTTCGTCATCGTCACCATCGCGGGCGGCGGGCTGAAGGGCCTCAAGGGCATGGTGCCCTTCACCCTGGTCTCCGGGGTGTCGTTCTTAGTGCCGGAGTACATCGCCGCAAAATTCATGGGGCCGACGCTGCCGGTCATCGTGGGTGCGGTCGTCTCGCTCGTCTGCTCCTTCGCCTTCGGCATGTGGCAGAACAAGCGCAAAGAGACGCCGGACGAGTACGTCATGGGCGCAAAGCGGCCGAAGGACGACGCGTATGAAGACGTGTCGTCGCAGAAGCCCACCCTGAATCACGCGTTCGTCGCCTGGTCGCCGTTCCTGTTCATCCTCGTCATCCTGCTGCTCGTAAGCATCCCCGCCATCGGGGAGCCCCTCGGCAGCATCAAGACAGCGTTCCACATCTACCATAACCCGGACGCGGAGCCGGTGTACTACACCATCAAGTGGCTCAACACGCCGGGCGTCCTCGTGTTCCTCGCCGGCATCCTCGGCGCGGTGGTACAGAAGGTGTCTGTGAAGGACTTCTTCAAGGTCCTCGGCGCGACGGTGAAGCAGATGTCCAAGACCATCATCACGATGATGGGCGTCCTCGCCTGCGCCAAGCTCATGTCCTACTCCGGCATGACGAACACCATCGCCGAGTTCTTCGTCGAGACCCTCGGCCAGTACTTCCCCTTCGTCGCGCCGCTCATCGGCGCCATCGGGGCGTTCGTCACCGGCTCCGGCACGAGCACCGGCGCCCTCTTCGGGACCATCCAGAAGACCGCCGCTCTGAACATCGGGGCGTCGCCCGAGTGGATGGTGGCCGCGAACTCCGTCGGCGTGTCCGCCGGCAAGATGTTCGCGCCGCAGTCGATCGCCATCGGCTCCGCCGCCTGCGACCTCACCGGCAAGGAGTCCGAGCTCATGAAGAAAGCGGCGGTGTACGCCGTGGTCTTCATCGTACTCATGGCGCTCATCACGCAGTTCGGCCAGCCGCTGTGGGCCGCGGTTCAATAAGCGCGAACTATTCTGAAGAACAAAAAAGAGCTCTGCGAAAGCAGAGCTCTTTTTTTATCCTCAGTCGGCGCCGCCGGCCATTTCCCAGAAGTAGAGTTCGTGGGCAGACGCCTCGCGGAAGATCTCTTTGAGGTGGTCGAGCGTGGCGCGGTCGAAGTCTTTGCACTTCTCGTTCGTCACGGTGTACCAGTAGTCGCAGTACCAGGCGTAGCCGGCATTGACGTAGTCCGCGATGACCGGTCCGAAGTCGGGGTGGTCCATCGCCTCCGGGTGCTTCGCGACGAGTTGTTCGAAGACGTAGCGGTAGCCCCACATGCAGGGGAGCATGGCCATGATGATCTCGGCCTGCGTGCCGTCCTGTCCCCACTTTTTGAGGAAGTCGCAGTAGTCGCGGCACTGGCGCTTCATCGGGGTCCGGTCGATGTCCGCGTCCGTCATGCCGACGCTCGCCAGGATGTCGAGACGGGTCTTGTTCTCGCCGTCATCGCAGTACGCGAGCATGCCGTTGAAGAGCTGCATGTCGGCCCAGTTCGGGGCTTTGGCGATAGCGTAGGCGAAGATCTTCAGGTAGTCGCGCAGGTAGATGCTGTCCTGGATCATGTACTCGACGAACTTGTCGTGGTCCAGCGTCCCCTCGCCCATCTCCGTCAGGAAGTCGCAGTTGGCGGCTTCGTTCCAGAGGTCCTTGCTGTCGTTGATCAGCTCGAGCGAGAAGCCGGTCGCGTTGTCGAAGGTCGTGGAGAACGGCTCGGCCGGGGCTTCTTCCGCCGGGGATTCGGCGAACTTGCCGGTGAGATCGAAGTTGTGGGCCATGGGACCTTTGCCGTGGCCGAGGTCGAGCTGGGCTGACAGCGCGCCGGAGATGTAGTCCTTGGCACGGCCGACCGACGTTTTCATGTCATACCCCTTCGCGAGGTTGGACGCGATGGCGCTCGACAGCGTGCATCCGGTGCCGTGGGTGTTCGGGTTGTCGATCCGCTCGCCGTGGAACCAGGTCGGTCCCTCTTCGGTCCAGAGCAGGTCGTTCGCGTCGTTCAGGTTGTGTCCGCCCTTGAGCAGGACGTTACAGCCGTAGAGTTTGTAGATCGCCCTCGCCGCTGCTTCCATATCCGCTTCGGACTCGATGGTCATGTCCGCGAGCACTTCGGCTTCCGGGATGTTCGGGGTGATGACGTCCGCGAGCTGGAGGAGGTCCTCCTTCAGGGTGTCGATGGCCTCTTCGGAGATGAGGCGCGCCCCGCTGGTGGCGACCATGACGGGGTCGACGACGATGTTCTTCGCGTCGTACTGCTGGAGCTTTTCGGCGATGGTCGTGATGAGGTCGGACGACGAGACCATCCCGATCTTCACCGCGTCCGGGAAGATGTCGGTAAATACTTCATCCAGCTGCTCCGCGAGGAAGTCCGGGGAGCTCTCCTGGATGGCTGTCACGCCGGTCGTGTTCTGCGCGGTCAGGGCCGTGATGGCGCTCATCGCGAAAACACCGTTCATGGTCATCGTTTTGATGTCCGCCTGAATGCCGGCGCCTCCGCTGGAATCGGACCCAGCGATCGTTAATGCTGTTCTCATGGTTGTGCCTCCTTTGGCGATGTAGCATTAAAGTTTTGTTACGCGACACAAGGTGGTGCCCCCAATGTGCCGCGGGTATGGGCTGCGCGTTGGCGATTCGCCGCAGGAGCGCGAAGAAGCCTGCGCAGTGCCTTACTTACTGGTCTTTTTTGATGTAGAAGTCAGAGACTTCGAGGATGCGCGGTTTGTCTTTCGCGCTGGCGTCGTCTTCGACGGCGACCGTGGTGAAGCCCGCCTGCTTCGCGGCCTCCAAAGCGTGGAGGACGTCCTCAATGACGAGGACGGCGGCGTTGCTCTCGGCGGGGCCGCTCTCGCCTGCTGGCTCGCTGGCGGCTGCGGGCTCGCCCCCTCTTTCGGAGCCGAGCAGGAGTTTGGCGGCGGTCTCGTAGATGAAGGCGTCCCGCTTGGTTGTGCCGAGGCTGTTGCAGTCGCACATGCTCTCGAAATAGTCGAGGAGGCCGAGGCGCTTCAGCGCGGCGGTCTCGTACGACGGTTCCCCGACCGTGGCGAGCGCCATGGGGACGCCCGCGTCATGCAGCGCTTCGACGAGCCCTGCCACGTCCTGTTTCGCAGGCACTTCGTCGGTGTAGAACTGCTCGACGACGTCCGAGAGCGCCTTGCCGATGGCCTCTTCGGAGAGTTCGAGTTGGTACGTCTCCTTGAGGTACCGGATGCCCTCATCGACGGTCATGGACCACATGGTCGCGTTGAGTTCCTGTTTCTCCTGCTCCGAGAGTTCGATGCCCTGGGTCTTCAGAAAGTCCGCGTCAAGGTCCTCCCAGATGGGCATGGAGTCGATGAGCGTGCCGTCGATGTCGAAGATGGCGGCGTTGTATTTGTGGTTCTGAATGTCCTCGAGGAGGGTTTCCAGACCGAAGATGTTAGAAGTGTTGTTATTCATTCTTTATTCGATAAAAGTAGTTTGATTTAACACGGAAGCATGAACTTAAAAATAAATATTTAAAATTCGAAGTTCTAATTTCAATCGAAAGATTCAAATTTCAATTTGCAATTTGGAATTACAAATTCAAAGCTTCCACCGTTTTGGCTTTGAGTTCTTCCGTGGCGGCTTTGAGGTCGTCCGAAGCGTAGATGGCGCTGATGACGGCGATGCCGTCGAGTCCGAGGCCCGCAAGCTGTCCCACGTTGTCTTTGGTGATGCCGCCGATGGCGATGACCGGGATGCTGACCGCCTCGCAGATAGCTTTGACGGTGTCGTGGGACACGTCGTCGGCGTCATCTTTCGAGCCCGTCGGGAAGACGGCGCCCACGCCGAGGTAATCGGCGCCGTCTTTTTCCGCCTGTATAGCCTGCTCGACCGTCTGGGCCGAGACGCCGACGACCTTGGCGGAGCCAAGCGCCTTGCGGGCCTCGACGCAGGCCATGTCGGACTGGCCGACATGGACGCCATCCGCGCCACATTTCACGGCGAGTTCCACATCGTCGTCGATGACGAAGGGCACACCGTACTCTTCACAGAGTGCCTTCAGTGCGAGCGCTTCGGTCAGGAGTTCGTCCTCCGTCATGGGGTCGCCCTTTTCGCGCATCTGGACGTAGGTCATGCCGCCATCTAAAGCCGCTTTCGTGTCTTCCAGAAGTCCTTTCCGCAGCGCGTCGTCCGTCACCGGAACGCCTGCCTTTTCGAGCTTCTGTTTCACCCACCAGCGGTCCGTGACGCCGTAGAGGGCGAGGTGCTGTTTATCTTTGTAGTCGATCATGGTGTGCCTCCGTGCTTACCGGACTTCGAACTTCGCGCCGTCCGCGAGCTGCTCCGGTGTCATGTTGGAGATAGCGTCGATGATGCGGTTCCGCAGTGTCGAGTTTCCGTCGCCCGGCTGCTGGCGGGACAGGCCGATCTCCCCGGCGAGGCCCATAGTGCAGACCGCTGCAGCGGCCGCTTCCAGCGGGCTGCCCGGGTTTGCCACCAGGAAGCCGGTCATCATGCCGGACAGCTGGCAGCCGGTGCCGGTGATGCGTCCCATCTCGGGCACACCGTTGCGGATGACGTAGCAGGAGTCCTTGTCCGCCACGAGGTCGATGGCGCCGGTGATGGCGACGACGCAGTCGAGCTCGCCCGCGAAGGCCTTCGTGAAGGCGACCATCTCGTCGAGGTTGTCCTCGGTGACGGCGTCCGCGGCATCCGCGTCCACGCCCTTCGTGGTGCCGACGCCGGCGACGAGGGTCTTGATCTCCGAGACGTTGCCGCGGACCACGTCGAACCTGACCTTCTTCAGAAGGCCGTTCGCGGTGTCCGTCCGAAGGGCGGACGCACCGGCGCCGACCGGATCGAGCAGGACTTTGTGCCCCAGTTCGTTGGCTTTTGCGCCGGCGAGGTACATCGCCTCTATGGTGCGCTCGTTCAGCGTCCCGATGTTGATGTTGAGGCCCCCGCAGATGCTCGTGATGTCCTCCACGTCCTTCGGCTCGTCCGACATGATGGGGCTCGCGCCGGAGGCCAGGATGACGTTCGCGACGTCGTTGACGGTGACATAGTTCGTGATGTTGTGGACCAGTGCTCCGCCCGCCTTGACGTTCGCGAGGCACTCGGCCAGTTTCTGTTTGCTCATAGCAGTTTCCTCTCTTTCTTTGCTGGAAACGCCCGTAAAAAAAGGGACACACCTGACGGCATGTCCCTCGGAGTCAAACTCTGTTGCTTCCCTACGTTGGCATTATCCAAATCAGGTTTCTCCGGGTCGAGACGGTGTACACCTTTGGCGATGTACGGGTTCTCCTCTCAGCCACCCTCCGGCAGCTCCCCGCGGTATTCATTTTACTACGTTGTCAAGTACAAAACAACCGGTTTACAGGCGACTGTCTCCCAAACGATGCAGTAAGTTGACCGCCATCAGGTTGAACTCGTTTTCCACTTCCTGGAAGTCCCGGACTTTGAAGTTCGGGATGGTGGACAGGAGCGGCGGTTCGAGGTCTTCCACGTGGGCGAACAGTTCCTTCGCCTCGTTCCAGAGCATGGCGTCGTCGATGAGGTGGACGAGCTCCCGCTCCTCGTCGGTGAGGTCTTCGAGCCCGAAGTGGGCGTAGATGGCCTCCTGGAAGCGCTCTTCGATCTCCTCGAAGTTGTTGAGGAGCACCTTGACCGGACGGATGATGTCCGAGACATAGGCCTCCGCGCCGTCGTGGAGCAGGCAGGCCAGGATGACCCGGTCGGAGTAGCCGCGGCCCTCCGCCTCCTTCGCGCAGTTGATGCAGTGCTGGCCGACGGACAGGAAATGCTTGACCTGGCCGACGCCCCGGCAGATGAAGCTCAGCGGGTGCGCGATGTCATAGAGCCGGATGTCGTCCGGCTTCACGTTCTGCGGGTCCAGGAGGACGCCGGAGATGGTGTTCATGGGGCCGCCGGAGACACCGGTCTCCGTGTTGAGGCCCTCTTCGGGTTTGCCTTCTGTGCCGTACAGCTCCATCGCCGCACGTTCTTCGGCCAGTTCTTTTCGTACTTCTGCCAATTCTTTGTTTTCGCTTTCTACGTCATCGTTCCCAAGATAAGTGACGACGGTCTCGTTCATGGTCGGTTCCTCCCAAAACTTAAGATATTTGCTGAGCCTTTATTCGGCGTATGCCATGTCCGCCGAAGTCCAGGACTTCAGGACCTCCAGCATGTCGACAGCGACTTCCTTCGCGCCGGCGAGGTCATGTTCAAGGTAGTTGCCACACTCTTTCCGGGTGGCGCCGGGGATGGCTCCTTCGAAGTCCGCAATGAACGCGAAGGACTCCTTCACGAGGTCGATGACTTCGTCTTTGGAGACATCGTCCCGCATGAGGAAATAGAACCCCGTGCGGCAGCCCATCGGTCCCACGTAGATGACACTGTCCGCGTACTTCGAGTTGCGCGCGTAGGTCGCGAACAGGTGTTCAAACGTGTGGAGGGCCGGGTTGCTGACATAGTCTCCCTTGTTCGGCTCCTTCATGCGGATGTCATAGGTGATGACGTCCCCGTCGATGCGGGAGACGTAGATCCCCTTTTTCAGTAAATCATGGTTGATGGAAAAACTGGCGATGCGTCTCATTTCTTCCATGGTCCCACTCTCCTTTGCTTTCTGGCTTATTCCTCAGGAGCGTCCGCGCCTCGGGCGAAACTCTCCTGTTTTTTGCTCTCTTCCGCGAGTTCCTCTGCGGCGATCTGCCGGTTGAGGTTTCCGGTCTTATAGCCGGTCAGTTCGACCGCTACATACGTGTAGCCGAGCTGCTTGAAGTACGCGTCCACTTCTGCGGCGATTTCCGGTTCCATGACGCGCTGGATGTCTGTGCCCTCGAGTTCGATGCGGGCGACTTCCCCGTCGCCATGGTCCCGGACGCGCATGTTGCCGAAGCCCAGTTCCACGAGTTTCTCCTCCGCCTTCCCGATGCGGTCCAGCTTGGCGTCCGTCAGGGGTTCGCCGTAGGGCACGCGGGAGGCGAGGCACGCGAAGGCCGGTTTCTTCCAGGTGGGGAGCCCTAAGTCCTTCGACAGCTCGCGGATCTCTTTCTTGTAGAGCCCCACATGACGCAGCGGGCTCTTGACCCCGAGCTCCGCGATGGCGATGAGCCCCGGCCGGTAGTCCCCGTTGTCGTCCATGTTGGACCCTTCACAGACCGTCGTGAACCCGTTCTCTGCGGCGATGCACTGCAGGTCTTTGAACAGCGCCTGCTTGCAGTGGTAGCAGCGGTCCGGGCCGTTCTCCGGGACGCCCGGGATGCCCATGACGTCCTTCTGGACGACGACCTGCCGCACGCCGAGCTGCTCACAGAACGCGACGGACTCATCTTTCTCCCGCAGCGGGAAGAACAGCGAGGCCGCGGTCACGGCGAGCACGCGGTCGGCGCCGAGGGCCTCCACGGCTGCGGTCAGCAGCAGGGTGGAGTCCACGCCGCCCGAAAAGGCGACGGCTATGTTGTCAAAGCTCTGCAGGTATTGCAGAAGCTCTTGATATTTCGTTTGAGGGGTCTTTGCCTGAATGTCCTTTTCCTGAGAATTGCTGTTTAAGCTGCTCATTCCAAGAACCTCCTTTACTCAAAGATTTCCTCACTCTCTGGTCTCGGTGATCGTGCCGCCGCCCACGACGGTGTCTCCGTCATAGAGCACCACGGCCTGGCCCATCGTGATGGCCCGCTGCGGCTCATCGAAGACGACCCGGATGCGCCCGTCGTCCATCGCCGTGACCGTTGCCGGCTTGTCCGGCTGCTTGTACCGCACCTTCGCGGTGACGCGGATGCTCTCCCCGGCTTCGAGGCCCGGGATGCTGATCCAGTTGACGTCGTCCGCGAGGAGCGTCGTCGTGAAAAGGTCCTCGTTCAGACCGAGGTAGACCTTGTTTTCGGCAGGGTCCACTTTGGTGACGTACATCGGCTGCGGCAGCGCGAGGCCGAGGCCTTTGCGCTGGCCCACCGTGTACCGGATGATGCCTTTATGCTCTCCGAGCACGTTGCCGTTTCGCATGTCCACGAACTCGCCGTGGGGGTACGTCTTGCCGGTGTAGTGCTCGATGAAGTCCGTGTACTTGCCCGTCGGCACGAAGCAGATGTCCTGGCTCTCGTGCTTCTGGGCGTTCCGGAACCCGGCCTCTTCCGCCACGACGCGCGCGTCGGTCTTGCTCATGGCGCCCAGCGGGAAGCGGATGCGGGCGAGCTGTTCCTGCGTCAGGTTGAAGAGCACGTAGCTCTGGTCCTTTTCGAGGAAGGTCGCCTTTTTGAGTTCCCATCGGCCGGTCTCGTCGTTGTGCTCGACGCGGGCATAGTGGCCGGTGACGACGATGTCGCAGTCGAGGGCATCCGCCTGGCGGAAGAGCTCCTCGAACTTGAGGTACCGGTTGCAGTTGATACAGGGGTTCGGCGTGCGGCCGGTCTCATAGGCCCGGACGAAGGGGTCCATGACCGCTTCTTTGAACTGCGCCTTGAAGTCCACGACGTGGTGCGGGATGTCCATCTTCAGGCAGACAAGGACCGCGTCCTGTACATCTTCTTCCGTGCAGCAGGCCTTGTCCGGCCGCACTTCCGGGTCGTCGTGGTCGAAGAGACGCATGGTGACGCCGACACAGTCATAGCCGGCCCGCTTCATGAGGTCTGCGGAAGCGGACGAGTCCACTCCGCCGCTCATCGCGATCAGTGCTCTGGCCACAGCGCCACCTCCCTTTTGAAAAAACTTTAAGTAATTATATTATAAAGGCCCCGCCACTTCAAGCGGGGCCACCCTATTCCTTTCCAGACAAAAGCGCTCCTCTCCGCGCTTTTGTCTGAGCCTTTCCTGAACCTTTCTCCTTGCTTTCCCGCTCCCCTCACTCTGGTTCCACGGTTTTCCTCTTCCCTCGCTTTCTCTCCAGTTCCCGTCGTTCTCTCTCTGCGCCCTGTTCTTGTCCCCCTCTGCGGTTCCAGGCATTCTCTCCCGGTTCTCCCACTTCTTCTCCCGGTTTCCCTGCCTCCCCGTCCCAAACATGAGTTTTGTCCCTGCAAGGCAAGCCAGGCGAAAAGTTCTTCACGCTAAAACGCTTTCCACAGCGTTTAGCGTGAATTACTCCTCTAAGTGCTTCTCCTCCTCGTCGACAAAGAGCCTGATTTTTTGTCGACAGGAACTGTTCCCATTTCCAAGGGAAAGCCACCCCGTAGGAATCGGGGCGGCTTTCTCGTATCGATCAACAAAAGTCCACGTCATCTGCACACTTTCTGTGCTTTGACGTGGACTTTTCACCTTCTCTTGTTTCTCAAAACAGCGTGGCAAAGACATTTTCCACGTCAAGACTGCGAAACGAGCAGTCTGACGTGGATTTTTTCTCCTGTCCTGCCTTGTTCATCAGAGCGGGAACAAGTTTTCTCCACGTCAAGTACGCAAAATGAGCGAGCTGACGTGGATTTTTTCTCCTGTCCTGCCTTGTTCATCAGAGCGGAAACGAGTTTTCTCCACGTCAAGTACGCGAAATGAGCTGTCTGACGTGGATTTTTCTCGTCCAGTGCCTCCTAAAGCCAGAGGCGATGCGATTATTCTCCACGTCAAATGAGCCAGGATTGCTCTTTGACGTGGAATTTGGATTCGAGGAGCAAATCGCCGCTCTATTTTCGCGGAAACCGCGCTTCCAGAACACGGATAAACTGGTCCATAGTGAATGGGTGCTCGGCTGTTTCAAAAGTAAAGAGAAAATTCTGGCCAATCACATAACCATTCTCTTCATAGAGACGGATCTTGTCGAACATGCTGCGTTGGTAACCCTCATCATCGACCATGCCAAAGTGTTCAAAGATGACTTCTTCCCGGGTGACAGGGTCAAGAAGCGTAAAATCCGGATAGCGCCAGGTTGGTCGGCCATCGTCGATCAGGTTGAGACGTTTTTCGTAAAGGTAATCGTACGAATGGTAAAACATGTAGTTGGCTTCCTGCACTTCCGTCTTTGAGCAAACCATGTCCCCTTTTTCCGTCGGGAACGGGTGGTCATTCTCGAATGGCTGTTTCCTGTCATATCCCTGCGTCAGCCAGCGTTGACGGAATTCCTCATCCGACAGTATGGTCGGAACGATCAGCTGTTGTTTTTCCGGGATACATTGTTCATATGCATCCTCCAATTTTGGCATTTCATAATAAGCCAGGACATCGGACAGCTTTTCAAGTTCCTGCCGGACAAGGCAGAGTGCCCTCCTGTCGTATTCTTTCTGAGCAAATCGCGCCTTGGTTCTTTGCTGTCCCCGATTCAGGTAAATGCGCTTCCCGTCCTCTGTAAACAGATAAAAGCCGGTGGCACCATCGCGCTTTCTCCGACTGACAGAAAGCCTTCCTGCCGGGTAGTCTTGCAGCCGGCGTTCCAGTTTGGTCCGGGTCTTTTCAAGGAACTGCTTCCGTTGCAGCAGTTCCTCAGGGTCAGGCATTGTGAGTGAGACATGGTAAATCGACATATGAATCGCAGTCCTTTCTTTTGATCAGCGCATTTTGGCGGTCATTGCCAACTGTGATTTGGAGCCCCATCGCCAAAAGAAATGGGAGTCCGTTTGCGCTTGATCATTTAGTTTTAGGACCACGTTGTCGCCAGGTACTTTACGTAAACTCCAGCTATCGAAAGCGTAGCATGTGCCGGGGAAAGGTGTCAAATCAGAAACGTGTCTGGTTTGATATTGGAAAAAGGTTCAAAGTTGCAGGCTATGAGAGCGAGGCGCAACGGAAGTTAACTATACGGGACGGCAAGGTAACGCGATTTTCGTACAGGGTGCAATATTTCCTATACAGTTGCGTGTGCACTTTAGCAAAGAAGATCGCGGCACACTCTGCAATGTGCACAACCACAACCGGGGCTGTTTTGTGCAATACGTTTCTTGACCGCGTATAAAAATGTGGAATAAACTATGTGTGTACAGGATTATAAACCTTACGTGTGAAGCCAAAAGAAGGAGAGTGTGAGACTTTTACATAATTGGAGAAAATCAAATATTGATATAGGAGGAAATTATGGGTAATCTGTTAGCCGCACTGCCTCAGGCAGCGGTCAAATATTCCTACATGCACTCCGATACCGACGCGTTCCGCAGACTATACGAAAAAGTCTACGGACTCGCGGAAGGCGCCATGGACGGCGTAGACCTGTCCCAGTATGGCGTCGGCGATCCGCAGTACGCGCTCGGCCCGGAAGCGCTTGCGATTCCGTCCGGTGTCCCGATGTGGGACGTCCTGACGATCATTTCCGGTCTGTTCTGGACCCTTACGTACATCATCCTCATCTACAAAGGTTTCAAGGACAAGACCTGCGGTATGCCGCTCTTCGTCCTCGGCCTCAACTGGGCATGGGAACTTCAGATGGGTTTCTTCGGAGAACCTTTCATGAGCACCCAGGGCACGTTCCTTGGCGTTTCCGCCGCTCATGGCACCTGGCAAAGAGTCTGGGATGTCATCTGGTTCCTGTTCGACTGTGTCCTGCTCTACCTGAAGTTCAAATACGGCAGGAAGGAGTTCAAGCAGACGATGCCGCACATCCCGGATAAACTCTGGGTCCCGTATGTCTGCTTCATTCTGTTCATCTCCTTCTTCTTCGTATTCTTCTCGGTCTACGAGTGGCATGACCCGAACGAATTCTATGCCGCATACATGCAGAACTTCTTTATCTCGCTGTTGTTCATCGAGAAACTGTTCCGGGAAGGCGGAGTCAAGGGGACCGGTGTCAACCTGTGGATGGCCATCCTCAAGTTCTTCGGAACTCTGGCGCCGTCCTGCCTCGGAGCTCTGACGCTGGTCATCTCTTACGACCTTGGCCTCGGCTCTCCCTCCATCTACTCCGACGGTGCTCTGAACCTTTCCTGGATGCCGTTCACGAAGTTCCTCATCCTGAACGTCACCATCATGGATATCTTCTACATCATCGCGGTCTACCGGACCATGAAGAAGGAAGGTCTGAACCCCTGGGCGTTCTTCAACGACAAACCTGCGAAGGGGAAAGAATTCACAGAAGTCGAGAACGCTACAGAAACCATTTTCTAAAACGAACCGTTTTACAGCCACTTTGGCGATCGACTCTTTTTTCTCAAAACTCTCACACGTATTTTGGCGGGAAGACCCCGGTGCGTTGCACCGGGGTCTTCCTGACTTATCGAACACTTTTGACGAATTCTTAAATTTGTCTTAAGAAGTATCTTGACAGCATATGTTCTGTTTGATAAGCTATACGCGAACAAGATAACAAGCGATATGTGCTCGCAAGCCTGAACAAGGCAATCCATAAAACTCTCTTTTATTCTCAAAACTCTCGCAAAGTATTTGACCCAAAAGAGCCCGGCTAACTACCGGGCTCTTTTGGGTTTTATTGATATGTTTTCGTTGTGTCTTAACGTTGGGAGACTGACTTTACTTGACAGTAAAGATCATCCGGTTGTACTTCTTCCGGGCGGTCTCCAGCCAGTCCGGAGAGATCTGCTTCCGGATCGCCTCGCCCTCATGGAATTCCACGTTCAGGAACGGGTTCAGGAGTGCCATGGAAGCATCGGACAGGAACTCTTCATCGAAGGGCACACCGTACAGCATGCAGTCGTAGAGGTAGTCGAAGGCACCGCCGACGACGAAGACCAGCGTTCTCTTGCACTGCTCGATCTCCTCGTCCGTCTCCACCTGGATGGCGTTCGTGTGGCTGACGAGCCAGTCGATGCCGTGCTTCACGACCATCTCAGTGTTGCCCCGGTCGCGGATGATGTCCATGCGCAGAGAGTTCATGCGCTCGTTGTGCATCGCGAAATAAAACTGGCAGTAACCGATGGCGTAGAGCTCACCGAGTTCGTGCTCATAGGTGAGGTCGAGGTCCTCCCGGACGATCTGCGTGACCGCGCCCAGGCTCTTGTCGATGAAGTCCTGGATGAACTGCTCCTTCTTCGGGAAGTAGTACTGCACGAGAGACTTCGAGACGGAAGCCTCCTTCGCGATGTCCGAGAACGAAGAGTTCTCAAAGCCTTTGCTGGAAAAAACGTTGAACGCGACGTCGCGGATGCGGTTGCGCTCTTCCGGTTTCTTGGGTCTTGCCATGTCACTTTCTCCTTATGCCAAAGCAGCTTTCGCGATGTACCGCAAAAACTATACACATATACTATACGACAGGCTTATTATACCCCATCTTTTGACACTTGCATATACATTTTTGTCTTTGTATAACTATTTTTACAGAAAAATTTTTACTAAGAAAGCAAACAAAAAACTCCCGCAACCACGACCGTTGCGGGAGTTTCGATTCATTTCAGAAGGCCGGCAGGCCTATAACAGTTTTTTGAGGCCCGGGATGAGTTTCAGCACCAGGACCACCAGGTACGCCGCCAGGAAGACGACGACACAGTAGATGAGCGTTGCCACGAAGTTCGGCAGGTGGTCGACCATGACCATCCCGAAGTCGTACATGAGGTTTCGGAAGATCTGCTCGATGAGGTAGACACCGAACACACAGCTGCCCATGGAGAGCATGAGCTTTTCGACACCGGGGTGGAGCGAGATGCCCTTGCCGTCCGACGTGTCGAAGAGTTTCCGGGTGGTCAGGAAGACCGTGACCGCGGGGATGCAGATGAGCATCTTGAAGAACGTGCCGACGCGGGCTTCACTCAGCTGGTGTGCGTAGTCGAGTTTGTACTCGGTCATGAGGCAGGTGTAGACGACGCACAGCAGGGACAGGCCCCACATGACCGCCAGCTGTTTCCAGGTCGGCTTCGGCTTGCGGATGAGGTAGAAGCCGAGGGCGGGGTACACCAGTAAATCGCCCGTGATGTAGGCGATGTTGAAACTGATGTTCAGGATGGTGTGCCACTTTGTCAGGATGTACTCGATGATCGGCAGCGCACCGGTGAAGATGATGTACAGGAGGAACAGGTAGTGGAACTCCTCTTCCTTCATGTTCTGCAACATGCGCCGGTACAGCGGCAGCATGACGAGGAACCCGAGGTACTCATAGAGGAACCAGTACGGCACGATGATGTTCTCCGACAGCATCGTCACGAACCATTCCCAGACACTGAAGGTCTCGCGGAACCCGTCCTCGCTCGTGAAGCACAGGTACAGGTACTGCACGAACGTGAAGATGACGATGACCAGTGCGTACCGGAGCACCCGCTTTCGCCAGACGGTCCCGATGCTCTCCTCCCTGCCCATGAGCAGGGCACCGGAGATCATGTAGAAGATCGGGATGTTCATGACGGTCAGCGCCGCGCAGCCCATGAAGAGCCAGTAGCGGTACCCGCCATCGAGCGTGGCCCAGTAGTGGAACCCGTAGTCCCCCGTGTGGTTGAAGATGACCAGCAGCACCGCGAAGATGCGCAGCATCTCGAGCCAGACCATTTTCTTCTTTGGCGATTTACTGTCCTGTGCAAGACCCACCGCCGCAGAAGTATTCAATTGGGTGTCAGACATAGGTCCACCCACTTTCCATTCTCAAACTCGTTTCTGTCCGAAAAGAGGTTATCTGATGTTTCCGACGGTACGCGGGAACAGGATGACGTCGCGGATGTTGGCGACACCGGTAACGTACATGACGAGGCGCTCGAAGCCGAGGCCGTAGCCGCCGTGCGGGACGGAGCCGTACTTGCGCAGGTCGAGGTAGTCGCCGTATGCGGACATGTCCATGTTGCGTTCGTTCATCGCCGCAACGAGCTTGTCGTAGTCGGCCTCTCTCTCGGAGCCGCCGATGATCTCACCGACGCCCGGGACCAGAAGGTCTGCCGCCGCGACGGTCTTGCCGTCCGCGTTCTGCTTCATGTAGAAGGACTTGATGTCCTTCGGATAGTTGATAACGAAGACAGGCTTCTTGAAGACCTGCTCGGTGATGTACCGCTCGTGCTCGGTCTGGAGGTCCATGCCCCAGGAGACCGGGAACTTGAAGTCGGCGTCGGCCTTCTCGAGGATCTCGATGGCCTTCGTGTAGTCGAGGACTTCGAAGTCGGAGTCGACGACGTTCTGCAGCTTGTCGAGGAGGCCCTTCTCCATGAACTTGTTGAAGAACTCGAGTTCGGTCGGGCAGCGCTCCATGGCCGCCTTGATGACATACTTCATCATGTCTTCGGCGATCTCGAGGACGTCCGGCAGTTCCGCGAACGCGATCTCCGGCTCGACGTGCCAGAACTCGGCGACGTGGCGCTGGGTGTTGGACTTTTCGGCGCGGAAGGACGGGCCGAAGGTGTAGATCTTGCCGAAGGCCATGGCTGCCATCTCGCCCTCCAGCTGACCGGAGACGGAGAGGCCGGCCTTCTGGCCGAAGAAGTCGTCCGCATAGTAGTCGTCGGCGTTTTCATAATTGGCCTCCGCGCCGAAGGGCTGCGTGGTCACCTGGAACATCTCGCCGGCGCCTTCCGCGTCGGAACCCGTGATGAGCGGCGTGTTCACATAGACATAGCCGTTCTTCTGGAAGTACTCGTGGATGGCCGCGGCAAGGACGGAGCGCACATGGAACACCGCGTTGAAGGTGTTGGAGCGCAGTCGGATGTGAGGCATGGTCCGCAGGAACTCCAGCGTGTGGCGCTTCTTCTGCAGCGGGTAGTCCGCCGGGCAGTCGCCGAGGAGTTCGATCTCGGTCGCGTTGATCTCCACGCCGCCTTCCTTGTTGACAGCGGACGGGACGACCGTGCCGGTGACACAGAGGGCCACGCCAAGGCGCAGGAACGCGGGCAGTTCATCGCCCTGAGCGAATTCGGTTTTATTGATGACGATCTGGATGTGCTTGAACGTGGTACCGTCGTTGAGTTCGGCGAACGCCATGGTCTTGGAGTCGCGCGATGTACGGACCCAGCCGCAGACGGTGACTTCCTTGCCGATGAGCTCGGCGTTGGTCATTACATCCCTGATGTCGATGTGTTTCATGTGTATGCCTCCAAAAAGGTGTTTATGTAATAAATAAGTCTATCATATTTAAAGGGAAAATTGAAGATTTAAATCGATTTCAGAAAAACGGCACAAAAGAGCCCCGGCCGTTCCGCCAGGGCGTTTTCTTCTTGAGACTCTTTATTTTCTCCGGCACCGAAAGAAGAAGCCGTCGAAGCTCCCGCAGCGGAATAAGCGCCACACTCACCTCAAACTAAAACTGCTTTCAAGCAGGCGAACGCCACCGCCCGCAAGCAGACATGGAATAACACACCTCACAAGAAAAGGACTCGAGACATGCTCGAATCCTTTTTCTGTTTCTGTTATACGGTCGGCTGGTCGTTCGCCGTTTGCTCGCCTGTCGCCTGCTCATCGAGTTCTTTCTCTTTCGAAGGAATGGTCTTCACGAAGAAGCCGAAGTAGACGATGTGCGCGAGCCAGACCACGGCGAGGATGATGCACGGGACCCAGATGGCTTTTCGCGCCATCATGAAAAAGCCTATGCCCATCAGCAACGTGACCATAGTGATGATGCTGACTTTCGTCTGCATCCGCATGCCTTCCTTTTTCACGAACGACTCCAGATGCTTCTGGTAGAGCTTCGTTCCGAGGAACCACTCATGCAACTTTTCGGAGCTGTTCGCAAAGAAAAAGAGCGTCGCGAGCAGGAACGGAGTCGTCGGCAGGATCGGCAGATAGACTCCGATGACGCCGAGCGCCAGGCAGAGGCAGCCAAGTACGATATAGATGATTTTTTTCGGTGTCAAGGTTCGATTCCTTTCCAGGGCTTAACCGGGATTCTTGAACACCACAATTATGCCACCACGGTTCCCCAAAAGAAAGGCCAAGTTTGTAGCACTCCCGCATCTTCCTCGAGTCTTTTCCTGTTCGGGGAAGGGGCAGCCAAAGAGCGTGGGAGAAAGCCACCTTCCCCTTCCCCGAGCCCCATCCCCTTCCGGCTTTCTCGCTTGCCGGAGACAAGTATGGTTCTGTTATGGTTCAGAGCACCCTCATGCGAAAGTATCATTCACAATATTTCGCATAGCTACGCCGTTTTCAGTCTCTCGTGAAGTTTGACCAAGCAGGTTTCCCGTGCTATGATTTCCATGTCTCTCCCCCCAAGCAAACCACCATTAAAAGGAGAACACCATGGCACAATATCACTACGGACTAACATCCAATTTATCCAAAGCAGAATTCACCCGACGCAAGCGCTTCCTGGAGCGGCTCATCGCCAAACTGGAATCTCGTCTCGAAAATGCACCGGAAGGTAGCCT
Organism: Clostridia bacterium; assembly: GCA_017461005.1. Lineage (GTDB taxonomy): Bacteria > Bacillota > Clostridia > Oscillospirales > Acutalibacteraceae > RUG420. The sequence goes on from JAFTZU010000079.1 coordinate 17,165, forward strand.
TGTCGTCAACAGAAAGACGCGGACTTCTGTCCCTGGCTTCTATCGTGTCTCGCAGAAAGGAGCCGAACGGGTCTATCTGGGCAAATCGCATTCGGATACGATTGCCCGCCTCGCACAGAAAGAATACGATCAGAAAGCGTTGCGGACCGCAAGAAAAGAACTGGTTGCAATCAACAAGATCCTCAAATATTGCGATATGGCAAAAGTTGAAGATGTGCTGGGTTCTTGTCAGGAAGAAAAAAAGAAATTTATAACGCCTGCCATTGAGAGCGATGAGGCCTTCCGCATCAGATGGCTGTCTCAGAAGTTTGTACAGAAGCAAAAGAACGAAGGAGACAAGCTCTACTCCACTGAGAGAGGGGACCTTGTCCAATCCAAGTCTGAAGGGATCCAGGCAGACTACCTGTTCCACCATAACTATGCTTACCTCTATGAAAAGAGAGTCAAGTTGATCGACCATGGTCGTGTGACCTATCGCTATCCCGATTTTACGATCCTGGATCCTGTCACCCGCCAGGAAGTCATCTTCGAACACTTTGGCATGGTAGATCAGGACCACTATTTCAGAAACAGTTTCATAGACAAACTTCGATTGTATCTCGAGAATGGATATGTCATTGGAGAGAACCTGCTCTTCACATTCGAGACTCAGGAGCACCCCTTCACGATAGACCAGTTTGCCAGAGTGCTGGAAGCCCGATTTGGAAAGGGCAAGAAAGAATGACCTTTCAGTAGAAAAGCACTTCCGCCGGAGGGACGTTCTTTTTGTGTGAACTATAGCACGTGCTTATATGGATGCCAGGAGAAAAGTTCAGCCGGAGCGAGGAGGCGCCGCAGGTTCTGGACCAAGGGGCGTAACGCCCCGACTCCATGAACCTCCGACGAGGCTCCGGCGTCAGGTTAGAGAAAAGTCAAAATAGTAAAAAGTCCATACAAATCTCGTTTTTTCTGAGTTTTGTATGGATTTTTCTTGGTTTTTTCAAAGCAAAGTCCATACAAAAATGTTTTTTTCGTGTTTTTGTATGGACGCAACCTTGGAATTCGAGCCAAAACAAGGGAAAAAGTCCATACAAATCGTCCGTTTTTGGCGATTTGTATGGACTTTTAGCTTTTTCAAGGTTTTAGCGACATCGGAAATGCGCATGCCTCTGTCGCTCAGGCCACAGGCCGGGCCTTACTGCTGTTTGACGCCTTTCATGGTGAGGGAGATGCGCTCCTTCTTGAGGTCCACACTGAGGATGCGGACGGTGACGACGTCGCCGACGGAGAGGACCTCGGACGGGTGTTTGATGAACTTGTTCGAGATCTGCGAGATGTGGACGAGGCCGTCCTGGTGGACGCCGATGTCGACGAACGCGCCGAAGTCGATGACGTTGCGGACGGTGCCCTGGAGCTCCATGCCCTCTTTGAGGTCCTTGATGTCGAGGACGTCGGAGCGGAGCATGGGAGGCGGCAGCTCGTCGCGTGGGTCGCGGCCCGGTTTCAGGAGTTCCTTCTCGATGTCCTTCAGGGTCGGGACACCGACGTCGAGTTCCTTCGCGAGGGTCTCATAGCCGAGCTTCGACGCCCGGTCATGGAGTTCGCTCAGC
>JAFTZU010000080.1 GCA_017461005.1 Clostridia bacterium
CTTTGATACAAAAGCCTGACCGACTTTTTGTATGAATTTCCGAATCATCAAAAAAATAACAAAAACCCGCGTCACTGCGCGGGTTTTTGGCTTCAGAACGTTTCTTTTTTACCAGAGTTTCTCGAACTGGTCCATCGAGATGATCTCGAGGAGCTCGTCGTTGTCCGTGAGGAGGTCGTAGATGGCGTCCTCTGTCAGGACCCCGCGTTTTAAGTAGTCGGGGAGGAGGCCGGCTTCGTCATCTTCGAAGTCCTTCTTCCAGCAACCGCCTTCGTAGTAGTGCTCGAGGGCGATGATCTTGTTCTGCGCCTCCATGAAGTCCTCGAGGGCGCTCGAGACGTTCTTCACAGCCTCTTTCGCGTCGTCCAGGTACTTCTCCATCTGCTCGATGCGGGCGATCTGCTGGTCGGTTTCTCCGGGTCTGGCTTTGCCGCCGTTGATGACTTCCATGGTACGGTCCTCCTTCAAAAAACGGGAAATAGTCAGGAATCTCTTCTGATACAAATTATAGTATATTCTCTCAGCGCGGGCAACCAGTGGTAGGTCAAGGTGGCAAATCGCCCAAAAAACCGGGGCACATTTCGGCGTTTGTTAGGTCTTTGCAACCTTGACGCAGGTGGACGCCCGTCCTATAATAATGAATGTTTTATGAACAAAAGGGGCAGATCGCCCCGGCACACAAGCACTATGTATGAAATCAGAAAGGGCAAGAAAATGAAAAAGACCACGAAGAAACTTCTTGCGGTCCTGGTCGCCATGGTCATGATGGTCAGCTGCGTCAGCGTAGCGGCCTTCGCACGGTGGGGACGCGGTCCGCAGAACGAGATCACGGCAGACACCATGGTCGTCCTCGGCGACTCCATCCCGTCCGGTTACGGCATGCACGGCGACGCCGGCAACGCCTACACCCTCGGCAACCAGTTCACGTTCGGCCACGGCGGTTACGTCGAAGGCACCTACCCGCAGCTGGTCGCAGACACCCTCGGTGTCCAGAACCGTTATAACTATTCCCGCGACGCGTTCCGCTCCGTCGAGATCCGTCGTCTGATCGATCCGGAGTATGAAGCCTGGCTCGAGCAGACCGAGAACGCGCAGGACCACTTCATCTCTGACGCCATCATGCTCATCGCCAACGTCGGCCTCGACGAGCGCGCAGCCATGGCCGCCGAGATGCAGCAGACCATCCGCAACGCGGACATCATCGTCCTGAACTTCGGTAACAACGACGGCGGCACCTACGGCTTCCTCGCTCCGTTCCTGAAGACCATGTACTACAGCTTCGGCCTCGGCCTCGAGACCGCCATCGGCGCCCTTCAGGGTCAGCTCCAGATGATCACCACCATGGACCAGTTCGTCAAGGTCATGGGCGGCTATGCCGACTTCATGACCGAGATGGAAGTCGGTAAGCAGCGGTTCTTCGAGAACTACGACGCCATCCTCGCGAAGATCAACGAGATGAACCCGACCGCCGAGATCTACTATATGGGCATGTACGACTGCTTCAAGGACCTGAACCCCCAGGACAACGACCTGCGCAAGTGGGCCTCCGAACAGGCCTGGGCGATGGACTCCGCCATCAACGGTTATGTCTCCCAGCAGAGCCCGTGGGCCAACCGTGTCCACTTCGTCGACTGCCATGAGACCACCATGTGGCAGACCGCAGACTTCCTGACCCCGATGTACTTCGTGAACTTCCTCATCTCCGTCCACCCGGACACCGCAGGACACCAGTACATGGCACGTCAGCTGCTGCAGGCGATCTACAACACCGTCCAGGCGTAAGGCCCGGCGGAGAGAAAGCTTCCCGGCTTTCCGTCAAATAGAAAAAAGAAAAGCCCGCTCGTATGAGCGGGCTTATTTTTGTAAGTATCCAGATGCAGCGCAAAGGCTTTCTGCTGTCAGGCCGTCTGCTTTTTCTCTCTGTAGGCGCAGAGGTCCAGGATGAGGGCGTCGCGTTTGATGACGACGGGCTCGTCGGTGCGTTTGGACGCGATGGCCTTGCAGCCGTAGGCGTTCGCGGAGACGGTTTTCGCGCGTTCCACTTCGTCCTGCCAGTCATTCAGGGCGGTCAGCGAAGTGAAGAAGTCTTTGAGTCTGCTCATAGTCGGGCACCTCCGGGTGCACAGGGCACATAGTCAGTTTTCATTTCAATTTCCAACTATACAATACATGGTGCCGTATGAACTTAACAGTTCAATTTATAGGGATATTATGGTTAACGGTCACTCACCCTCAAAAATGTCTTAAATTAGGCTGAAAAAGTTGACCGAACATTCAGTTATGCGGCAGAAACCCGGGATCCTGACAGGACCCCGGGTGTTTCTGTTTCCTTGCTTTTTTAACAAATGTTAAAAATAGGAACTTACTTGTTGACGTTGGCCTCGAGGAAGTCCGCGATGCACTCATTGTACTCGAGCGCATAGAGGTAGCAGGACTGGGAGTGGCCCGCGAGCGGGAAGGTCTGCATGGCCTTGACGCCGCGTTTCGCGTTGTACAGTTTCTTCACGTTCTTCGGGGCGATGTACGTGTCCGACTCACCATGCAGGAACAGAGCAGGAACGCTCGGGTCGAGGGCTTTGATGCTGCGGATCGGTTTGACGGAGTCATAGTTCA
>JAFTZU010000081.1 GCA_017461005.1 Clostridia bacterium
AGAATATCTTGAAATAAAACATAGATATTGGTAATTTCTCTTTCCGGGCGATATACTGAGGCTGTAAGGAGGGGAGAGCATGGCGAATGCGACCGACAAGACCGCAGTCTTCGAGCAGGCATTACAGGATGCCGGCTGTGGCGATGCACTGAAAGCACGCTGCTGCGAATGTTATGAAGACGGCGACTTCGGAACACTGGACCGACTGCTGCAAAAGCAGAAACAGACTCTCCTGAACAAAGTCCACGAAGGTCAGAAGCAGATCGACTGTCTCGACTACCTGACCTATTCCCTGAAAAAGAAACACTGAGGAGGAACGAACCATGATCGTACCCATGAACAACGACTTTGCACCGCTGGAGACCCTCGACCTCACCGAGGAATGGGACAAAGTTTTCCCGAAGAGCGAGAAAGTCGACCATAAGAAAGTCACCTTCGTCAACCGTTACGGCATCACCCTTGCGTCTGACATGTATACCCCGAAAGATGCAGAAGGCAAGCTGCCCGCCATCGCGGTCTGCGGTCCCTTCGGCGCCATCAAGGAACAGAGCTCCGGTCTCTATGCACAGACCATGGCGGAGCGCGGCTTCCTGACTATCGCCTTCGACCCGTCTTTTACCGGTGAGTCCGGCGGCATGCCCCGCCGAGTGGCCTCTCCCGACATCAACACCGAGGACTTTTCCGCGGCCGTCGACTTCCTGTCTGTTCAGGATAATGTGGACCCGGAGAAGATCGGCATCATCGGTATCTGCGGCTGGGGCGGCATCGCGATCAACGCGGCGGCTGCCGACACCCGCATCAAAGCGACCGTCGCTTCCACCATGTACAACATGACCCGCGTCGGAGCCAAAGGCTATTTTGACGACAATGACAGCGAAGAGGAACGCTTTGCCATGCGCCAGGCGTTCAGCAAACAGAGAACGGAAGACTACAAAGCCGGTCAGTACACCCGTGGCGGCGGTGTCGTCGATCCGCTTCCGGACGATGCACCTCAGTTCGTCAAAGACTATTTCGACTACTATAAGACCGATCGCGGTTACCATGTCCGTTCCGGTAACTCCAACGACGGCTGGAACGTCACGTCCAACATCCCCTTCATGAACTTCGACCTGCTTCGCTATGCCGACGAGATCCGTAACGCAGTCCTGGTCCTTCACGGAGAAAAGGCCCATTCCCGCTATATGGGCGAAGACGCCTTCAAACTCCTGAAGGGCGACAACAAGGAGCTTGTCATCGTCCCGAACGCCACCCACTGTGACCTCTACGACGGCGGAGACAACGACTACATCCCCTTCGACAAACTCGTCGAGTTCTTCCAAAAGAACCTGAAGTAAAAATCGATACAGAATACCGGGGCAGTTGTGACTGTCCCGGATGTTCTGCATTATGTTATAATCTATAGCACAAGATGTTACCGCAATGGAAAGAAGGATATTTATGGCAGAGAAGATCGTACAGACCGCCGGCAGAGACCAGCTCGGCGAGTTCGCACCCATGTTCGCACACCTCAACGATGACGTGCTCTTTGGAGAGGTCTGGAACGAAGAGGCCATCAGCGTCAAAACGAAATGCATCATCACCGTCGTCTCCCTGATGGCATCCGGTATCACGGACAGCTCTCTCGTGTACCACCTGCAGAACGCGAAGGCACACGGCGTGACCAAAGAGGAGATCGCCGCCATCATCACCCACGCCACCATGTATGTCGGCTGGCCGAAGGGATGGGCCGTCTTCCGTCTGGCAAAGGACGTCTGGAACGACGAGGACGAAGCACCCGCCAAAGAATGCTGCTGCGGCTGCAAGGACAACAAGTGCCAGTTCGACACCGTCGAAGAGTATGCGAAGCACTGCCTGTTCCTGCCCGTCGGCGAACCGAATACCGCCTATGCGCAGTTCTTCATCGGCCAGAGCTATCTCGCTCCGCTGACCACCGAACAGGTCCCGACCTTCAACGTCACCTTCGAACCGGGCTGCCGCAACAACTGGCACATCCACCACGCCGAAGA
>JAFTZU010000010.1 GCA_017461005.1 Clostridia bacterium
GAAACTGACGACCTACGAACGGGTCAGCACGAAGGTGAGCGAGACTTACAAACTCATCATGCTGTCCGACGTTCATAACAAACCCTTCGATGACATCATCGCCCAGGTGGCGGGGGAGAAGCCCGACGCCATCCTCGTGGTGGGAGACGTCGTCGACCGGCACCGCAAGACTTACAAACGGGCCCTCCCGTTCCTGAAGGCCTGCGCCGACACGGCACCGACCTTCTTCTCCTACGGGAACCACGAGATCAAATTCCCGAAGCTGTCCGCGGAGGACATCACCGGGACCGGCGTCGTCCTGCTCGATGACAGCTATGTTCGCTTTGGCGATTTGGTCATCGGCGGTCACACGCCCTACACGAACTTCGACTGGCTCGTGGACTTCGAACGGGAAGACGGGTACCGGATCCTCATGAACCACCATCCGGAATACTTCATCAAGGAGCCGGACGGGCGCAACGCCTTCACCGGGAACCCGGGGCTTCGGAACCATGAGGACATCGACCTCATCCTGTCCGGCCACGCCCATGGCGGACAGTGGCGCTTCTTCTCGAGGGGCGTCCTGGCACCGGGACAGGGACTCATGGCAAAATACGTCCGGGGCGCCTACGGCAACATGATCGTGGGCACCGGAGTTTCCAATACCGCGGCACCACTCATCCCGCGGCTGTTCAACCCGAGGGAGATCGTGGAGATCACGATCCGCCCGGGAAAAATCGGAGAGGAAGCAGAACCATGCTGAATGTATTACCGAAAATCAACGGACCGGTCCGGGTCCCGCTCGGGAACTACGAGTTCCCGAAGACCCTCGTGGCAGACCTGGGCGGGTTCGACGACTACTGCCTGACCGCGTTCTCGGAGCGCACCGGCATCCCGGTACAGGGAGAAGACGCCGGAACGAAGCAGGAGCCCTGGTTGTTCCTGAACCGGATCGAGGCGGAGAAGGCAGAAGAGTACCACCTCACCGTCGGTGAAGAGGGCATCACCGTCGAGGCCGCTTCGGAAGAAGGGGTCATCTGCGCGCTGACGACGCTTTACCAGCTGTCGGACTTCAACGATGCCGACCTCTGCTCCATGACGGACGAGCCCCGCTGGGACGTCCGCGGCCTCCAGCTCGACTGTGCCCGCAACTTCATCCCGGTCGAGGAGCTGAAGAAGATCCTCGAACAGATGTCCCTCTGCAAGCTCAACGTCTTCCAGTGGAAACTGACCGATGACCAGGCCTGGCGTCTCGAAGTCCTTCGCGCCCCGAAACTGCAGGAGCAGTCCTCCGGCGGGAAGTACTACACGAGAGACGAGGTCAAAGAGATCGTCGAATATGCGAAGACCCGGGGCATCGAAGTCATCCCGCAGATCGACCTGCCGGGCCATGTGACGGCACTGCTTCACGCCTACCCGCAGTACAGCTGCTACAATGACAGAGTGGAACTGCCGACGGTCGGCGGGCTCTACGCGCCCATCCTCTGTGCCGGGTTCGAAGGCACCTATGACTTCATCGACCGGCTTCTGGAAGAGGTCACCACGCTCTTCCCGTCGAAATATTTCCATGTGGGCGGCGGCGTCGCCGTCACCACGGACTGGGAGACCTGCCCGGTCTGCCGCACCAAGATGGAAAAGGAAGACCTGCCCGGGACACAGGAACTGTCCGGCTACTTCCTGACGAGAGTGGCAGAGCTCCTGAAGAAGTATGACAAGGAAGCCGTCTTCTACAATGACGGACTCGAAGCGGTCAACGCGCCGACCTCAGGCACGGTCCAGTTCCGGACCCTGAACTACTCCGATTCCATGCTGGACTACGCGGACGACGGCCACCGGTATGTCTACTCCGACAGCTTCGAACTCCACCTCGACTACCCCCACAGCATGATCCCGCTGAAACGGGTCTATGAGATCGAACCCCACATCGGGAAGTTCGTCTGTCAGGATGACCCGAACCTGCAGGGTGTCGTCGCGGCGGTCGGTACCGAGCGCATCAAGGACAACGGCTCTCTGGAACAGACCCTGTTCCCGCGGCTGTTCGCCGTCGCCGAAGTCGGCTGGGCCGGCCCCGGCAAAGACTATGAAGAATTCCTGACGAGACTGCGTCCCGTCATGTACAAGACCCGCAAACGGGGCTGCCAGTGCACCCCGGAGCGCTGGTGGGACCCGAAAGGTGCCCGCCGCCGCCAGGACGCCCTGTCCTTCTACAATTCCATGACGGACGGCATCCCGGAGGATGTTTTGAAACAGAGCAAAAAAGCATTCCACCCGACGGTGGAATATCGCCGCCAGATGGCCCTCAATTTCTTCCGCCCCACGGACCTTCCGGCTGCCCTCGGCAACCTTCTGCCGGGGTCGAAAAAATAAGGGAGAACCAGTACGACTATGAACGAAGAGCAAAAACTGCCTCTGACCGGAGCGTCTCCGGCACCGGAAGCAACTCCTGAACCGGAGTTCGACGAAGACTGCCAGTTCCTCGAAGACATCCAGAAGAAAAAGGCAGAGGGACCGGACCTTCCCACGGAAAAAACTGTCGTGGCGCCTCCTGCTCCCGCAGAAGCGGAGCCGGAAGAGTTCGTCGACATGGAGACGGCGGACCACGATACATCGCCCACGAAAAAACCGCAGAGCCGTCTTGCCCAGCTGGCCGAACGCCAGATGAAAAAGGACGAGAAAGAGGCGGAACGGGAACAGCGCAGGGAAGAGGCTCAGGAGCGCCGTGAAGAGCGGCGAGAAGCCGTGCAGGAACGTCGGGACGAAAAACAGGCCCGGTTCGACAAACGCCGGTTCTCGAGCCTTCGCACGACCGTGTTCCAGATGGTGGAAGTCGGGTACAACGAGACCGGACTCACCCGTGGCTATGACATCCTGAGCTTCATCCTCATCATCCTGAACGTCACCGCCAGCGTCATGTTCACCTTTGATTACTGTGAACTGCACTACGCGCCGGCACTGCACTGGATCGAAGCGGTCACGGTGGCCTTCTTTGCCATCGACTATGTTCTGCGTCTTTGGACGGCGCCGCTCCTGTTCCCGCAGGAACGGACCGGTAAGGCGATCGGGAAGTACATCTTCTCCTTCTGGGGCATCGTCGACCTCATTTCGTTCCTGCCCTATTACCTTCCGTTCTTCTTCCCGCAGGGCGGCACCGTGTTCCGTCTGTTCCGCGTCATGCGACTGTTCCGACTGTTCCGCATCAACGCGTACTATGACTCCCTCGGGACCATCACGGCCGTTCTGAAGAGCCGGAAACAGCAGCTGCTGTCCTCCATCTTCATCATCCTCATCCTCATGCTGTCCGCCAGCCTGATGATGTACAGCGTGGAGCATGAGGCACAGCCCGATGTCTTCCGCAATGCCCTGTCCGGCATCTGGTGGGCGTCTTCGGCCCTGCTGACCGTCGGCTACGGCGATGTGTACCCCATCACCACAGCGGGTAAGATCATCGGTATGATCATCACCTTCCTCGGCGTCGGTATGGTCGCTATCCCCACCGGTATCATTTCCGCGGGATTCGTCGAACAGTACCAGCGCTTCAAGGAGATGGACGAGCAGACCGGCGAAGTGGACTTCCACTTCATCAAGGTCCAGCTCAACTACAACGATGACTGGGTCGGCACGAAGATCATGGATCTGAACCTGCCGAGCAACGTCGTCGTCGCCGTCATCCAGCGCGGCAACTCGACGATCGTCCCGCGTGGTAACGTCGTCCTCCAGGAAAAGGACACTCTGGTCCTCGGCGCCGAAAGCGCCCACGACAAGGAGTGGGACCTCGACCTCAAGGAGATCATCCTCAAACGCAAACACCCCTGGAACGGTCAGTACATCCGCGACCTCGACATCTCCCGTCAGACGTTCATCGTCCTGGTCCGCCGGAAGAACCGCTCCATGGTCCCGAACGGCAACCTCATGCTGAAGGAAGGCGACACCGTCGTCCTTTACTCGAAGAAGCACATCCAGGATGCCGTCGACATCGAAATGTAAGCCAAAAACGACATAAACCCCTTCTGCCGATTTGACAGAAGGGGTTTTCTTGTAAATCGAAAACCCCGCGTTAGACGCGTAGCGAGGAGCAAGGGCTTTGCCCGTCTACTAACAACCACACGTTTTACGTGGGGTTGGTTTTTGTCTTCCGGAAAGGGTTTTACACGAGGGTCCGCTTTTGCTAAAATAGGACTGTTGAAAAATGTCCGGCTGACTACCGGACTCGAAGCATCTCAAAGGAGGAAATGACTATGAAATTCAGAAAACTCATCGCCCTTGTGCTCTCCGTCTTCGTGATGGCGGCCTTCGCGGTGGTCCCGTCCTTCGCGGCAACGGACGTTTCGTCCTGGCTCGAGAAGAACGTGACCGTCGGCGTCGATGACGCGGCGAACATCAATGCCCGCAACACGACCGGCACCCGGACCCTCAAAAAGGTCTATCAGACGTTCCGTTACACCCAGGAAGCGCACCCCATCTCCGGACAGGGCTGCTTCAGTGTCACGAAAGGTGTCCTGAAACAGAACGGCAAGACCTGTGACATCTACCTTGTCGCGGCCCACGGCCTCGAGACCAGCGCCTTCGGCCAGAACGATGACATGGAGTCCGTCCTGAAAGCCGGTCTCCAGCAGAACAGTCCGTACCTCAAACAGTACATGGCGGTCATCAAACAGACTGTGCCGAAGGGCGCGAACCTCATCCTGACCGGCCACAGCCTTGGCGGTATGGTCTCCCAGCAGGCCGCTGCCAACAAGACGATGCAGAAGAACTACAATATTCTGCACGTGGTCACCTGGGGTTCTCCGCTGATCGCCAAAGGACAGATCGAAGGTCAGCTTCACAGAATGTGCGCTGCCGGCGATGTGGTCCCGCTGATGAGCGAGTACACCTTCACCGACACTGACGCTCAGCTGAACGACCGCAACCGTGAAGAAGCGGACGTCATCCCGGTCATCCAGTCCCATGTCGACGGTTACAACGACAAGGACGCGTGGAAAGACTACGATGCCATCGGCGTCAAGGGCGGCAACGCGGTCCTCAAGATGAACGACGACACCACCCTTCGCTTCAACGCTCCGAAGTCCGAGAACCCCACGGGTTCCGCCTGGGCCGCCTTCAACAACAAGGGCAACTGGACCGGCGTCTCCATCCTGTACTGACGAAAAACAATTTGATATGAAATAACGAAAAGGGCCCGCACCGGAGTGCGGGCCCTTTTCCCAAGTTGTTATTCTGCATCTTGTATCTATGGTGCAGATAGAGGACTCATGTGAGGGAGTCGTTTAGATGATGCCGAGCGGGATGAGGACGATGAGCAGGAGCGCATCGAGGCCCCACAGGCAGGCGAGCCACTTCTTCTGGGTTTCGCGCTTCATGTCGTACGTGAGGTTCGCGGCGAGGAAGAAGGGGATGTAGGTCGTAATGAAGACCGGCAGTGCGCCCCACCATTTGTAGACCCAGATGAAGGCCGGGGTGGAGGCGAGGAAGATCTCGAAGACGGAGAAGAATGCGGCATTGCCGATGGCAAAGAGCACACGGTTGTTGATGCCGAGGATCTTCTTGTTCTTGTCTTCGGGCAGCAGTTCGACGGACATGAATCCGGCGATGGAGAACATGAGGGACAGTTCCCAGGAGACACCGACCAGCAGGATGAAGGAGGTGCTTTCCGGGGACACGTGCCACAGGGCATAGCCGGAGAAGTGGCAGATGACCGCGTTCATGATCTCATAGAACCAGTGGACACCATAGAGTGCGAGGGCACCGGCCATGGCATCGTACTTTTTCTTTTTCCACATCGGGATCCAGACACCGACGATGACCAGCGCGAGCAGGGTAATGAATGTCCAGTCGAAATTCGCAGTGCTTCGTACAGCAGCTTTTGCAGCTTCCGCAGCGGCCATTGCGGCAGCGGAGCCGTCACCAAAGAACATAAACTCACTCCTTTTTACTCAAAACTCTTGTCATGCCTGTGTAAACCGAAGATTCACTCTGAATATTCAAACTGAATATTCAGTTTACAAATTCATTATTACAGATGTTTCCGGTAGAGTAAATAGGAAAAGTCACTAAAAAATACATGTTGTTTTCGTCAGCATGGACAAGGCACAAAGCGCTGTGCTACAATATTCCCACTGTTTGACGGATAACGTTCCGTCATAGAAGGGAGGTCCCTTCGTGGATCTTACGAATTTACTCAAAGACCTGACGTCGGTCCCCGGTGTGTCCGGGCTCGAAGACAAGGTGGCCCGTGTGGCGATGGACGCCCTGAGGCCCTATGTCGATGAGCTGTACAAAACACCCATGGGCGCGGTCGTCGGAACCATAAAGGGGAAGGGCCCCGCCATCGTACTGGACGCCCACCTCGACCAGATCGGTCTCGTCGTCACCGCGTTCGGCGGGAACGGCTTCCTGCAGTTCGACAAATGCGGCGGCATGGACCCCCGCATCCTCTCGGGCATGGAAGTGACGGTCCACGGCACGGAAGACGTGTACGGTATCGTGTCCTCCATTCCGCCGCACCTCGCAAAGAAGGAAGACGAGGGGAAAGCGAAGCCGTTCAAAGACCTTGCCATCGACACCGGTCTGTCGGACGACGAACTGAAACGAATCGTTAAACTCGGAGACCGGGTCTCGCTGAAGTCATACCCGGCGGAACTGCTGAACGGCCAGGTGTCTTCCGGTGCCATGGACGACCGGGCGGGCATCGTCGCCCTCATCCGCACCGCGGAGCTCCTGAAGGAGGCCGAGTGTGACCGCACTGTCCACTTCCAGTTCACGGTCCGGGAGGAAGTCGGGGGACAGGCCGCCGCTGCCACTGCTTACAACATCAATGCCCACGCCGCCATCGCGGTGGACGTGAGCTTCGCCCGCACCCCCGGCATCGACTCGAGAGACGCGGCCCTTATCGGCAAAGGCCCGATGATCGGCTATGCGCCCATCCTTGACAAGGAACTCTTCGAACGCATGAAGTCGATCGCCGAACGGGAAGAGATCCCGTACCAGATCGAGATCATGCATCGCGGCACCGGCACCCATGCCGATGAACTAACGAACTCGAAGGCGGGGCTCCCCGTCGGGCTCGTCTCCATCCCGCTCAAGTACATGCATACAACGGTCGAGACCGTGACCATGGACGACATCGAGAACACCGCAAAGCTCCTCGCTGCCACTGTCCTGTCAGGTCCGCCCGCGGCAGAAGGAGGTGCCGTATGACACTCTTTGAAGACATCCGCATCCTCTGCGAACTGCCCGGTGTCTCCGGCAGAGAAGAACCTGTCCGGGACTACATCATCTCCCAGCTGCCAGGGGGAGTCTCCTATGAGACCGATGCCCTCGGCAACCTCTATGTGGAAAAGAAGGGCGCGAAGCGTCCGAAGAACAAAGTGGTCCTGTTCGCCCATATGGACGAAGTGGGCCTCATGATCACTTACATTACCGACGACGGTTACCTGAAGTTCGACGAGATCGGCGGCATCGACCCGGCGGTCCTCATCGGACGCACGGTCCGGCTCGAGTGCGGGCTGGTCGGCGTCATCGCGCTGAAGGCCCTGCACCTCTGTGAAGGGGACGAGGACAAGAAGATCCCGCCCATCCGGGAACTGTGCATCGACATCGGCGCGAAGGACCGGGCCGAGGCAGAGAAATATGTCGCCCTC
>JAFTZU010000011.1 GCA_017461005.1 Clostridia bacterium
CAGATCTCCCAAACTGACTATAATAGATTGATGACTCAAATCAGACCAGCAAAAGCAAACCTCAAGAAGAAGATAGATGGTGTCTCTGCCGGTGGAAAACTTATTGTTCATCATCGTCCGGGAACATCTGTGCCCGGAGGTCGTCGGCGGCCTGCAGGGGCATGCCGTCGGAGTCGAGCGCCTGCTCGATGATGCTGCCGACCTCGGCGTCCATGGAGGCCGGACGGGTGGCAGCGAGCTGTTCCGCCTTCCCGAAATACTGCAGCGCCTCCGTCTGGCGGCCCTGCTGCTGCAGGAAGACGCTGAAGTCCTTGTAGACCTGGATGAGTACATCGCCGATGTCCTCTTCCTTTTCGACCTGCTTTTCCAGGATGGCGACCGCGTCCCGGAAGAGGTGTTCTGCCCGGGCGGGTTCCTTCTGCGCGATGACGCCGGCGAGGGTCTCTTCGCCCATGGCAGCGTCGGCCCAGTCATAGGGGTGGTCGAACTCCTGCGCGATGGCGAGTTTCATGTCGACGGTGCGCTCGAGGGTCTCGAGGTACTTCTCCTCGTTCTGCATCTTCTGGTAAAGGCCGGTGAGGATGAGGAACTCCTGGGACAGGGTCTGCTTCGCGTACTGAGAGGCTTCGGTGTCGAGATCCTGTTCCGTGACACGGATCTGGCGCTCGATGGCTTTCTTGTACCAGTTCTCCGCGGACTCGTAGTTCTCTTCGATCTCATCTGCCTGGCCGAGCTGCAGGTAAACAGACGCGAGGTAGAAGAGCGTGTCGAGGCTCTCTTTCTCTTCCAGGACACCCTCGAGGTAGTTGGTGCCGGTGCGGGCACAGTCCCGGAAGGACTCGAAGTCCTGCATCATCTGGTAGACGGAGCCGAGGTTCAGGCAGGTGATGCCATAGAAGTTCCGGTTCCCGACCGACGGGTCCGCTTCCATGATCTTCCGCATGGCATCGTTGGCGACGACCAGGTCTTTGAGGGCCTGGTGGATGTCGCCGTCCTGCATGTGCATGGCACCGCTCTGGGTGAGTTCGTACGGGTTGGCGTGGTTGCTCATAATGATGTTACTTCCTTAAAGGGCCATGGCGGCCTTGTATGCTTCGTGGGTGGCTTTGGCGATCCGTCCTGCGCTCTCGGCATCACCAACGGTGAAGGTGAGGTCGGCGAGAGCCATGATGTTCTTGTCGAGGCCCAGCGGGCGGACACCGAGGGACATGATGATGGCGTCGCAGGGGAGGTTCTTCAGGCGGCCGGCGACTTTGACGTCTTCGACTTCGACACTGTCTTCTCTCATCTCGACGAGCTTCCAGCCCGGCAGGAGCTGCGCGCCGCGCTCTTCGAGTTTCGGGATGACGTCCATCTTGTGCTGGATCCAGGTGCCGGGGGCCAGTTCTTCGGCCATTTCGACGACGATGATGTCGTTGCCTTCATCGGACAGGAACTCGGCGGTCTCGAGACCGGTCATGCCGGAACCGATGACGGCGATCTTCTTGCCTTCGAACTTGACGTCGCCGCGCAGGACCTGGTCCGGCGTGTAGACGTTCGGGAGGTCGTAGCCCGGGATCTTCGGGGTGATCGGCGTGCCGCCGGTCGCGTTGAAGATGGCGTAGGGCTTCAGCGCTTTGACGTTCTCGACGGTGGCTTCCGTGTTCAGACGGATGTCCACACCGAGGAGCTTGCACTGGGTCTCATAGTCTTCGGTGACCCAGCCGATCTTTTTCTTCTGGGCGGGAGCCGCTGCCAGGAGGACCTGACCGCCGACTTTGTCCGCTTTCTCGAAGACGGTGACTTTATATCCCTTCTCGGCACAGACTCTGGCGGCCATGAGACCGGCGGGGCCGGCACCGATGACGACGACCTGTTTGCCGTTGCCGTTCTTCTCGGGGACGAGAGGATAGTCGATCTCGTTGCAGGTCCGCGGGTTGACGGCACACTGTCCGGGCAGACCGCCGGCGAGGGCGTTGTGCATCATGGACTCGAGGCAGTAGAGGCAGGCGATGCAGCGGTTGATCTCCTTGCTGCGGCCTTCCTTCGCCTTGTTGGCCCAGTACGGGTCGGCGAGCAGGGGACGGGCAAGGCCGATGACATCCTGGTAGCCTTCCTCGAGGAGCTTTTCCGCCTGTTCCGGGGTACGGATCATACCGGTCTGGCCGACGGGGATGGAGACCGCTTCCTTGACGGCTTTCGCATTGTCTTTTCTCCAGCCGAGCTCGTAGGAGGTGGGCTCGCACCATGCGTTCATGGTCTCATAGGTGCCGCAGGAGAGGTCGAGGTACTGGACGCCCAGTTCTTCGAGTTTCTTCGCGATGCGGACGCCTTCGTCGAGGGTATAGCCGACATCGTAACCGAAGAGGCGGTAGTACTCGTCGACGGTGAGACGGGCGGAGATGGGGTAGTCCGGTCCGCAGAGCTTGTGGATCTTTTCGATGATATTCTTGACGATGCGGGTCCGGTTCTCGAGAGAACCGCCATACTCGTCGGTGCGGCGATTGGTGTACGGAGAGAGGAACTGCTGCAGGAAATAGCCGTGGGAGCAGTGCAGCTGGACGCCGTCGATGCCCGCCTTCTTGCAGCGGAGCGCGCCTTCGGCGAATTCATCTTCCAGTTTTTTGATCTCCCACTTCGTGAGCGCGCGGACCTTCTGGCTCACTTCGATGGGCGTGCAGGCCAGCTCGGCCGGAACGCCGCCGGAAGCGGAGACGGTGCGCAGGTAGAAGTTGTGGAGGAAGGGTTTCTCAAAGTAATCCATGTACTTCGTCATGCCGAAGAACAGTTTCCACCAGCCGTTCCAGTGGCGGCCGATGGTGTCGGAGAGTTTCCAGGCCGTGACGACCAGCTGATAGGTCTGACGACCCGGATGGTGCAGCTGGACGAAGATCTTGGAGCCTTCCGCGTGGACGGCGTCGGCGAGACGGGTGAGCCCGGGGATACAGCGGTCGGACGTGACCGACAGCTGGCGGGGGCCGGTGCAGCCGGACCAGTCGGAAATACGGGTGACCTCGGTCTCGATGAGACCGGTGCCGCCTTTGGCGCGCTCGGCGTAGTACGCGACCGCGCGGTCGCCTGCCGTGCCGTCCAGTTCCGCGACTTCCATGAGCATGGGGGTCAGGGCGATGCGGTTCGGGATCTCACATTTGCCGATGGACCAGGGGTCGAACAGTTTCGGATAAAGTTCACTCATAATATGCCTTCCTTTCATCATCATTTTCTATACGCGTAAAAATAACCATTTTTATTATACGGGCAGATATGATAAAACTCAACTGCAGATAAGGAAAAAGAATGTATCGTTTATGATCGAAAAAGGACACAAAAAAAAAGAAGAAAAGCTCGTCGAGACCCCGGGCGAAGGGGCCCCCTCCGGGGGAACGGTTAGGTCGGGGAGGGGTCGAGACGAGTCTTTTCTTCTAGTGATTACTCTGGCGATTTACTGCTGCATCTGCATCATTTCAGCCTGCATCTGCTGCATGGTCTCCGGGGTGACTTCCACGGTGGCCGGGTCGGCACCGCCGATGACGAGGTAGAGGTAGTTCATGACTTCGTTCATCATGAGGTCCATGCCTTCCTTGGCATCCATCATGCGGGTCATGGCCGGGGTCTGGTAGATGGTCTGGTACATCGCCGAGCCCTGTTCCTGAAGGTCGTTCAGGAGCTTCTCGTCGGGCTGCTCTTTGACGGCTTCCGCGTTGAACTGGTCCTGCAGGGCCTGGAGGTTGTCGCTGAGGTCCTTGACCTGCTGGTCGTTCTCGACGATGCCCTGGGCATCCTGATAGGCGGCGAAACGGGGGTCTTCCTGGATGGCGGCGCCCAGCATGCGGGCAGCTTCCATAACGGTCATAGCAATAACTCCTTTTTCATTCGATGTTTATTCCACGTCCACCTGCTGGAACGTGCCGCCGAGTTCGTCTCCCATGAAGACTCTGGCGAGTTTGTCGACGCCCTCGGCGTCGTCGGATACGAAGTACTTGCGCTCGCTCTGCTCTGCCTCGGAGTTCTCATTGCAGGTGCCGTTTTGGATGAGGGTGCCGAGCATCTTGGCCGCGGCGGCGTCGGAGGAACTGATGACGTTCAGCTCCGGGTAGAGGTGCGTGATGGTCCCGTAGAGGAGCGGGTAGTGGGTGCACCCGAGGACCAGGGTGTCGATGCCCTTTTCGACCAGCGGGTCGAGGTACTCCTTCAGGACGATCTCGATGACCGGGTCTCCGGTCTTGAACCGGCCGTTCTCGACGAGGGGAACAAGGAGCGGGCAGGCCTCCATGTAGACGGTGGCGTCCGCGTTGTACCGGTGGATCGCCTTCTCATAAGCGCCGGTCTTGACGGTGGCGTTGGTGGCGATGACACCGACTTTGCCGTTCTTCGTGGTCTCGGCCGCCAGCCGGGAGGCCGGGTCGACGACGCCGAAGACGGGGAGGTCCGGGTACGCCTGCTTGACCTTTTCCTTGGCGACGGAGTCCGCCGTGTTACAGGCGATGACGACGGCCTTGATGTCGAACGTGCGGAGGAACCGGACGTCGGCGAGGACGTACTCGGTGATCTGACGTTCGGAGCGGGTGCCGTAGGGCACGTGGGCCGTGTCGCCGAAGTAGATGATGTTTTCTCCCGGCATGCTGTCGACGATGGACTTGACGACGGTGAGGCCGCCGATGCCCGAGTCGAAGACGCCGATGTAACGGTTATCTGACATGTGAAATATCCTCTTGGTATTTACAGTGCGTTGACGAGTTTCTTGAAGTGGTCACCGCGCTCTTCGAAGCAGCTGTACTGGTCGAAGGAACTGGTGGTGGGGGACAGCAGGACGGTGTCGCCGGGCTCGGCGATCTTCACGGCCTCTGCCACGGCCTCATCGAGGGTGGTGACGACGATGCCGTCGTCGCCGACGGTGTCGGCCACGAGACGGGGACCGCAGGCACCGAAGCCGATGACTTTCTTCACACAGCCGAGGTGGGCTTTGACGTCGTCCATCGGGAGGCCTTTCTCAAAGCCGCCGAGGAGCAGGATGACACCCTTGTCGAAGGCTTTCAGCGCCGTGACGGTGGCGTCGGTGTTCGTGCCCTTCGAGTCGTTATAGTACCGGACGCCGTCCAGTTCGCGGACGAACTCGATGCGGTGCTCGACGCCGGTGAAGCCTTCGACGACTTCCTGAATGGTCTCATTCGAAATGCCGAGGACTTTGGCGACGGACACGGCGATCATGACGTTTTGCAGGTTGTGCTTGCCCGGCAGGCGGATGGACGTCAGGGGCAGGACCGGTTCATCGCCCACAAAGAGCTGGCCATCCTTGACGTAGTTGTCGGTGTCGGTGTTGTCGAGGCTGAAGGACTTCACAGTGGCCGGGACCGGGTACTTCTCCACGTACTCCGCGAGGACCGGGTCGTCCGCGTTCAGGATGAAGGTGTCCTCCGGTTTCATGTTCCGGTAGACTTCGGTCTTCGACTTGTAGTAGGCCTCGAGGGAACCCATGAAGTCCACGTGGTCGGGCGTCAGGTTGATGATGGTGGCGACGTCCGGACGGAAACGGTCGATGTTGACGAGCTGGTAGTTGGAGATCTCGAGGGCGATGTAGTGGTCGCTCTCCTCCATGAGGCCCTCTTCCATGACGATCTCGCAGAGCGGGATGCCGATGTTGCCGCACAGGTGTGCTTTGCCGGGGAAGGCCGCGTTCAGGATCTCGTAGACGAGGGTGGTCGTGGTGGTCTTTCCGTTCGTGCCCGTGATGGCGATGTAGTGCTGCGGCTTCGCGACCTGGAAGGCCAGTTCGATCTCGGTGATGACCGGGACGCCGTGCTGCGCCAGCGCCTCCATGAAGGGGCTGCGGTAGGGGACACCGGGGTTCTTGACACAGAGGTCGTAATACTGATCGAAGACCTCCATGCTCTGGTCGACGATGGTGACGCCCAGTTCCTTCAGCGTGGAAAGCTCTTTGAGCTCCTCCGCGGGCTTGCGCTCGGAGAGGACGATGTCCGCCCCCAGCTCATGAAGGACTTTGATGGCTGCCATGCCGCTGCGGGCAAGGCCGACGACTAATACTTTCTTACCGGTGAAATCCATGGAAAAACTCCCTTATATAGTGTATCTGTAAAATCTCTTATACAAGATTACCCTTAACTCAAAACATGGTCAAGTCTTTTTCGGCGAAACGACCGAAAACGGGGCCCTTAATATGGTGGACTGTGCCAATTGTCTTTTCTTTTCGCGCCTTTTATAATGAGGGTAGACGATTTTGAAATCGATACCAAAACCCGTATGAGGAGGTTTTTTCCATGCGTGAATGGACATTGGAAGAGCGGTACCGCGTCCTGCAGAGTGCCGATGAGATCAAAGGGCTCCACGATGCCCTTCTGGACAGCGTCTACCGTCAGAAATACCACATCCAGCCCATCACCGGCCTGTCGAGCGACCCGAACGGCTTCGTCTTCCACGACGGGGTCTGGCACCTGTTTTATCAGTGGACGCCCTGGGGCGCCGTGCACGGTCTCAAGTACTGGTACCACGTGAAGAGCACCGACCTCGTCCACTGGGAGAACGCCGGTGTCGGCATGCGCCCGGACCGGGACTTCGACAACAAGGGCTGCCACTCCGGCTCCGCCATCGCCGAGGGCGATTCGCTCTATTTCTTCTACACGGGCAACCACAGAGATGAGAACTGGGTCCGTACCCCCTACACCTGTGCCGCGAAGCTCGACGAGAACGGTGTACCGGTCAAACTGGACGAGCCTCTGTTCGGCCCCCGGGACGACTACAGTGAACACCAGAGAGACCCGAAGGTCTTCTGGGTGGAAGAGAAACAGACCTACTACATCTTCATCGGGGCCCAGACCCTCGACAAGAAAGGCACGGTCCTCGTCTACAAGTCCCCGAAACTCCTCGAGGGCTGGGAGTTCGCCGGCCAGTTGAACGTCCCCGGGTTCGAGGACTTCGGCGGCATGTGGGAATGCCCCTGCATCCAGAACATCTCCGGAAAGGACGTCCTCCTGTTCTCCCCGCAGTACACGACGCTGCCGGGCCGCGGGAACAGCACGAACCACAATGTCTACCTCATCGGTGCCATGGACTATGACACCCTGACCTTCACTCCTGAAGGCGACTACCACTATCTCGACTACGGCTTCGACATGTACGCGTCCCAGCTCGCCGCCAACGTGGACGACCCGGACAAAGCCATCCTCATCGGCTGGATGGGCCTTCCCGACAACCACTATCCCACCGAGGAAGAGGACTGGGAGGGCAGCATGACCCTTGTCCGCGAACTGCGGGTGAAGGACGGCAAACTTCTGAAGACGCCCCTGCCGGCTATGAACGACCTGCGGGACGGCACCGCTCCGGAAGACGGCACCCTGCCGGCCTTCTGTGAACTCGAGGTCTCCTTCCCGAAGGGGGAGACCGAAGACTCCGACCTCGACCTCTTCACGAAGGAGGACGGCACTGGCGGCTTCACCATCCACTACTGCCCCCACAAGAAAAAACTGTGGGTCAGCAAAAAGGACCTCGACAAACGCTTCAACGAGAACGTTTTCGAGGAGCTGGAGGTCCCCATGGAGACACCGCTTCGCAACATGCGGGTCTTCATCGACCGCTGCTCCGTCGAACTCTTCATCAACGACGGCGAGAAGACCTTCACTGCCCACGTCTACCCGACGGAGCGGGAGCACTTCTACACGAAGAGCGACAACGTGGACATGACCATCTGGAACCTGAAGCCCTCCGTAAAAGACGACTTTGTTGTTTGAAAGGAACTCCTATGAAAAAAGTATTTGCTTCCGACTTTGACGGAACGCTCTATTTCTACAAAGCCGCGGACCCGGACAAGCTCCCGCAGGAGTCCGTCGAGAAGATCCGCGAGTACCAGGAGGCCGGCCACCTTTTCGGCCTCTGCACCGGCCGCCAGGTCGGCGGTCTGACGCCCTTCATCACGGGGCTCGTGGAGCCGGACTTCTTCATCACCAGTTCCGGCGCGAACATCGTGGATCGCCACTATGAGGAGATCCGCAAGCGGGGCATCGACCCGGCGGTCGCGAAGGCCATCGTCGACCTCCTGCAACCGAAGGGATTCCGCATGACTCTCGACGTCGGGGGAGACATCTGCGTCTTCGAGGAGATGGACTACCCCGGGAAGTACTATGTCATCAGCAGTGTCGATGACGTCCCCGAAGGGCTCATCCACCAGGTGAGCGCGCACACCGAGAGCCTCGAGGACGCCGCCGAGAACGTGGCCCTCGTCAATGAACTCTTTGGCGATTCGGTCACCGCGTTCCAGAACGTCGTCGAGATCGACATCGCGCCGAAAGGCTGCTCCAAAGGCAAAGGTGTCGAGGCGCTCCGGGACTATTACCGTGAGGCGTACGGCGACGTGCTGCTCTTCGGTATCGGGGACTCTCTGAACGACCTGCCCCTCATCGAGGCGGCGGATATTTCCTACACGTTCCCCTATGCACCGGAAGAAGTGCAGAAAAAAGTCACGAAAGTCGTAAAAAATATCGTGGAAGCTCTTGACGACAGCATGAAACGGTAATACAATGGCGCAAATTTTTCGGGGAGGTACTGTCTTATGAGTCAGGCACTTCGCGACGCCCGCCGCTATGAAGAGGGCATCGAGACTTACATCAAACCGGAGGACCGCCCGGGGTTCCATCTGTCCGCCCGCGTCGGATGGATGAACGATCCGAACGGATTCTCATACTATATGGGTCAGTACCACATGTTTTACCAGTACCACCCGTACGACTCCCACTGGGGCCCCATGCACTGGGGCCACGCGGTGAGCACCGACCTGCTCCACTGGGAGTACCTGCCGGCGGCGCTGGCACCGGACCGCATCTACGACCGGGACGGCTGCTTCTCCGGCAACGCCATCACCCTGCCCGACGGCCGGCAGATGCTCATGTACACGGGCGTCATCAACGAGATCGGCGAGGGCGGCATGACCCGGGAGGTCCAGACCCAGAACCTGGCCTTTGGCGACGGCCTCGACTATGAAAAATATGAAGGGAACCCGGTCCTGACGGACGCCGACCTTCCGGAGGGCGGAAGCAAATTCGCGTTCCGGGACCCGAAACCCTGGCGGGTGGCCGACGGTACCTACCGCGTGCTCGTTGCCAACAACCACGAGGGCCACGGCGGACAGATGCTCCTGTTCCGCTCCGACGACGCCACCCACTGGGCGTTCGACAAGGTCTTCGTCGAGAACCACAACCGGCTCGGCCGTATGTGGGAGTGCCCGGACTTCTTTGAACTGGACGGGAAGTACGTGTTGCTCGGCAGCTCGCAGGACATGCTCCCGAAGGGCCTCGAGTACCAGAACGGCAACGGCACGTTCTACCTCACCGGCACCTATGATGAGGAGACCGAGACCTTCTTTGAAGAAGGGGACCACACCATCGACTACGGCATCGACTTCTATGCGCCGCAGACGGTCCTGGCACCCGACGGCCGCCGCATCATGATCGGCTGGATGCAGAACTGGGACACCTGCAACCTGCACACCAAGTCGACCCCGTGGTTCGGTCAGATGAGCATCCCGCGGGAACTGCACCTGAAGGATGGCGTCCTGTACCAGACCCCCATCCGGGAACTGGAGGAACTGCGCACCGACGAAGTCGTGTATGAGGACCTCGTCCTCTCCTCCGAGGAGCGGGAACTGGACGGCGTTTCCGGCCGCATGGTGGACCTCACTGTAGAGGTGGAGGCCGCCGACCCGGAGGCCCTTTACCGGCGATTCGCCATCCGGTTCGCAAAGAACGATGAATTCTACACGGAAGTCCGGTTCCGCCGCAAGGAGTCGACCGTGAAGATCGATCGCATGTATTCCGGCTCCCGCCGGGCGATCATCCATCAGCGGAAAGCGGCCGTGTCCCACGAGGACGGCAAACTGAAACTGCGGATCATCCTCGACCGGTTCAGCGCGGAAGTGTTCATCGGTGACGGGGAGAAGGTCATGAGCACGACGCTCGAGACGGACCTCTCCGCAGACCGGATCGCCTTCCTCGCGGACGGCGCGGTCAGACTCCGTGTCGCCAAATACACGCTGGCACCCTGACGGCACCGCGTGTTAACAAAAGCGAAAACGACAGCTGTCTTTGGACGGCTGTCGTTTAAAATTATGTAAAATTATTGGGCAGTTGACCATTTTTGAACAAAACCCGTACACTTTTTTTGAAAGTGCTCTTTTTGCGGACGCGTGACTTGGCTATAATCGTCCCGGCTTGAGGAAAAATTAACAATACATAAATGTCGCTGTTTGGGGAGTGGAGTGAATTGGGCAGACACGCAGAACAGACCAAAGCCGCCATCATGGATGCCTTTCTGGTGGCCATCGAAGAGAAGAAAGTCATCGACTAGGTATACGTGAGAGACGTCGCCAACATCGGCCATTTCTCCCGTTCCACCTTCTACACCTATTACGACGGCATCGACGACCTGACCAACGCCCTTGCCGACAAGTTCGGCAACGAGATCTGTGACGTCATCCGGGCCGGACTGCAGGAGGTCGAGGAGACCGGGAACACGAAGGCACCGTACCTTCGGATGCTCGAATACCTCATCGCCCCGGGGAACCTGTCCCTGACGAAGACCCTGCTGCTGGACGCGCATAACCAGGCCGTCACTGAGGCGATCGCCGAGCCCATCCGGGAACTGCTCTACCAGGAATACCGGAAGAACCACCCCGACGTCAGTGAAGCCACCCATCATCGGACCTCTGTGTTCTGGGTCTACGGCATGTACGGACTCATCAAGGACTGGCTCCGCAAGGGCTGTGACAGAGACATCGAGCACATCGCCGAAAGCATGGCCGTATCCGTCCACATGTGCGGGGACTGGAAGAGCAGAGACTGATTGCTTTTGTTAAGAAAAACAAAACATAATCGTTAAAATGGCGTACTGTTTTCGCAGAAAAACAGTGCGCCTCTTTATTTTTTTAGGAATATTGCACATTTTTGGACAAGCTGTTCTTTTTTGCCCGGACTCAGAGTTTTATTATAAAGATGAACGGCACATTTCTGCAAAAATGTGCCATTTAGGTTAGGTATCTATGAAAAGAGAGAGGTGTGTAAATGAAGGATCTAAAACATCTGATCTACTTCGAAGACCTGCTCGAGAATCAGGACAATGAACTGATCAAGAAAGCGCAGGCAGACGGTCAGATCTGCGTCGGGTACACCTGCTACCACATGCCGGAAGTGCTCCTGAATGTGGGCAACTGTTTCTCGACCCGTCTCAGGGCCCCGAACACGGGCTCCATCGACATCGCGACATACTACATGTCGAACTACACCTGCGAGTTCGCCCGCAGTGTGCTGGAACGCGCCATCGAAGGCGGTTACCAGTACCTCGACGTTCTGGCGGAAGTCGATGCCTGCTCGGCGATGAACCGCTGTGCAGAGCACATCGAAGTACTGAACTGCAACACGAAACCGGACTTCTTCTGCACGCATCTGGACGTCCCCTATAAGGTCGAGGACTACAGTGTCGAGCACATGGCCATCCAGGTCCGGCTCCGCCTGCTGGAAGAGTTCAAGAACGTCTACGGTGTGGACATCTCCGACGACGCCATCCGCGCTGCGGTCAAAGAGCACAATGAACTGTGCGACGTCATCACCGAACTCAGTGAACTGAGAAAACTCGAGAACGCCCCCATCACCGGCTATGAATTCGCCATCTGCACGCTGGTGTCCTATGTCTGCCCGACGGCACTCATCCTGCCGTACCTGAAGGAGAC
>JAFTZU010000082.1 GCA_017461005.1 Clostridia bacterium
ACTGCTGCCCCCGACGGAGGTCTCGGCAGAAGATACCTCGAGCGTCACGGAAGAAGGGGACACCACGACAAAGGCGTCCATCGTCCGCACGACGTACTATGTCATCCCGAACACGACGAAGCGGATCACGACCCGGACGGCGAGTACGACGAGGGTGACACAGACGACCACAGAGTCTACGACGCAGTCGACCACACAGTCGACCACAACACAATCTACAACCACAACCCAGACGCCCACACAGTCGACGACCGGTGAGAATAACGAATAAACGTTATATCATTTTTTAAACATACACACAGCAAAACGACATCGCTCAAGGAAAGGAGCGCGTAACAATATGGCAATGAAAGATATCCTCGGCCGGTTCAAAAAAGGACCGGAAGAAGAATTCATCCCGGAAGAAGAGTTCGTTCCGGAAGAGGCCCCGGTCGACGAGAAACCGAGTTTCGTGTTCACCGACATCAACTCGGAACCGATCGACGCGGCAGAGCCCGTCCCGGAAGCACCGGTCCATAGCGGTCCCGTCAAAGTCGGTTCCTCCGACAACGACCGCATCCAGATGTTCGAGATCGACCTCGGCGGCAGCCACGTGAAACTGCCGGAAGAGCCGGTCGTCGAAGCTCCTGCTGTGGAAGAGCCGGTCTATGAGACCTATGCCCCAGCCCCGGAACCCGTTTACACTCCGGCTCCGGAACCGGAAGTCGAAGACACCATCGTGGTCGCCCCGACTCCGGAAGCCGCCGGCGCAGAGGACGATTATGAAGTCGACTTCGGCTACTCGGCACCCGGTGCCCTGGACGATGTGACCTACACCACCGACCCCGCCGCGGTCCCGAAACCTGCAGAACCGGAACCCGTCGTCTATACGCGCTCGGAAGCTCCCGCTGCCGATGACGAAGAGTACTACGACAGCTACGAGCCCATGTTCGAAGAGTCCTACGGTCCCGGCTCCTACTTCGCCGGCGGAGAGACCGCTGCGGCGGCCGCGGTTGCTCCGGCTGCAGAGGACTATGTCCCCTATGAGGCACCCGCTGCCGAAGCTCTGGAAGCGGCAGAGCCCGTCGAGGTCGAAGCTCCCCCTGAGGTACAGACCTATGACGACGACATGCCCCGTTACGAGAATTACCGGAAACCCCGGAACAAGACCCGTTACAGAGACGAGCCTCGGTCCTACGAAAACAATATCGATGACAGTGTGTTCCTGCCCGACGAAGGCGATACACCGGTGTTCAGCAAAAAGAACCGCCGCCGCATGACCATTGCCATCATCGCCATCCTGGCAGCCCTGCTGCTGGTCCTTGGCGGAGTCCTCATCTCCCACTTCACCGGCCGTTCCGACAAGGCTGCCGAAGCCACGACCGCTCAGGTGAAGACCACCGCGTTCGAGCGCAGCGTCTCCAACAACGCGTCTGCGACCACGACCACAACGGAAGAGGACATCTCCGCTCAGTACGATGAGAACGGCGAGATCAGTGAGTCCACCGCCTCGACGAGCTACAGCAGCACCAGCCGCCGGACGTCCACCAGAACGACGACCCGGAGCACGACGGCTTCGACCACGCGTTCGACGACCCGGAGCACGACGGCTTCGACGACGCAAAGTACGACCGCTCCGACGACGGAACCCACTACTGAGACTCCGCCAACAACTCAGTCAACCAGTCGGTCGACTACTGCGGCTCCGAGTCCCTGGGACCACGTGAACAACTGATCGTTCCAGACAAAAAAGAAACCGGACAGCTTTTTGAGCTGTCCGGTATTTTTTATGTGTGACAGGATGTCGTTCGCCGAAGGCTTAGTAAGCGACCGTCCAGTTCTGCTCGAGGGAGAACGCGAAGGCGTCGGAACCCTGAGTGACATACGTCGGCATCTTGTAGTAGAGGCTCGTCAGTCTGCCGTTGGCATCGATGGTGCCGCGAAGGGTGACGCCCTTGCAGGTCCAGGTGCCGATCGGGATGCTGATGGTGGAGACACACTTGGAGGAGTTGCTGTAGGTGCCGGGGTTGTCGTCTTTGACGACGATGGTAACGACCTTGGAAGAACCGTTGCTCTGGACCGTAGCGGACTTGATGTCAGACGCGCTGAGGTTGCAGGTGTAGGACTTCTTCTCGACCGGGAACTTGTCCTTCAGTTCGGAAGAACCGCTGGCAACGACCTTTTCGGTCTTGGTGCCCTCTTTGAAGCCGAAGCTCGAGTAGAGGGAGGGGATGGAACCGCTGATGGTCCGGATGGTCTCGGAAGTACGAGTGGCGGACTTCGCAGTGGTCTTGACCTTGTTCGCTGCGCTCTTGTAAAGTTCGAGAGCTTCCGCAGCGGTGTAAGAGGTCTTGTTCGCCGTGGCAGCACCGGCGGTGGAACCGGCTTTGGCAGCGCCCGCTTTGGCGGAACCGGCAGTGGCGGCACCGGCCGTGGCAGCACCGGCCGTCGCGGTGGAACCGGAAGCGGCGGGGCCGGCGTAGGAACCGTAAGCGGAGCGGTCAGCGGCAGAGCCGTTGGCGGCGGGAGCGACGGACTCATAGGTGTCGTTGAAGCCGGGCTCATACTGGACGCCGTCGACTTCGTAGTCCCAGCCGTTGTGCAGGAAGTTCCGGGTGGCTTCGGAGCAGCCGGTCATCATGAGGACCATGGCGACCGCCATGAGGATCGCGAATACACGAGAGGTCTTTGCTTACATAGATCATTTCTCCTTTTCTGTTGTTCTGCACTGTCATGCGACAGCACCTTATCAGACCAAAAACATTATAGTACACCCGGCTTTTGGCTGGCAACCCTTTTTGTACGAACATGCGACCGGAAAAGCTTGCCAAACGGGACAGGAGTGATACAATATTGGAATGAAGGAAGGTTAGAACATGCTGAGTCAACTGGATTATTTCCGAGATTTCAATACAGCGTCTGTGTTCCTGCGGCTCCTCCTCGCCCTGGTCCTCGGAGGCCTCGTCGGCCTGGACCGCGGTCTGAGACACCGGCCGGCGGGTCCGCGGACGTATACCCTCGTCTGCATCGGCGCCGCTTTGACGATGGTCCTGAGCCAGTATGAATATGTCATGCTGACGACCGACTGGGCGCCCATGGCGGAAGCCGTCGGCCTCAAAACGGACGTCTCCCGGTTCGGCGCGCAGGTCATCAACGGCATCGGTTTTCTCGGTGCCGGCACGGTCATCGCGACGAACCAGCAGAAGGTCAAGGGTCTTACCACCGCGTCCGGCCTCTGGGCGTCGGCCTGCCTCGGCCTCGTCATCGGAGCCGGGTTCTATGAAGCTGCCATCCTGGCGTTCCTGCTCATCGTCATCACCATGTGGCTCCTGCGGCCCCTCGAAGAGGTCATCACCGAGCGGTCCCGGAACATCAACATCTATGTGGAGTTCCGTTCCATGGGCGAGATCGGCGAGATCCTCCGGACCATCAAGGAACAGGACATCAACATCTTCGATATGGACATCCACCACGGAAAAGAGCAGATCGTCCAGAAGCCCAACGCGGTCCTGTACCTTCGGATGCCGCACCGGGCACCGCACCACGAACTCATCACCATGCTGTCAGACCTCGACGAGGTCTACACCGTCAAAGAGATCTGAGGAGGGGAGAGACCATGTTTTCATTATTTGACAACGTCCGGGACATCACGGTCCTGTCGGTCGCTCTCCGACTGTTCCTGACGTTCCTGTGCGGCGCGCTCATCGGCCTTGAGCGGGAGTTCAAGCGCCGCCCCGCCGGCTTCCGGACCCACATCCTCATCTGTGTGGGCGCCGCCATGACCACCATGACCGGTCAGTACCTGTTCCTGTCCCAGGGCCTCTTTACCGATATGGCCCGGCTCGGAGCCCAGGTCATCGCGGGCATCGGTTTCATCGGCGCCGGTACCATCATCGTCACCCGCCGCAACCAGATCAAGGGCCTGACCACCGCCGCCGGTCTCTGGACCTGTGCCATCGTCGGCCTCGCCATCGGCGCCGGATTCTACGAGGGAGGGCTCATCGCCACCGTGCTGGTCCTCATCTCGGAGATCTTCTTTGCCCAGATGGAATACGCGTTCATGCGGCGCCACCCGGACATCAACGTCTACCTCGAGTTCCGCAGCCGCTCCGTCCTCGAGACGGTCTTCGAAGGCCTCAAGGAGCAGAACGTCAAAGTCCGCGGCCTCGAGATCACCCGTACGAAGGACCAGGACGGCATGAACTCCAGCGCC
The DNA here is from genome assembly GCA_017461005.1 of Clostridia bacterium. Lineage (GTDB taxonomy): Bacteria > Bacillota > Clostridia > Oscillospirales > Acutalibacteraceae > RUG420. The sequence continues at coordinate 4,193 of JAFTZU010000082.1, forward strand.
ATCTTCACCCTCCGTTTCCAGAAAGCGGTCCCTGCCGAAGAAGTGCTCGAAAGCATCCGGGCGATCGACGGCGTGTACCTTGCGGAAGAACTGTAAGACCCACCCATAAAAATAAGACCTCAGGCAGTTGCCTGAGGTCTTTTCTGTTGTGTTACGCGATTCAGCCGCGGATGGCACGGACGCGGATGACGCCTTCGATCTGCTCGATGTCGGAGATCATCTCGTCGGAGATGTCGCCGTCGACTTCGAGGATCGTGTAGGAGATGTCGCCTTTGGAACGGTTCATGAAGTCGTTGATGTTGGAATCGACGAACTGGCTCGTGATGCCTCTCAGAACGTTCGGGACGTTCTTGTGGATGACACAGAGACGGTTCTTGCAGACTCTCGCCATCTCGGCGTTCGGCATGTTGACCGAGTTCTTGATGTTGCCGTTCTCGAGGTACTCGACGAGTTCATAGGCGGCCATTCTCGCACAGTTGTCTTCGGACTCCGGCGTGGAGGCACCGAGGTGCGGCATGGTGATGACACCGGGGACGCCGAGGAGGTCGTCGACCGCGAAGTCGGTGGCATAGGCAGCCACTTTGCCGCTCTCGAGGGCTTCGATCATGTCGGCGGTGTTGACGAGACCGTCACGGGAGAAGTTCAGGATGCGGACGCCGTCCTTCATCTTGTCGAAGGCTTCCTTGTTGATGGTGTCCTTCGTGCTGTCGGTCAGCGGGACATGGACGGTGATATAGTCGCACTCGGTGAAGATGTCATCGAGGGAAGAGGCGTGGCGGATATGGCTCGACAGGTTCCAGGCCGCGTCGACGGAAAGGTACGGGTCATAGCCGAGGACTTCCATGCCGAGGTTGCGGGCGGAGTTGGCGACCTTGACGCCGATGGCACCGAGGCCGATGACACCGAGCTTCTTGCCCTTGATCTCCGGACCGGCGAAGGCGGACTTGCCCTTCTCGACGAGCTTGCCGCACTCATCGCCCTTGCCCTTCAGGGAGTTGGCGAATTCGATGCCGGGGATGATCTTGCGGGAGGTCAGGAACAGGGCGCAGAGGACGAGTTCCTTGACGGCGTTGGCGTTGGCACCCGGGGTGTTGAAGACGACGATGCCTTCTTCGGCACAGCGGTCGACGGGCACGTTGTTGGTGCCGGCGCCGGCTCTCGCGATGGCGAGTGTGTTCGGAGCGAACTCCATGTCGTGCATCTTGGCGCTGCGGACGAGGATGGCGTCCGGCTCGGCCACGTCTGCACCGACGGTGTATTTGGCGGGGTCGAGCTGGCTGAGCCCGGCCTCCGAGATGTTGTTGAGGGTCAGAATGTTGTACATGACGGGGTGGATTCTCCTTTATTCAGCGGTGTGAGCTTCTTCGAACTCTTTCATGTAAGCGACGAGGGCTTCGACGCCTTCGATGGGCATGGCGTTGTAGATGGAGGCGCGCATGCCGCCGACGGAACGGTGGCCCTTGATGTTGATGAGGCCGTGCTCGGTGCAGCCCTTGATGAACTCGGCGTTGAGCTCATCGGAGTCGGTGACGAAGGGGACGTTCATGAGGGAGCGGTCCTTCTTGACGACCGTGCCCTTGAACATCTTGCTTTCATCGAGGTAGTTGTAGAGGATGGCCGCTTTGGCTTCGTTGCGTCTCTTCATCTCCTCGAGGCCGCCCATCTTGAGGAGCCACTGGAAGACGAGGCCTGCCATGTAGATGCACCAGCAGGGAGGCGTGTTGTACATGGAGCCGGAGCCTGCCATGGTCTCATAGTTGAGCATGGTCGGCGTGATGTCTCTCGCGTTGCCGAGAAGGTCTTCGCGGATGATGCAGATGGTGAGACCTGCGGGGGCGATGTTCTTCTGGGCGCCGCCGTAGAGCATACCGAACTTCGAGACGTCGAGGGGCTCGGAGAGGAAGCAGGAGGAGATGTCCGCGATGAGCGGTACATCGCCGGTCTCGGGAAGGTCGCGGATGATGTTGCCGTGGACCGTCTCGTTCATGCAGATGTAGAAATAGTCGGCATCGGAACGGAACTCAGAGGGGTCGACTTCCGGGACGCAGGAGAAGTTCTGGTCGGCGCTCGAAGCGACGATCTTCACATCGCCGTAGCGGGATGCCTCTGCGGCAGCCTTCTTGGACCAGACACCGGAAACGATGTAGTCGGCTTTGCCGCTGCCGTTCATGAAGTTCAGGGGGATGGCCGCGAACTGGGTGGACGCGCCGCCCTGCAGGAACAGGACTTTGTAGTTGTCCGGGATGTTCATGAGGGTACGGAGGTCCGCTTCCGCCTGGTCGATGATCGCCTGATACTCTTTGCTGCGGTGGGACATCTCCATGACGGATTCGCCGGTGCCCTCGTAGTCGAGCAGCTCATCGGCGGCTTTGTTGAGGACGGATTCCGGGAGCATGGAAGGGCCCGCGGAGAAGTTGAATACTCTGGACATTTCTATGTGCCTCCTATATTAGGTTATTGATGACAGGGTGCTGCCGGGGTAGACAGCATGCACAATTATAGAGCAACTGTATTGTGAAAGTCAACGAATTGTCAGAAAATTATCAAAGTTTTTGCAAAAAACTTGCGTGAACCGGGAAAAGATTGTTAAAAATGTGCTTATCGGCGATTTACGGCCTCATTTCGAAGGGCAGAGCAGAGAAAAAGACCCGGCTGAGACCAGCCGGGTCTTTATACCATTTATAAAGCGAACTTGGAGTTGAGGTTACGCTTCTTTTTCGACGGGTTTCACCTGGGCAACGACCGGGTCGACGATGACCAGTTTGCCGAAGGTGCTCATGTCGATGCAGCCGACAGGGCAGGCTTCCGCGCAGTCGCCGCAGCCAACGCACTTGCCATAGTCCACGGACGCTTTGAAGTTCGTGACATGGATGGCGTCGTGCTGGCAGGTCTTCTGGCACTTCATGCAGCCGATACAGCCGACTTTGCACTGTTTTCTGGTCTCGCCGCCCTTGTTGTGGTTCTGGCAGTAGACCACTGCTTCATGCTTGTAGAGGGGAGCCAGTTCGATGACGCCCTTCGGACAAACGTTGATGCAGATCTTGCAGGCGCGGCACTTCTCGGAATCGACTTCCGCAAGGCCGTTTTCGCCGACATGGATGGCGTCGAAGGGACAGGCCGCTTCGCAGTCGCCAAGACCGAGACAGCCGTAGGAGCAGGCTTTGCCGCCGCCGAACAGCTGAGCTGCCGTTTTACAGCTCATGTCTCCGTGGTAATCCATGATGTTGCCGGCATTGGCTTCTGTGCCGTGGCACAGGACCACTGCCGTCATGGGAGTGGAGTCTCCCGCAGCAACGCCCATGATCTCGGCAACGGCTTTCGCGCAGGCGGAGCCGCCGGGGGAGCAGAGGGACGTGTCTTCACATTCGCCGGCAGCGAGGGCCGCCGCGTAACCGGCACAGCCGGAATAACCGCAGGCGCCGCAGTTGGCACCGGCCAGGACCTCTTCGATGGCGATCGCTTTCTCGTCGACCGGAACGGCCATAACGATGGAGGCGATTGCGAGCAGAAGACCGGCGACCAGGCCAAGGATGGCGACGATGAGTACCGCTAATACGATCGGATTCATTGTTTCACCATTCCTTTCTTAAGCGCCGAACATGTTCTCAATGACACCGGTGAAGCCGAGGAACGTGCAGGTGACGAGCGCGGCGGCAACGAGGGTGATGGGAAGGCCCTGCCAGAATTTCGGCACGTCGTTACCTTCCATTCTCTCACGGATGCCGGAGAACATGATCATGGCGAGCATGAAACCGAGGCCGGCGCCCAGTGCATTGAACATGGATTCGATGAAATTGTAGCCTTCCTGGACGTTCAGGGTAACGATACCCAGAACGGCGCAGTTCGTGGTGATCAGAGGAAGGAAGATGCCGAGGGAGTTGTACAGCGGCTTCATGTACTTCTTCATGGCGATCTCAACGAACTGAACGAGAGCGGCGATGACGAGGATGAAGACCAGGGTCTGCAGGTACTCGAAGCCGTTCTTCTCGAGGAGGACGTTCAGCGGATAACAAACGAGGGTGGCGAGGAGCATGACGAAAATGACCGCCGCGCTCATGCCGATGGCGGTATCTTTCTTCTTGGAAACACCAAGGAAGGGGCAGATACCGAGGAATTTCGAGAGGACGAAGTTCTGCGTGAAGATCGTCGTCAGCATAATAGCAACTAACTTCATGCTTCAGCAGCCTCCTTTCCGGCCTTTTCAACTTTCTTGACCTGGGGAGTGGTGTCGACCTTGGGCATGACGATGGTCTTGCCGTCGGAGACGAGGACCAGGTTCCCGTCTGCATCTTCACGGACGTCGCAGCAGTTCAGTTCGGCAGGGTCGCCGCCCTTCTTGGTCGTCAGTTTGTTGACCAGAGCGACAAGGAGACCGAAGACGAAGAAACCACCGGGGGCCAGGATGAAGACGATGATCGGTTCAAGATGGATGGCGGACAGGACGTTACTGTCACCGAGACCGAAGATGTCGGTGAGGGTGGTACCGAAGCCGAGGACCTTGAGGGTCAGGTTGCCGGAACCGAAGAACTCACGGATGATAGCCATGAGGGTGAGGGCGACCGTGAAACCGATGCCCATGCCGACACCGTCCAGGATGGAGAGCCCGATGCCGTTCTTGCTGGCGAAGGCTTCCGCACGGCCGAGGATGATACAGTTGACGACGATCAGCGGCAGGTAGATGCCCAGGGCGGCGTCGAGGGCCGGCGCGAAGGCTTTGACGAGCAGCTGGATCATGGAAACGAAAGCGGCGATGACTACGATGAAGCAGGGAACGCGGACTTTCGAGGGGATGACTTTCCGCAGCGCGGAAATGACAGCGTTGGACATGATGAGAACGAGGGTAGCGGCAATGCCCATACCGATGGCGTTCTCGACGGAAGTGGAAATCGCGAGGGTCGGGCAGGTGCCGAGGACCAGGCGAAGAACAGGGTTCTCTTTGACGAAGCCCTTGGTGAGCTCACCGAGAGCGCTTCTCTTTGCAGCTTCAGCCATTACTTGCCACCTCCTGTGATTTCATTGAACTGGTCGACTGCATCGTTGACAGCGTTGACAACGGCAGTGGACGTGATGGTGGCACTGGTGAGCGCCTGGATCTCGTTTTCGCCGGGCGCGTTCTTGACGACGGAGACCTTGCCGGTCTTGCCGACGAACTGCTCGCGGAAACTGTCATTGCTGGCGTTCTGGCCAAGGCCCGGGGTCTCGTTGGAGAGGTCGCCGGGGACGATGCCGGTGATGGTGCCGTTGGCGTCGATACCGACGGTGAGCGGGACATCTCCGCCGTAACCTTTGCTGGCCGTGTTGAAGACATAGCCGATGACGTTGCCGTCAGCGTCCGTGGCTTCGAAGTAGTTGGTCTTGTCGACGAAGTTCTTGGCGTCGGGGAAGACCGACTGACGCGCTTCTGCTTCCGCAGCTGCCTTACCGGCGGCGATGCGGTCGGCGGTCACGCCGTTGACCATGGCGAGGAGCAGGGTCGCGACGAGGGCGATGAGGAACAGGGTAAGGGTGGGGACTAAGACCTCTTTGGGACTGAATTTCTTATTCATGCTTTGGTCTCCTCCTTTGCCTTTTTCTGTTTCTTCTCCTTGACGAAACCGAACGGAGTCGGAGCCGTCCAGTCCTCAAAGTACGGTACAAACACGTTCATGAGGATGATGGAGAAGGAGACGCCTTCCGGAAGGGAACCCCAGAGACGAATGACGCAGGTGACGACGCCGCAGAAGATGCCGGCGATGATCTTACCTTTGTTCGTGATGGGAGACGTCGTATAGTCGGTCGCCATGAAGATGGCACCGAGGAACAGACCGCCGGCGAGCAGTTCGTAAGCAACGGCATACATGTCGAAGCCCTGAGCGAACGTGCAGAAGATGGCGACGGTGGCGATGTACGTGCAGGGGATGATAGGGGAGATGACCTTGCGGACCATCAGATAGATGCCGCCGATCAGGAGTGCGATGGCGGAAACTTCGCCAAGACATCCGCTGACGTTACCGAAGAACAGTTCGGACAGAGTGGGAGCGCCTTCCTTGACACCGTCAAGGCCGACCATGCCCATGGGAGTGGCGCCGGTGAGGGCGTCGACGTCCCAGCCGGATTTGTTCAGTCCTGCGAAGGCACCGGCGGACATTCTGCCGGGGAACGCGGACATGAGGATGACTCTGGCGCCCAGAGCCGGGTTGATGAAGTTCTGGCCGATGCCGCCGAACATCTGCTTGATGACGACGATGGCGATGACCGCACCCAGGACAACGATCCAGAAGGGGATGTTGGAGGGGAGGTTGTAGGCCAGGAGCAGACCGGTGACGACAGCCGACAGGTCTGTGATGGTGTCTTCCTTCTTCATTGCCTTCCGGGAGAGGAACTCAGCCAGAACGCAGGAGATGACGGAGACGAGGATGACCGCCAGGGCACGAAGGCCGAAGACGATGACTGCAGCGACGCCGGCGGGGACAAGGGCGATGATGACATCGCGCATGATGCCGGTCGTGGTGTCAGCAGACTTCTGATGAGGCGAAGCGCTGACCGTCAGTTTTTTGGTATCGATCATTTTTTCGCACCTGCCTCTCTGATGATCGCCTTACCAAGGCGCATGTACTGGACGAGCGGGCGGCCGGACGGACATGCGAAGGCACAGCTTCCGCATTCCATGCAGGTCATGACGCTCGCTTTGTTCAGGCCGTCGACATCCTTAAGGTGAGCCTTCTTCTCGATGAGCGTGGGCTCGAGGCACATGGGACATGCTTCGACACACCGGCCGCAGCGGATGCAGGCACGGGTGGGTTTGACCTTCACAGAGCCTTTGGCAAGGCAGGTGATCGCGTTGTTGTTCTTGAGCAGCGGGACCTCAGCGTCGATGGTGGCGATACCCATCATCGGGCCGCCGGCCATGATCTTGTAAGGCTCTTCTTTGAAGCCACCGCAGTATTCGAGGATGTCGGAATACATGGTGCCGAGGGGAGCGCGAAGGTTCTTCGGCTCGGCAACGGCAGAACCGTCCACGGTGAGGGAACGGCTGACCAGCGGTTTGCCGGTCTTGAGGTAACGGCCGAGGAACGAGACGGACTGGACGTTCATGACGACACAGCCGACGTCAGACGGCAGTTTTCCCGGAGGCACCTGTCTGCCGGTGGCAGAATAGATGAGGACCTTTTCTGCGCCCTGCGGGTAGGTGGACGGGAGGCAGATGAGCTGTGCCACGTCTTTGAACTCTTCGTTCTCTTCCATGGTCTTCAGCAGCATCTGGAAGGCATCTGCCTTGTTGTCCTCGATGCCGATGTAGGCATTCTTGAAGCCGAGCCATTTGACGACTTCCTTGATGCCGGACAGGATGTCCTGCGGGTGTTCGAGCATCTCACGGTGGTCGACCGTGATGTAGGGCTCACATTCCGCGGCATTGATGATGAGGGTGTCGACCCCTGCGTCCTCTTTGAACGCAAGTTTGACGTGGGTCGGGAAACCTGCGCCGCCGAGACCGACCAGACCGGACGCACGAACTGCGTTCAGGAAGTCCTGTTTGGTCTCGATGACCGGAGGCTTCACGTCCTCGGAGAGCGCCATTTCTCCGTCAGACTCGATGACAACGGCGTTGACCATGTTGCCGTTGACGATCCGGACCGGTTTGATAGCTTTGACCGTACCGGAAATGGTGGCATGGACCGGTGCACTGACGAATGCATCGGTGCTGCCGATGACCTGACCGACTTTGACTTCATCGCCCACTTTTACCTGTGCTTCGTTCGGAGCACCGATATGCTGTGACAGGGGGATGGTGACAGAAGCCGGGACCGGCATACGCTCGACAGGCATGGCAGAGGTGTTCTTGTGGTGAGCCACATGAGCGCCGCCATGGCCTTTTGCAGCGGGCTTGAGCACGCCTGCAATGTTTAAGCTTGCCATTCATTCAACTCCTTCGCTTTTGACGCGGGCGTCACCCCGCGCAGATTTTACAAACATCATAATTTGCACTTGCTTACGAAAGTCACAGCTTTCGCAAGCGTGACCTTATATATTATAACCTATATTATCTTTTTTTCAACGGCATAGCGGTCGTTATCTGCCCGATTCTCTTGTCTATTTTTTGTCATGAACATGCGGTTTTTACGCCTTTCGTACAGGAAACCCGCAGTCGGGGGAGGTTGACGAATCGCGTAGCTTGGCGGATAATAAGAAAGTTAGAACAAAAGAGTCTTTTGACTTCGGAAAGGAAGCATTCCATGCTTTGCCAGAACTGTGGCCGAAACGAGGCCACGACACACATCAAACGGATCGTGGACGGAGAGTCCTCGGAACTGCACCTTTGCTCCGGATGCGCCCAGCATCTGGGGTATGCCGGCATGTTCTCCGGGTTCGGGTCCAACATCGGCACGCTGCTGAGCCGGTTCTTCCCGGAGACGGCGATGCTGCCCGAGACCGAAGAGGAACGCTGCCCCGGATGCGGCGCCACCTTCGATGAGATCGTCCGTTCCGGTGCCATGGGCTGTGCGGAATGCTATGATGTGTTCTATGACCGCCTGAAGCCCTCGCTCTCCCGCATCCACGGCAGGGCGACCCACGTGGGGAAGACGAGCGCCACCCGGGACGACCGGATGGAGCGCCGGGCCGAGCTGCGCCGCCTCGAAGAGGAGCGGAACGCCGCGGTCCAGGCGGAAGAATACGAGAAGGCGGCGGTCCTGCGGGACCGGATCCGGGAACTGCGGGGTGAGACGAAATGACCAAATGGTACATGCTCTCCGGAAAAGAGAACGACGTCGCGGTCAGCTCGAAAGTGTCTCTCGCGCGGAACCTGCGGGACCACGTGTTCACGAATCGCCTCTCGACGGAAGAAAAAGATCAGATCGCCGACGAAGTCTCCGCTGTCATCTTTGAACAGCTGCCGGAGAAATTCGTCCTGACCCATATGAACACCCTGTCCCGGTACGCGGCCATCTCCCTTGCGGAGCGGGACCTCGTGAGCCCGGAATTCGTCAGTGTCCAGGAGGGGCGCTCCTTCCTGACGACCCCCGATGAGAGCCTCAGTCTCATGATCTGTGAAGAGGACCATGTGAAGATCCAGGCGCTGCTGCCCGGCCTCGAGCTGACCCGTTCGTACGAACTGGCCGACCGGCTCGACACCATCCTCGACGAAGCTCTCGGCTTCTCCTTCGACAACAAGCTCGGCTATCTCACCCAGTGCCCGACCAACATCGGGACGGCCATGCGGGGCTCGGTCGTGCTGCAGCTGCCCGCCATGCGCATCCTCGGCCGCATCCGTCACCTGTCCAATACCGTCTCCCGGCTCGGGCTGGTCCTGACCGGAGCCTATGGCGAGGGCGATTCACCGATCGGCAGTCTGTACCTCCTGAGCAATCAGGTCACCCTCGGCATCTCGGAAGAGGCGGCCCTCGGGAACCTCGACTCCATCGCCCTGTCCATCATCGAACAGGAGCGGGAGGCCCGGAAGGAACTGATGGAGAACCTGCAGTTCCAGGACATGCTCTGGCGCTCCTGCGGGACCCTCAAGAGTGCCCGTGTCATGAGCTTCCAGGAGTTCATGGAGGCCCTGTCCGTCGTCAAGATCGGCATCGCCGCCGGCGAGTTCGACCTGCCGATGAACACAGTCAACGAGCTCATCTTCGCCATGCAGCCCGCCACCCTGAACACCGAGGCGGGGGAGGACCTCAGCCGGCAGGAGCGGGACGCGCTCCGGGCCGAAAAAGTCCGCGCTGTATTTGCCGACGTGCAACAATAACGACGTTACAAAAAAAGAAACGCCTTCGTGGGAACGAAGGCGTTTTTCTGTTGCGCTTATCTGTGGTTGTCGAGCACCTCTTTGATGATGGAGACCGGCCGGTGCTTCGTCTCCTGGAACACTCTCGCGATGTACTCGCCGAGGATGCCGATGCCGAGGAGCAGGACGCTGCCGGTGCCGAGGATGGCAGGGAGGGCGCGGTCCTTTTTCTGTTTGTCGAAGACGGCGGAACCGAGGGCCGCCGCGCCGGTGATGCCGCTGAAGACCAGCGGGAGGCGGAGGGGCGTCGTCGTGAAGGAGATGATGCCGGAGATGGCGTACTTCCACAGTTTGAGGAAGTTCCACTTCGAGGTCCCGCTGAGCCGTTCGGCGGCGACGTAGGGCATGTAATGGGTCTCGAACCCGACCCAGGGGAAGATGCCCTTCGAGAACCGGGAGGTCTCCGGCATGCTCAGGACGGCGTCGCGGACGTTGCGGCGGAACGTGCGGAAGTCGGAGGCGCCGCTGACGAATTCGACGTCCGAGATCCGGTTGATGAGACCGTAGAATCCATTCTTGAAGAAGATCATGAGCGGGCTCTCGTGCCGGTCCTCCTGGAAGGCCGTGACACAGTCGCAGTCCGGGTGCTCCTCGAGATAGCGGACCATGTCGACAACGACGTCCGGGCCCTGCTGCAGGTCGCCGTCCATGATGGTGAAGCAGTCGCCGGAGGCCTCGCTCAGCCCGGCGAGGATGGCGGACTCTTTGCCGTAGTTGCGGGAGAAATGGACCGCTTTCACCGGCTTGTCCGCGGTGGCGACGAGGTCGTTCAGGACCTCCGGGGTCCGGTCTGCGCTGCCGTCGTTGACGAAGACGAACTCGTAGTCGGGCACCTTGTCTTCGAAGGTCCGGACGACGGTGTCATACAGCGGGCGGACATTGCCTTCCTCGTTGTAGCAGGGGATGATGAGAGAGACTTTCATGGATGGCTTCCTTTTCAATGTGTTAAAGAATTAACGCGTTTAATGAGAATTATTGTTCAACTCTACAGAATTGGATTTTTTTTGCAAATCTGCGTCGGATTTCTCGACTTTTGTTCCAAATTCAAGTATAATTGTTCCCGTATCGGGAACCAATCGAAAACCCACTATTAATGATAACAAATGAATCGCCAAAATCAAGGCATTCCTGCTGTCATTCCGGAGGGGCCTCACAGGGGACCGAAGTCAAAGTATTTGTAAAGGAGCTTGTTTCATGGAAAATCTCACTACTAACAAGAGCATTCTTGACTGGCTGCAGACAAGAATCGACCTCCTCCAGCCGGACAAAGTCGTATGGATCGACGGGTCCGAGGAGCAGATCCAGGCACTGAAAGACGAAGCCGTTGCCACCGGTGAGTTCATCAAACTCAACGAGGAAAAGCTTCCCGACTGCTATTTCCACAGAACCAACCCGAACGACGTTGCCCGTGTGGAAGACAGAACCTTCATCTGCACCCCCACCAAGGAAGAGGCCGGTCCTCTGAACAACTGGATGGATCCCGATGAGTGCTACAAGACTCTCGACGACATCATCCGCGGCAGCTACAAGGGCAAGACCATGTATGTCATCCCCTATGCCATGTGCAAAGTCGGTTCCCCGTTCGCAAAGTACGGCCTGGAAGTCACGGACTCCATCTATGTCGTCTGCAACATGAACATCATCACCCGTATCGGTCAGCGCGTCCTCGATGCCATCGGCCCCGAGTCCACCGACTGGATCAAGGGTACCCACGCATCCTGCAACTCTGACCCCGAGAAGAGATACATCTGCCACTGGCCGCAGGACAACACCATCTACTCCGTCAACTCCTGCTACGGCGGTAACGTCCTCCAGGGCAAGAAGTGCTTCGCTCTTCGTATCGCTTCCAACCTTGGCCGTCAGGAAGGCTGGATGGCTGAGCACATGCTCATCCTCGGCATCGAATATCCGGATGGCGACATCAAATACATCACCGCTGCTTTCCCGAGCGCCTGCGGTAAGACCAACCTCGCCATGCTCGTTCCCCCGAAACACTACCTCGACCTTGGTTACAAAGTCTGGTGTGTCGGCGACGACATCTCCTGGATCCGTAAGGGCCCGGACGGCAGACTCTATGCGGTCAACCCCGAGTACGGCTTCTTCGGCGTCGCTCCCGGAACCAACATGCAGTCCAACCCGAACGCCCTCCTGTCCTGCCAGTCCGGCTCCATCTTCACGAACGTTGCCCGGAACCTGGATGACAACACCTTCTGGTGGGAAGGCATGCCGGACGCTCCCGAAAACGGCGAAGACTGGCTCGGCAATCCCTGGAACGGCAAGACCTCCAAGGAGAAGGGCGCATACCCGAACTCCCGTTTCACCGCTCCTGCGAAGAACTGCCCCTGCCTGTCCTCCGAGTTCGAGAACCCGAACGGTGTCCCTGTGACCGCATTCGTGTTCGGCGGCCGCCGCGCGAAACTCGCTCCGCTGGTCTATCAGGCCAGAAACTGGCAGCACGGTGTCTTCATCGGTGCCGCCATGGGTTCCGAGACCACTGCCGCTGCAGCCGGTAAAGTCGGTGTCGTCCGTCACGACCCGATGGCCATGCGTCCGTTCATCGGCTATGACTGCGGTACCTACCTGCAGCACTGGCTCGACATGGGCAAGAAGGTCGACGAAGACAAGCAGCCGAAGATCTTCAACGTCAACTGGTTCCGCAAGGACGACGAAGGTCACTTCATGTGGCCGGGCTTCGGTGATAACCTGAGAGTCCTTCTCTGGATCATCGCCCGCTGCGAAGGCAAAGTCGACGCTGTCGAGACCGAGATCGGCTTCCAGCCGAAACCGGAAGACATCGACATCGACGGCCTCGATGTCACCGTTGACGACGTCAAGGCTATGCTTGGTGTCGACAAGGCTCTCTGGAGAGAAGAGGCCGACGGCATCGAAGAGTTCTTCAAGTCCCTCGGCGACACCGTTCCCCAGGAACTGTACGACGAGCTTGCCACCCTCAGAGCGAACGTTGCCGAATAAGCACATCGCCTGAAACAGATTTCAAATCCCCGCCATTCGGCGGGGATTTTTTTGGTCGGGGAGAGGGCGCGTATATCGCGTTTCGGAAAAAAAGCCCGTCTCCGGGTCTTATTTCCTCCGCTGGAGGTTCTTCGGTGTTGCGTGCCCACTCTGTTTTCGGACCTTAAAATCGGACTTTTGGTGAGACGAAAGACAGTTTCGTAAAGGGGCAAAACTTTACAAAAACTGTTAAACGACTTTCCGCAAATCGCCGAAAGGAATTTTCCGAAATGGAAAAATAGAGGAAAATTCGGTGAAAAGGAAGAAAAAGGCTTTACATTTTGCGGAATCGTATTTTCCAAATTCGAAAAATCGGGTACTTTTTGACATTTTTGACAGGGTTTTCAACGGGGGCAAGGTTTTTGCCTTTACAGGTTCGGATTGCGGAAACGAACTGCTGCAAAAGGCCGTGAAACGGAAGAAAAGTGCAACGGCGGGGAGGACGGCAGGAAATCTTCCTTTGTAAAAACTTCTGATTGAAGGTTGACAATTGTCGGAAAGGGACTATAACATAAAAGTGTAATTATGATCACTGCCCCACAGGAGGAATACTACCATGGTATTTGAAACGATTCGCAAACTTCTCGCTGACCAGCTGGACATCGACGAAGACGAAATCACAATGGAATCCACTCTTCTCGAAGACCTCGGAGCCGACAGCATCGAACTGGTCGACCTCATTATGTCTGTGGAAGAAGAATACGATATCGAAGTCCCGGACGACGCTGCCGATGACATCCGTACCGTCGGAGATGCAGTCCGCTACATCGAGAACCTGGTCGACTGACCGTTTCATTCGAAGCATTCCGGCCCGCGGGAGTCCCTCGCGGGTCTTTTTTACTGGACGAACGCGAAACTATACTATATAATATAGCGAAACTATCGCGAATCATTTTGAAGGAGATCTATTCATGGCGAAGCAGAAAAAGATGGTGGAAGACATCACTTCCATGGATGTCGATTTTGCCAAGTGGTATACCGACATCTGCAAAAAGGCAGAACTCGTCAGCTATACGAGCGTCAAGGGCTGTATGGTCATCCGTCCCTACGGCTATGCGATCTGGGAACACATCCAGAGCATCCTCGACGGCTATTTCAAAGAGACCGGTCACGAGAACGTCAACATGCCGATGTTCATTCCGGAGAGCCTTCTCGACAAGGAGAAGGACCACGTCGAAGGCTTCGCGCCCGAGTGCGCCTGGGTCACCGTCGGCGGCAGCGAGCAGCTCGAAGAGCGCCTCTGTGTCCGTCCGACTTCCGAGACTCTGTTCTGCGACCACTGGAAGGACATCGTCCAGTCCTACCGCGACCTGCCGAAACTCTACAACCAGTGGGTCAGCGTCGTGCGCTGGGAGAAGACCACCCGCCCGTTCCTGCGTTCCCGTGAATTCCTGTGGCAGGAGGGCCATACCCTGCACGCCACCGCGGAAGAGGCTATCGAGGAGACCGAGCGCATGCTGAACATCTACGCCGACTTCTACGAGAAGGACCTCGCCATCCCGGTCGTCCGCGGCAAGAAGACCGAGTCCGACAAGTTCGCCGGCGCGGAAGCCACCTACGCCATCGAGGCCCTCATGCACGACGGCAAGGCACTGCAGGCCGGTACGTCCCATTACTTTGGCGATGGATTCGCGAAGGCCTTCGAGATCCAGTTCCAGAACAAGGACAACCAGCTGCAGGCTCCCTTCGAGACGTCCTGGGGCATGACCACCCGTACCATCGGCGCCATCATCATGACCCACGGCGACGACAACGGCCTCTGCCTGCCGCCGGCCGTCGCTCCCATCCAGGCCGTCATCGTCCCGGTCGCCATGCACAAGGAAGGCGTCCTCGAAAAGGCGGCGGAACTCCGCGACCGTCTGAAGGACGCCGGTGTCCGCGTCAAACTGGACGACTCCGACAACAGCCCCGGCTGGAAGTTCTCCGAATATGAGATGAAAGGTGTGCCGGTCCGCATCGAAGTCGGCCCGAGAGACATCGAGCAGAACCAGTGCGTCGTCGTCACCCGTCCCGACCGCGAGAAGACCTTCGTGTCCATCGACGACCTCGAGACCGTCATCCCGCAGAAGTTGCAGGAAGTCCGTGATGTCATGTACCGGAACGCCCTCGAGAACCGCGAGAAGAAGACCTACCGCTGCAAGACCATCGACGAGATGAAGAAGGCCCTCGACGAACAGGGCGACGGCTTCATCCATGCGATGTGGTGTGAGAGCGAAGAGTGCGAGGACAAGGTCAAGGAAGAGACCGGCGCCGGTTCCCGCTGCATCCCGTTCCAGCAGGAGAACATCTCCGATGTCTGTGTCTGCTGCGGGAAGCCCGCACGCACCATGGTCCTGTGGGGCAAGGCCTATTAAGAAAATACTTGCTTTCTATTGACTCGCATGCTAATATAATGCAGTAAGTTTAAAAGAAAGTGTTATGAAGAGTGGCTCCGCCGCTCTTCATTGTTTATGCGATCCTTTAAAAAAGTACCCGGATCGCCAAAAAAGGAGACTGGAATGGCCAACAAAAAACGCGGCGGCAACGTGACGCAGATCGTCCGTGAGATCGCCGAACCTCTGGCAGCCGAACTGGGTCTTCGCATCTGGGACGTCCGGTTCGTCAAGGAAGGCGCCGAGCATTATCTGCGCATCTTCATCGACCGGGACGAGGGCGTCTCCATCGATGACTGCGTCGACATGACCCACGCCATCGACGGGCCCCTCGACGAGGCAGACCCCATCTCGGTCAGCTACACGCTGGAAGTCTCGTCCCCCGGTGCGGAACGTCCGCTGACGAGAGACGAACACTTCGAACAGTTCCTCGGAGCGCCCATCATGGTGAAGCTCATCCGTCCGCTCGACGGACAGCGGGAATGGAAAGGAACCCTCGACGACTATGACAGTGGCAACGTGACCATCACGACCGCGGAAGGGAAGACCTTCATCTTCAACAAGAAAGAAGCCTCATACGTAAAACTCGATGACTTCGAGTCCTACGTATAAGGGATGACCATAAGAAAGGAAGCGCAACATTATGAATCAGGAGTTTTTTGACGCCGTACAGCTGATGGCAGCGGAAAAGGGGATCCCGGTGGAATTCCTCTATGAAAAGATCGCCAACGCCCTCGTTGTCGCGGAAAAGAGAAACTACAACGGCAAAGACGTCGTCTTCTGCGACATCGACCCCGAGAAGAAAGAGCTCAATGTCTATCTTCGCAAGAACGTGGTCGACGTCATCGACGATGAAGACACCGACATCCTCGTCGAAGCCGCCAAGAAATACAAAAAGACCGCCAAACCCGGCGACATCATCGAGATCCCGCTCGATACGAAGAACTTCGGACGCATCGACGCCCAGACGGCGAAACACGTCATCCGTCAGGGCATCCGCGACGCCGAGCGCGGCCGCAACATGGAAGAGTTCAAGACCCACAACCAGGAGATCGTCACGGCGAAGGTCTCGAACATCAACCCCATCAACGGCAACGCCACCGTCGAGATCGGCCGTGCCGAAGCCGTCCTTCCGAAGGGCGAGCAGATCCCCGGTGAAGAGCTGCATGACGGCGACCTCATCAAGGTCTATGTCGTCGATGTCAAGGAGACCGAGAAGGGTCCCCGCGCGCTCATCTCCAGAACCTACCACGGTCTGGTCCGCCGCCTCTTCGAGACCGAAGTCCCCGAGATCTCCGAGGGTACGGTCGAGATCAAGGAAGTCGCCCGTGAGGCCGGCTCCCGTACGAAGATCGCCGTCACCAGCGCCGATGAGAAGGTCGACGCCGTCGGCGCCTGCATCGGTGCCCGCGGTGCCCGTGTCGGCAAGATCGTCGACATGCTGAACGGGGAGAAGATCGACATCGTGCCCTACGATGAAGACCCCGCCCGTTTCGTCTCCAACGCACTGGCTCCCGCCGATGTCATCGACGTCATCGTCCTCGACGAGGAAGAGAAGTCCTGCCGGGCCATCGTCCCCGACGACCAGCTCTCCCTTGCCATCGGCAACAAGGGCCAGAACGCCCGCCTCGCAGCCAAGCTGACCGGCTGGAAGATCGACATCAACCCGGAAAGCGGCAAGATCGAAGAGGCACCGGAAGAAGCTCCGGAAACCGAAGACGAAGAATAAACCTGAACGAAAGAGCGGTGAGACTATGCCGAAGAAGACCCCGATGCGACGCTGTGTCGGCTGCATGGAGATGAAGGAGAAATCCTCTCTCGTGCGGGTCGTCAAGAACAAGGAGGGAGAGATCTCTCTCGACCTGACCGGGAAGAAACCGGGTCGGGGCGCCTACCTCTGTAAAAATGAGGAGTGCCTTCAGAAAGCGCGCAGGGCCAGACGGCTGGAACGGGAGTTTTCGATGCAGGTCCCCGCGGAAATCTATGACCGAATGGAGGCGGATCTCAAAAACGATGAACTCGCAGATCCTTAATATGTTCGGCCTTGCGAAGCGGGCTGGAAAGTTCGCCGGAGGCCATGACGCCGCATTCGAGTCAATCGCCAAAGGAAAAGCAAACATGTGCTTCCTTACGACCGACGCTTCGGAGCGGCTCAAACAGGAATTCAGAGAGACCGTCCGTTACAAAGGGCGGCAGGTTCCGCTTGAGGAACTGGATTGCACGATGAGAGAGATACAGATGGCGACCGGACAAAAATGTGCGGTATTCACCGTGACGGACGCCGGATTTGCTTCGAAGCTCCAGGAGCTTCTTTCGAAGGAGGACAAGAATTAATGGTCATCAAATACAGAGTACATGAGGTCGCGAAAGACTTCGATCAGAACACCAAGGACATCGTTGCGCTGCTCGGTCAGTTCTATGACGAACCGAAGAAGAGCATGACGGCCCTGGAGGAGGATGAACTCAACACGCTGTTCGAGTACATCACCCAGAACAACCAGGTCGAGAACTTCGATGCCTATTTCGCGATGCAGAACGAGAAGCCGGCACCGAAGAAGGAGGCTCCGAAGAAGGAAGAGCCGAAAGCGGAGAAGAAGCCGGAGCCGAAGAAGGCGGAGGAGAAACCCGCTGCCAAACCGTCCGCTCAGCCCGCGAAGAAAGCGGAGAAGCCTGCCCAGAAGAAGGCAGAGCAGCCCCAGAAACCGAAAGTCGACGCCGACCCGCATCCGTTCCAGAAGCGGGAAAAGAAGAACAAGGACGGCCAGCAGCAGTCCCGTACCCGCGGCGAGAGACGTACCGTCGATACCCGTACGCAGAACGTCGACCTCGAGAAATACAACGACAAATATGAGCAGATCGCGCCGCAGCAGCGCCAGAACGACCGGGTCAACAACACCCGTCAGAAGCTCAATCAGAAATCCAAACAGTACCGCAAACAGCGCGGTGTCCGTTCGAGAAAACGCGAGACCGAGCAGGAGCGTCTGAAGAGGATCGCGGCAGAGCGCGCCAAGAAGCAGATCACCATCCAGGTGGGCGAAGAGATCACCGTCGGCGAACTCGCTTCCGAGCTGCGTATGACCGCGGCCGAGGTCATCAAGAAACTGTTCGCGCTCGGCCAGATGGCCACCATCAACGACGTCATCGACTTCGACACCGCTTCCATCGTCGCTGAAGAACTCGGCGCCCACGTCGAGAAACGTGTCGTCGTCACCATCGAAGACCAGATCATCGATGACACCGAAGACGAAGAGACCGATCTTCTCCCGAGAGACCCGGTCGTCTGCGTCATGGGTCACGTCGACCACGGTAAGACCTCCATCCTCGACGCCATCCGGAACTCCAACGTCACGGCGGGCGAGGCCGGCGGCATCACGCAGGCCATCGGTGCGTACCGTGTCAACCTCGACGGCAAGCGCATCACCTTCCTCGACACCCCCGGCCACGCGGCGTTCACCGAAATGCGTGCCCGCGGTGCCATGGCCACCGACATCGCCATCCTGGTCGTCGCGGCGGACGACGGAATCATGCCGCAGACCATCGAAGCCATCAACCACGCGAAGGCCGCGAACATCCCGATGGTCGTCGCGATCAATAAAATGGATAAGCCGGATGCCTCTCCGGACCGCATCCTGCAGCAGCTCACCGAGCATGAGATCGTCCCCGAAGAGTGGGGCGGCGACACCATCTGTGTCCCGGTCTCTGCCAAGACCGGCATGAACCTCGACCAGCTCCTGGAGTCCGTCCTGCTGGTCGCCGAGATGCTCGAACTCAAAGCGAACCCGAACCGTGCCGCGAAGGGCGTCGTCATCGAGGCGAAGCTCGACAAGGGCCGCGGCCCTGTCGCCACCCTCCTCGTCCAGAACGGTACCCTCAAAACGGGTGACATCGTCGTCGCCGGTACCGCGGTCGGCCGTGTCCGTGTCATGACCAACGAACTGGGCAAACAGCTGAAGGAAGCCGGCCCCGCCGTTCCCGTCGAGGTCACCGGTCTTGCGGAAGTCCCGCAGGCAGGCGATGCCTTCGACGCCGTTTCCGATGAGAAGCTGGCCCGTGAACTGGTCGAGCAGAGAAAGCAGGCCATCAAGGAAGAGCAGTTCAATGCTCAGCAGAAGGTCACCCTCGACAACCTGTTCGCCTCCCTCAAAGAGGGCGAACTCAAAGACCTCAACATCATCGTCAAGGCCGACGTCCAGGGTTCCGTCGAGGCCGTCAGACAGAGCCTCGAGAAACTCTCGAACGACGAAGTCCGTGTCCGCGTCATCCACGGCGCCGCCGGCGGCATCGTCGATTCCGACGTCATGCTGGCCAACGCCTCGAACGCCATCATCATCGGCTTCAACGTCCGTCCGGAAGCGGAAGCCGTCGCCAACGCGGAGCGTGACGGCGTCGAGATCCGTACCTACCGCGTCATCTACGACTGCATCAACGATGTCCAGGACGCCATCAAGGGCATGCTCGCGCCGAAGTTCCGCGACGTCGACATCGGCCGCGCCGAAGTCCGCAACGTCTTCAAGATCTCCTCGGCAGGCACCATCGCCGGTTCCTATGTCCTGAACGGCAAGATCACGAGAGACGCCAAACTCCGCGTCGTCCGTGACGGCATCATCGTCGCCGAAGACGCCATCCAGTCCCTGCGCCGTTTCAAGGACGACGTCAAGGAAGTCGCGTCCGGTTACGAATGCGGTATCGGTCTGGAAAAATTCAACGACCTCAAGGAAGGCGACATTTTCGAAGCCTACATCACCGAAGAATACAGAGACTAAGGAGGGTTTTCCATGCCATCCCACAAGTCACAGCGTACCGCTGAGGACATCAAGCGGGAACTGGCGGTCGTCATGCAGGGCGTCAAGGACCCCCGCGTGAAGGGCAAGATCCTGACCGTCGTCCGCGTCAATGTCTCCAGTGACAGTACTTACGCGAAAGTCTACATCAGCGACCTCGCCGGCATCGAAGGCGCGAAGGAAGCTGCCGCGGCCCTCAACAACGCCGCCGGGTTCCTCCGGGGCGAGATCGCCCGCAACCTCCACCTGCGCAAGGCGCCGGAACTCAAGTTCATCGCCGACGACTCCATCGCCCACGGCATGGAGATCATCAAGGAACTCGAGACCCTGACAGGAGGCAAAGACTGATGCAGGCTGACATCCGCCGGGTAGGGGAGATCCTCGCCGACAGCGAGGACGTGCTCATCCTCACCCACAAGAACCCGGACGGGGACTGCCTCGGCACCGGCGCGGCGCTCTGCCGTTACCTGCTCTCCCTCGGAAAGCGGGCCACCGTCGTGAACGCCGACCCCATCCCGTCCAAGTTCGACTACCTGTTCGAGGGGCTCCCCCAGGAGACCTTCGAACCCAAGTGCATCGTTTCCGTCGATGTGGCGGACCCGAAACTGCTGGGCTCCCTCGAGGACCTCGCGGACCGGGTCGACCTGTGCATCGACCACCATATTTCCAACACGCTGTATGCGAAGGAGACCCACCTGTGTCCGGACGACGGCGCTGCCGCGCTGTCCCTGTACCGCATCTTCCGGGAACTCGGGGTGGCGATCGACGCCGACATGGCGAACGCCCTCTACACGGGACTGTCCACCGACACCGGATGCTTCCGGTACTCCAACGCCAATGCGGAGTGTTACCGCGCCGCGGCCGACCTCATCGAACTGGGGGCGGACAACGCGTGGATCAATGTGAAAATGTTCGAGACCAAACCGCTCGCACAGTTCCAGGTCCTGTCGGACGCGTTCGCAGGACTCCGGATGTACTGTGACGGGAAGGTCTCGGTCCTCAAGATCTCCCAGGCCATGCTGGCGCAGCATGCCGCCGACACCGACACGTTCGACTTCGTGACGGCCATGTCCCGGCAGATCGAAGGCGTCCTCTGCGGCATCACCATGAAAGAGCAGGAGGACGGCTCCTGGAAGATCTCCCTCCGCACCCACGAACCCCTCGACGCGTCTGCCATCTGCGGCCTTCTCGGCGGCGGCGGACACATGCGGGCGGCGGGCTGCAATGCCGGCCCCGACGAAGAGGCGTCGCTTCAGACCCTTCTTTCGTACATCGCCGAACAGCTCGGGTGCGCGTTATGACCGGCATCCTCTGTCTGCACAAGCCGGAGGGCATCACGTCCTTCCAGGCGGTGCGGAAGACCCGGGGCATCACCGGGGAGAAGAAAGCGGGCCACTGCGGCACGCTCGACCCGATGGCGACCGGCGTCCTGCCTGTCATGCTGGGCGGAGCCACCCGGTTCCTCGAGTACCTGCCCACGACCCCGAAACGGTACCGGGCCGTCATGAAGCTGGGCGTCCTCACCGACACCCTCGACCTCACCGGTACGGTCCTCGAGACGAGAGACGTCTCGGCGGGACGGGACGACATCCTGTCGGTGCTCGACGAGTTCCGCGGGGACATCCTGCAGGTGCCGCCCATGTATTCGGCCCTCAAACAGGACGGCCTGCGGCTCTACGACCTGGCCCGGCAGGGCGTGGAAGTGGAGCGGGAAGCACGGCCCGTCACCATCTATGAACTGGAATTACTGCCCGACGGAACGGACGGTACGGACCCCTCGGCCCACGAGTATGTCCTCGACGTCACCTGTTCCGGCGGCACCTATATCCGGACCCTCATCGACGACATCGGGGCGCGGCTCGGCTGCGGCGCCTCCATGGCGGCGCTTCTCCGCACGCAGGTCGGCGTGTTCACGCTGGACCGGGCGGTCACTTTGGAAGACCTCGAAGAAGCACGAGATGCGGGGACACTGGAAGACCTGGTCCTGCCCGTCGAAGAGGCGCTGAGCTTCCTCGATGCCGTCACGGTGACGGCGCCGCAGGCCAACCGGTTCCGGAACGGCGGAGAACTTTCGCTCGACCGGCTCCACCTCCCGGGGACGCCCGAAGACGGCGCGCTCCTGCGGGTCCTTACTCAAGAAAATGGATTCCTCGGACTGGGGGAAGTCTGCCGGGAGACCGGCATGCTGACGGTCCGGAGAGTTTTCGTGAACAGGTGAACCAATGTACAACGAATTCATGCAAAAGGGCTCCGTCGTGGCCCTCGGCAGTTTTGACGGCCTCCATATCGGACATATGGCGGTCATCAACAACGCGAAGAACCTCGCGACGATGCTCGACGCGGTGCCCTGCATCTGCACCTTCTCCGAGCACCCCCTGAAAGCCCTCACGGGCAAGGAGCCTCCGGCTCTGTTCGCGGGCGATGTGAAGGACGAAGCGTTCCGCAACACCGGCATCGAAGTCGTCAAACTGGACTTCGCGTCCATCATGCATATGAGCCCCGAGGCGTTCTTCGAGGAGATCCTCTTCAAGACCCTCCATGTGGCAGGCGTCTGCTGCGGATTCAACTACACCTTTGGCGACAAGGGGAGAGGGACACCGGAGATGCTCGACCGCATGTGCGCCGAAAAAGGTGTCGTCTTCGAAGCGGCCGATGCCACGGTCCTCGACGGCACGCCCGTCAGCTCGACCCGCATCCGCAACGCGCTGGCCGGCGGCAATGTCGAACTGGCCAACCGGATGCTCGGACGCCCCTTCCAGTACCGCCAGCAGGTGGTCGACGGGGACAAGCGGGGCCGCACCTGGGGCATCCCCACCATCAACCAGCCGTACCCGGAAGAACTGGTCGTCCCGCGCCACGGCGTCTACGCCTCCCGGTGCATCGTCGACGGCAGGTCCTACTTCGGCGCCACGAACATCGGCGTCCGTCCGACGGTCCGGGACAACGACATCCTTTCGAGCGAGACCTACCTCCTCGACTATGAGGGAGACCTCTACGGGAAATATGTCGATGTCTGTCTGCTCAAGTTCCTTCGTCCGGAGAAGAAATTCGACTCCTTCGAAGCGCTGGAAGCGCAGATCCACACCGATATCGAGACCGTTCGAAAGATCGGGGAACTCAATGTTCTCGGCTGATGAGGTTTTTTCTTTACAATTGAAAAGACCTGTGATATACTACACACGCTCATTTCTCGGAGAACGGAGTAAACTTCACAACTTGAAGTCCTCACCGGCCGCTCCCTGGGAAGTCTGCAATATCATTTCAATGAGGTGAAACAACATGACTCAGCAGGAAAAACAGGAAATCATGAAAGAGTACGCGACTCATGAAGGCGACACCGGTTCTCCCGAGGTCCAGATCGCAGTGCTCACCAAAAGGATCAACGACCTGAATGCTCATCTGAAAGAGCATCCGCATGACCATCACTCCAGAAGAGGTCTTCTGAAGATGGTCGGTCACAGAAGAAACCTTCTGAAGTACCTTGCAAAGGTCGACATCGAGAGATACAGAGCTCTCGTCAAGAAGCTCGGTCTCCGTAAGTAAGTTCTTCATCAGGCAGGTAGCATTTCCTTGCTGCCTGCCTGCTTGACGTTATCGGGAGGTCTCGCAGAGTCCGCTGTATAAGGGTTAGCAGTGAATCAAGTACCCGAATCCGTTTCGGATATTTCATTTATTGCTAAACCTTTGGACAAGCAGATCCTCCCGTCATTCGAAATTCAAATCGAAAGAGAGGAAAAGACATGTTTTTTGAAAACTACAAAGTGTATGAGACCACTCTGGCCGGCCGTCCGCTGAAACTGGAGACCGGCAAAATGGCTCAGCTCGCCAACGCTGCCGTCCTGGCAAGCTACGGCGAAACGGTCGTGCTCTGCACCGTGACCGCATCTGACAAACCCCGGGAAGGCATCGATTTCTTCCCGCTCTCCGTCGACTTCGAGGAGAAAATGTACTCCGTCGGCCGCATCCCCGGCTCCTTCCAGAGAAGAGAGAGCAGACCGTCTGAAAAGGCGATCCTTGCGTCCCGCTGCATCGACCGTCCCATCCGTCCGCTGTTCCCGAAGGACCTGCGCAACGACTGCACCGTCATCGCGACGGTCATGAGTGTGGACCCGGACTGCTCCCCTGAGGTCGCAGCCGCCATCGGTGTCTCCACCGCTATCGCCATCTCCGACATCCCGTGGGACGGCCCCATCTCCTCCGTTCAGGTCGGTCTCGTCGACGGCGAGATCGTCATCAACCCGACCCTCGAGCAGAGAGCCGTTTCGGATCTGAAACTCACCGTTTCCTCCACCGAAGACCTGGTCGCCATGATCGAGGCCGGCGGTAACGAGATCTCCGAAGACGTCATGTTCGACGCCATCATGGCCGCACATGAAGCCAACAAGGAAGTCGTCAAATTCATCAACGGCATCGTCGCCGAGATCGGCAAAGAGAAGTTCACCTATGAGTCCTCCAACCCCGATCCCGCCATCATGGAAGAGATCGAGAACTGGGTCGTCGAAGACGTCAAGAAGGCTCTCGACACCGACGACAAGCGCATCCGCGATGAGCGTATCCGTCCCATCTCCGATGCCATCCACGAGAAATACGATGAGCAGTTCGAAGGCAACGAAGGCAAGCTCGATGAGATCCTTTACCTCATCCAGAAGCACGTTGTCCGCAGCTGGCTGAAAGACGAGCACAAGCGCGTCGACGGCCGCGGCATCGATGAGATCCGTCCTCTGAACGCCGAGATCGACCTCCTTCCGAGAGTCCACGGTTCCGGTATGTTCACGAGAGGCCAGACCCAGGTCCTGTCCATCGCCACCCTCGCTCCTCTGTCCGATGCCCAGAAGCTCGACGGCATCGACGAAGAGACAGAGAAGCGTTACATGCATCAGTACAACTTCCCGTCCTACTCGGTCGGTGAGACCAGACCCTCCCGCGGCCCCGGCCGTCGTGAGATCGGCCACGGCGCCCTTGCCGAGAAGGCCCTTGTCCCGGTCCTCCCGAGCATCGAGGAGTTCCCGTACGCCATGCGTGTCGTCTCCGAAGTCCTGTCCTCCAACGGCTCGACTTCCCAGGCATCCATCTGCGGTTCCACCCTGTCCCTGATGGCAGCCGGTGTCCCGATCAAGGCTCCGGTCGCCGGCATCTCCTGCGGCCTCATCACCGGTGACGAAGGCGTCTACGGCGACTTCATGACCATGGTCGACATCCAGGGCCTCGAGGACTTCTACGGCGACATGGACTTCAAGGTCGCCGGTACCAAGAAGGGTATCACCGCCATCCAGATGGACCTCAAGGTCCACGGCCTGACCCCCGAGATCATCCGTGAAGCCTTCACCAAGACCAAGAAGGCCAGAGAATACATCCTCGACGACATCATGGCTCCGGTCATCGCCGAGCCCCGCGCCGAGCTGTCCAAGTATGCTCCGAAGATGCTCACCACCAAGATCGATCCTGAAAAGATCGGTGACGTCATCGGCAAGCAGGGCAAGGTCATCCAGAAGATCCAGGCTGAGTGCGAATGCAAGATCGACATCGACGATGACGGTAACGTATTCGTCTCCTGCCAGGACATCGAGAACGCACAGAGAGCTCTGTTCATGGTCGAGACCATCGCCAACGATCCGGAGATCGGCGCCATCTACAAGGGTGTCGTCACCCGCCTCATGAGCTTCGGCGCGTTCGTTGAGATCGCTCCCGGCAAGGAAGGCCTCGTCCACATCTCCCGCCTCGATGTCAAACGCACCGAGCGCGTCGAAGATGTCGTTGCCGTCGGCGATGAAGTCATCGTCAAGGTCATCGAGATCGACGACCAGGGCCGGATCAACCTCTCCAGAAGAGACGCTCTCATCGAGGTCGAAGGTGCCGTTCCGGAGAACGACATCGAAGAGGAAGAGAGACCCCGCCGCAGAAACAATGACCGTGGCAACTACCGCCGCAACAACCGCAGAAACTAAGCGGTAACAAAGAAGATTTGTGCCTGCTTTGACTTATGTCAGGGCAGGCATTATTATTAAACTAATTTACGAGGAGAAAAAAGTTCGTCACGACGCCCGGGGGAGGGTTCCCGCTCTGCGGGACAGGTTCGGCCTGGCGGGTGGCGGGGCGAAGCTTTTTTCGACGGAAAGGAGGCAAAGCGATGGACGCGAGACTCGAGAAGATCCTGCCCCTCGTGCAGAAACCCGGCCGTTACATCGGCGGCGAACTGAACAGCGTCGAGAAGGACCCGTCGACAGTCGACCTGCGCTTCGCGTTCTGTTTCCCCGACACCTATGAGATCGGCATGTCCCACCTCGGCATCAAGATCCTCTACTACCTCATCAACGAGCGGGAGGACGCCTACTGCGAGCGGGTCTTCGCGCCCTGGCTCGACATGGAGGAACAGATGCGCAAAGTGGGCCTGCCCCTGTTCTCTCTCGAGACCGGTACGCCCCTCACAGAGTTCGACCTCATCGGGTTCACCCTCCAGTACGAGATGTCTTTCACGACCTGTCTCTACATGCTCGAACTCGGCGGCATCCCGCTGCTCTCGAAGGACCGGCATGACCTGAAAAACCTCGTCGTGGGCGGCGGCCCCTGCGCCTGCAACCCGGAACCCATCGCCGACTTTTTCGACCTCTTCATGCTGGGCGACGGGGAGGAAGTCATGATGGATCTCCTCGACCTCTACAAAGAATACAAGGAGCGGGGCGCGTCCAAGGAAGAATTCCTGAAAGCGGCCTCCCACATCGGGGGCATCTATGTCCCGTCCCTCTACGACGTCTCCTACCACGAAGACGGCACCGTCGAAGCGGTCTCTCCCGTGGGCGATGCACCGGCCGTGGTCCGCAAACGCGTCGTCGCCGACCTCGACTCCGTCTACTATCCCGACAAGTTCCTCGTGCCCTACATCGACATCGTCCATGACCGGGCCGTCGAGGAGATCTACCGGGGCTGCATCCGCGGCTGCCGGTTCTGTCAGGCCGGATTCTTATATCGCCCCATCCGGGAGAAGAGCGTCAGCACCATCAACGCGCAGGCGAAGCGCCTCTGCGAGTCGACTGGGTATGACGAGATCTCGGTCATCTCCCTGTCCACGTCGGACTATTCCGGCATCCAGCCCCTCCTGTCCGACATGGCGGACTGGACCGCCGAGAAAAAGATCAATATCTCCCTGCCGTCCCTGCGCATCGACACCTTCTCGGACGAGCTCGTGGAAAAACTGAACCTCATCCGCCGCAGCGGCCTGACCTTCGCACCGGAGGCCGGTTCCCAGCGGATGCGGGACGTCATCAACAAGAACATCACGGAAGAGGACATCATGAAGTCCGTGCGCATCGCCTTCGCGAACAACTACGCGACGGTCAAGCTGTACTTCATGCTGGGCCTTCCTTATGAGACGATGGAAGATGTCGAGGCCATCATCGCCCTCGGCAGACAGATCGTCGACGCATACTATCAGAACCCGGACCGGCCGAAGGGGCGGAACCTCACGGTGAACATCAGTGCATCGCCCTTTGTCCCGAAACCCTTCACGCCCTTCCAGTGGGAACCCCAGGACACGAAAGCGTCCATCGAGGAGAAGCAGGAACGGCTCCACGAACTGGCGACGAAGACCCGGCTCCACGTCTCGAGCCACAAGTCCGACACCATCTTCCTGGAGGCGGCCTTCGCCCGGGGCGACCGGCGTCTCGGGAAAGTCATCCTGAAGGCCTTCGAGAAGGGCTGCTACTTCGACTCCTGGGACAACTGCTTCGACATCGACAAATGGATGGAAGCCTTCGAGGAGTGCGGGCTGGACCCGGCCTTCTACTCGAACCGCCGGCGCAGCTACGAGGAAGTGCTCCCCTGGGACCACCTCGACAACGGCCCGTCGAAGGAGTTCCTCATCCGGGAAAACGAAAAGGCGAAACAGGCGGCCGTCACGCCGAATTGTCGCGAGCAGTGTTCGAACTGCGGTGCCCAGCGGCTGAACGATGGAAAATGTGACGCTCTCCTGAAGATCGACCGGGGGAGGGAAGCGGTATGAGAGACGTACGCATCCGCTTTGCCAAGACCGGAAAAGCGAAATACATTTCCCACCTCGACCTGACACGATGCTTTGCCCGGGCCATCTTCCGGGCGCAGATCCCGCTCTGGTTCACGGAGGGGTTCAACCCGCGGCCGTACATGAACTTCACGAGCCCTCTGACCCTCGGGGCGGAGAGCCGTGCGGAGGCCCTCGACATCCGGCTCGAAGACGAGTCGATGACCGACGAGGAGGTGGCAGCGCGCCTCGGCGCCGTCATGCCGCCGGACATCCACATCCTCAGCGCGGCACCGCCGGTCTACAAGATGAACCAGATCGAAGAGTCCCGCTACCGCGTCGAAGTCGAGCCGTCGAACGGCGACCCGGAGGCGCTGGCGGAGGCGTTCCGGCAGGTGTCGGAACAGGAACACCTGATCGTCGAAAAGTCCGGCAAACGGGGAAAACGCAAGGTCATGAAACAGATCGACCTGAAAGAATACATCAAGGACCTGTCCGTTTCGACGGAGGGGGAGCGCACCGTCATGGAAGTGACACTGCCGTCCTCGTCGCAGTTCGGCGTGAACCCGCGCCTGTTCCTCGACAAGTTCCTGAGCGAGACCGGGGAAGAGCCGGTCCGGATCCGTATGATGCGTGAGGCGATGTACATCGCCGACGGCATCCTGTTTGAATAAAGAAGAGGAGACTTCAGTATGTCCGGAAGATATAAGAAACTCGGCCTGAAAGACATCCGATACAGCGGAAAATACATCCTTGCCAGCGTCATCGTCGAAGGCCTGCTGCTGGCCCCGAAGACCACCATCACGTGGCAGGGGAAAGAAGTGCAGGTCGGCGGCGTCATCCCGATGCTCCAGAAGGAGATCGCCGCGTCCGTCCGCAACGGCGTGAACACGGTCCTGCCGAAGGCGGCGGTCACCGTCGAGAACGCGTTCCGTCAGACGCCCATCAAGGATGTCGTCATCGAAAAGACCCTCTGGTTCGTCTATGACTTCATGTCTGACGTGACCCTGAACTCCCTCGTGACGACGGTCCTTGAGCGTGCCGGCCTGTCCGACACCATCAAACTCGAAGGGCTGTTCCGCGACCGTCTCCAGGCCGTCATCGACAGCAAGGACGACCGGGAGAAGCTCATCGCCGGACTGTCCGACTTCCTCATCAATACGGCCAATACCGTCTTCGCCGGCACTTCGGTCTCCGCCTTCCTGAACGGCGGTCTCGGCGACAACGTGAAGGCGACGGTCGCCGACTACATCGACAAAGGGCTCGACACGGAACTCGGCGGCACGGTCGTCAGCCGGGTCCTCGACGCGGTCGAACAGTTCGAGACGCTGACCCTCGCGGGCTTCCTCGAGCGCTATTTCGACCTGCCCCGCCCGGCCTTCGAGAAGTTCCTCTCCGACACCTACGAGAAGTACCTCGGCACCCAGATGGTGGCCGACATGTCGAACACCGGCATCGGCGATGAACTCTATTCGAAGATCGCCGGCATGGATTATGACCGGGTCTTCCAGGACATCACGAAGAACCACTGGCGCGAACTCGTCCAGGTGACGATGTCCGCCGCCGGCGTCGGCATGTATTTCCTGAACCAGTCCCGCAAAGCCGAGGCGAAACAGGAGAAGAAGACCGAGAAAAAGGCCCGCAAAGCCTACAAAAAGAGCAACAAAAAAGCCGCCAAAGCAAACGCCAGGGCAGCGAAAAAAGCAAAGAAGAAAAAGTAATAAAAAGACCCGGAGCGTATGCTCCGGGTTATTGTTTTGAATAGTTGCAGCCGGACGAGCCGGCAACCGAAACAAACAGGGGAGGAGCGAGAGCGCCGCAGAGACGCTTGGGGGAAAGGCGAAGCCTGCGGAACGCACGTTTCGCCGCGTGGTTCGGGATGGCAAGTGGCTCGGCGGCCTCTCGCGACGGAACCCGATCCCCGGCTCGGCCGGTTTTACGACTCAACCCCGAAAGTAGGGGTTCTCCTCTTTGTTGATGAGGTAGCGGCCGACCCAGAAGACGATCGCGAAGATCATGAGGCCGAGCAGGAAGAACGCGAACATGGCGCAGACGATGGAGTAGCGCCCGTAGGGCACGAAGTCCGTGACGATCTGCGTGGACTCCCGCTGCGCGACGGCGAGGGAGTTGTAATAGCCCATCATCAGGAAAAACGTGATGTTCCCGACGAAGCCCGTGAGGACGCTGATGAGCCAGTAGAGGTGCCGGAAGTTCTTCCAGCCGAGGATGTCCATGGCGATGCAGACACCGGCCATGAGGATGAACAGAATGATGGGTACGGCGATAGACATTTCGGTTCCTCCTTAGTCGTTCGTGTCCGGCAGGAAGGCCTCCAGCCGGTAGATCGGGAGCCCCTGGCTTGCGAACCGCTGTTCGTACTCGGTGACGATGTTCCCCTCAAAGTCACTGTGGTGCAGGTCCAGAGAGATGTTCTTGAACTGCCAGCCCGCCTTCGAGAACTCTTCGATGGAGTACTCGAAAAAGTGCATGTTGTCGGTCTTCTGATGGACTTCGGCACCCGTTTCGAGCAGGTCTTCGTAGATCGCGAGAAAACGCGGGTTGGTGAGGCGGTGGTTCTTGTAACTGCCCTTCGGGTAGGGGCAGGAGAAGTTGAGATAGATGCCGGCGATGCTGTGGGGCGGCAGGAATTTCTGCAGGTACTCGGCGCCGATGGGGGCGAACTTCACGTTCGTGAGACCGGCCGCTTTGGCCCGCTCCGCCGCCATGACGATGACGTTCGAGACCTTTTCTACGGCGATGTAATTGCGCTCCGGATGGCGCGCTGCCAGTTCGGCGATGAACTGACCCTTGCCGCAGCCGATCTCGAGCCAGACCGGGTGGTCGTTCCCGAAGAGGGCTTCGTAATCGAGGTACTCTTTCGTCCGGATGGCCGTCAGGGCATTGGGGTCGTCGGAGACGGTGTCGAGCAGATAGTCTGCCACCGCCGCGAGCCTCGGCTCCAGATTCTTCTTTTTCCGCATACGCATGGGCATGACCCCGTCCTTTCCCTGTTTCGTGAGAAGTATTTTAGCATAAACGGGATGGAAATCCAATAACATCGAAAAAACTCTTGCATTATGGACACTTTGTTGCTAATATATTAGGGCATTTAAATCCAAAAGCGGACGGTCCTCTGACGCTCAGCGTGTATGAACGTTCTGATTCTCAAGGAGGAATTTCACATGGACGCACTGAAAATCATGACCGAAGGTATGGTCAAGGAAGAACAGCCGGTTCTGAACATCGGTGATACCGTCAGAGTCGACGTTCGCATCAAAGAAGGCAGCAGAGAGCGTATCCAGGCTTTCGAAGGCACCATCATCGCCAAGAGAGGTTCCGGAGTCTCCGAGACCTTCACCGTTCGCCGTGTTTCCTACGGTGTCGGCGTCGAAAGAGTCTTCCCGGTCAACTCCCCGAACGTCACCAAAGTCACGGTCATTCGCTCCGGTAAAGTCCGCAGAGCGAAGCTGTACTACCTGCGTGACCGCGTCGGTAAGGCTGCCAAAGTCAAGGGTACTGTCTGATCAGGACCCCATCCAGGTGAACAAATTAGAAGGAGACCGTTCGCGGTCTCCTTCTTTTTTATTTTATTTATAGTGGATATTATAGCGATTTTTTGGTAGAATATCACGGATAATAGAATGCTGCAGAAAAAGGAGGGAAGAGCATGAAGATCCAGTACCGGGCGGTCGACGTCTCGGGTGAAGAGGCAAAACCGCAGTCCGCGGAAAAATGGTTCGACTTCGTCGCGACCGTGGCCGGCGCCATCGCCGCTGTCATGCTCATCCTGACGTTCCTGTTCCGGGTCGTCACCGTCGACGGACACTCGATGGTACCGAACCTGCAACACGGAGACCGGCTCATCCTGACCGACGTCACCACCCATTATGACCGGGGCGAGATCGTCGTCATTTCCAGAGCCGATGACGATCCCCTCGTCAAGCGGGTCATCGCCGTCTCCGGCGACACCATCGATCTTCGGGACGGCAGCGTTTACCTGAACGGCGAGCTGCTCGACGAGCCCTACATCGACCAGGAGACCTACGATGTCTCCCCGGGCCCGCCGGACTTCCCGCTGACCGTGCCCCGCGGCTATGTTTTCGTCATGGGAGACAACCGGGGCAACTCGCTCGACTCCCGCTCCTATGAAGTGGGGCTTGTGGATACCCACCGCATCCTTGGCAAAGTAATGGTGCATCTTTCGAATTCGGAGGAATGATATATGAGTCTGTTCAAGAAAAAGAGCCTGGCAGAAGAACTTGCCACGGCGGAAGAAAAATATAACGAGGCCACCGAAGCCATCGAAGCGGTGGAGGAAGCCGCGGTCGAGGAGGAACTGTCCCTCGACACGGAACTCGAAAAGATCGAAGCGGAGTCCGATACAGAAGTCGCCGCCGATACGGAAGCCCTCGTCGAGAAATCGGGCCGACGCAAGGCCCTCGAGTTCACCTATGAGTTCGTCAGCGTCCTCATGGTGGCCGCCGTCATGACTGCTATCCTGTTCACGTTCCTCTACCGGTTCTCCGGGGTCGTGGGCGAGTCCATGGAGCCGACGCTCCACTCCGGTGACTGGGTCTTCCTGTCCCAGATGGAGGACACCGACCCGCGCTACGGCGACGTCGTCGTCATCTCCCAGGAGAACGCGTACCACGAGAACATCATCAAGCGCGTCATCGCGACCGAAGGGCAGATCATCGACATCAACTATGACACGGGCGACGTCATCGTCAACGGTCAGATCCTCGATGAGCCCTACATCAACAACGAGACCATCAACTCCTACGATATGTCCCTGCCCCTGATGGTGCCGGAAGGACACTGCTTCGTCATGGGCGACAACCGTCAGAACTCGATCGACTCCCGTTCGACGGCCATCGGACTCATCGATAACGACTACATCCTTGGCATCGCCAAACGGGCCTCCACCCCGAACGGCATCGTCGACCTGGAACTCCCGGAGGGTTAAATGCCTGACTTTCAGAAACAGACCGTCCAGTGGTTCCCGGGCCACATGGCCAAGACCCGCCGGAAGATCAAAGAGAGCCTGCCTCTGGTCGACGCCGTCGTCGAGATCGTCGACGCCCGCATCCCGGAGAGCAGCCGCAACCCGGAACTGGACGACATCACGTCCGGAAAACCGAGGATCATCCTTCTCAATAAGTCGGATGTCGCCGACCAGAATGCCACCCGTGCCTGGATGGACCACTTCCAGAGCAGGGGTGCTTTCGTCCTGTCTGTGGACTGCAAGACCGGCAAAGGTCTGAACGGCTTCGTGCCGCTGGTCCGCAAGGCTCTGGCCGAGCGCATCGAACAGAACAACGCCAAAGGCATGAGCGGCCGTCCGCTGCGGCTCATGGTCGTGGGCATCCCGAACACGGGCAAGTCCTCGTTCATCAACCGCATGAGCTCGAAATCGAAGCTGCAGGTCGCGAACCGCCCCGGCGTCACCCGCCAGAACCAGTGGGTCGTCTGCGGGGACGGCATCGAACTCCTCGACACGCCCGGCGTGCTCTGGCCGAAATTCGATGACCCGTCGGTGGGCGATAAACTGGCCTTCATCGGGTCCATCAAAAGCGACGTCATGGATGTCGAGACCATCGCGGTCCGGCTCCTTGCCATATTGAAGACCGACTACACCGACCGGCTCTGTGAGCGCTATAAGGTCGACCCGTCGGTGGCGGACATGGAACCCTATGAGGTCCTCGAAGCCATCGGCCGCAAACGGGGCATGCTGCTCCGGGGCAACGAGGTCGACACGGAGCGGGCCGCCAACACCCTGCTGACGGAGTACCGCAGCGGGAAGCTCGGGAAGATCACCCTCGAGCGGCCGAAAGGATAACACCGATGGCAAAGGAAAAAACGACTCCGACTTACGAGCTCGAAGACAAGGGGAGAGCCGAAGGGCTGGCCCGCGTCTGCGGCATCGACGAAGCGGGCAGAGGCCCCCTGGCGGGTCCCGTCTTCGCGGCGGCGGTCGTCCTGAAGCCCGGCACCGACATCCCCGGCCTCAACGACTCCAAGAAACTCACCGCGAAAAAGCGGGAGGAACTGTTCGACGTCATCCTCGAGGTAGCCGACGACTACTGTGTGGCCTCGGCGACCGAGAAGGAGATCGACGAACTCAATATCCTGCAGGCCACGTTCCTCGCCATGAACCGGGCGTTCGACGGGCTTCGGGAAAAACCGGACCTCGCCCTCGTGGACGGGAACCGGAACCCCGGCGTGGACGCCGTGGTCGAGACCGTCGTCAAGGGCGATTCCCGGTCCATGTCCATCGCCGCCGCGTCCATCCTCGCGAAGGTCTCAAGGGACCGGTACATGCTGGAGATCGCAAAGCTCTTCCCGCAGTACCAGTTCGAGAAACACAAGGGGTACGGCACGAAGCTGCACTATGAGATGCTGCAGCAGTACGGCGTTTCCGAGGTACATCGCCTGAGTTTCCTCAAAAACCTCGAAGAACACTTTCACTGAAGACGAGAGGGGAACGTCACATTGAACAAGAACGGCCTTGGCAACCTCGGCGAAGACTACGCCTGCGAAGTCCTCGAAGGGCTCGGGTACGAAGTCCTCGACCGCAACTTCCGCAGCCGGTTCGGCGAGATCGACATCATCGCCCGCAAGGACGGTTTCCTGTGCTTCGTCGAAGTGAAGACCCGCTCGGAGGGCTCCATGGGCCGTCCGGTCGAGAGCGTCACCCGCTCGAAACAGCAGAAGATCATCAAGACCACCGAATACTACATCGTCTGTCACCCGGCCCTCGTGGAACGGGAGGGGCTCCAGCCCCGCTTCGACTGCATCGAAGTGTTCGCGAACAGCGAGGGCAGTCCGGTGGCCTATGAATATATCAAGAACGCTTTTACAGCAAATTAACAACGTTAGGAGCGCACCCATGCTTTACACCAGCACCCGAAACAAAACGTTACGCGTCGAGGCCAGCGAGGCCATCACCCGGGGCATCTCCGAAGACGGCGGCCTGTTCGTCCCCGTCGAGATCCCGAAGCTCTCCCTGCAGGACCTTCAGGACATGATCCCGATGTCCTACATCGAGCGGGCGAAGAAAGTCCTCTCTCTGTACCTCACGGACTTCACGCCGGAGGAGATCGACTACTGCGTCAGCGGCGCCTATGCCGAGGGCAAATTCGACTCCGACAAGGTGGCTCCTCTCGTCACGCTGGACGACAAAGCCGAAGTCCTCGAACTGTTCCGCGGTCCCACCTGCGCCTTCAAGGACATGGCGCTCCAGCTGCTGCCCTACCTTCTGACCACCGCGTCGAAGAAGGCGGCTCCCGACAAACAGATCGTCATCCTGGTCGCCACCTCCGGGGACACCGGTAAAGCGGCCCTGGAAGGCTTCAAAGACGTGCCCGGCACCCGCATCCTCGTCTTCTATCCGCGGGACGGCGTCAGCCCGATGCAGAAACTCCAGATGGTCACCCAGGAAGGTGCCAACGTGGGCGTCTGCGCCATCGAGGGCAACTTCGACGACGCCCAGAGCGGGGTCAAGAAGATCTTCACCGACAAGGCCGTCGGCGCGAAGCTCGCCGAGAACGGACTCATGTTCTCCTCCGCGAACTCCATCAACTGGGGCCGTCTCGTGCCGCAGATCGTCTACTACTGCAGCGCCTATGCCGACATGCTCGAAAAGGGCAACGTGGCACCGGGTGAGGCGATGGACGTCGTCGTGCCCACCGGCAACTTCGGCAACATCCTCGCCGCTTACTACGCGAAACTCATGGGCGTGCCCGTCGGCAAACTCATCTGCGCGTCCAACGCCAACAACGTCCTCACGGACTTCCTGACGACCGGGACCTATGACCGGAACCGGACGTTCTACACCACCATGTCCCCGTCCATGGACATCCTCATCTCCAGCAACCTGGAACGTCTCCTGTTCCACCTGTCCGGAGAAGACGATGCCGCGGTCCGCGACTGGATGGGCAAGCTTTCCGAGACCGGTGTCTACACCGTGTCCGACGAGGTCTTCGCCCAGATCAAAGAACACTTCGCCGCCGGCTGCGCCGACGACGAGACCGTCTCCGGTGTCATCCGGAAGACCTATGAGGAAGACGGCTACCTGTCCGACACCCACACCGGCGTCGCCATCACCGTCTACCGTGACTATTGCGCCGCGAACGGGGGAGAGACCCCGACGGTCATCGCCGCCACGGCGAGCCCGTACAAGTTCTCGAAGAGCGTCCTCACCGCCGTCCTCGGCGAGACCCCGGACCTCGACGAGTTCGACATGGCCGGCGCCCTGCAGGAGAAGACCGGTGTGAAGATCCCGGCTCCCCTCAGCAACCTGAAGGACAAGACCGTCCGCTTCACGACGACCTGCGCGGCCGACGACATGGAGCAGCAGGTCTACGATATGCTCGGCATCTGAGAGGTGTGACATGGCACTGTTCGCGATGGGCGACACCCATCTCTCCCTGGGCACCGACAAGCCCATGGACAAGTTCCCCGGCTGGGAGAACTACGTCTCCCGCATGGAGGAGAACTGGCGGAAACTCGTCGGTCCGGACGACACGGTCGTCATCCCCGGAGACATCTCCTGGGGCATGACCCTCGACGAGGTGAGACCGGACTTCGCGTTCCTGAACGACCTGCCCGGAACGAAGCTCATCGGCAAGGGCAACCACGACTACTGGTGGTCCACGATGAACAAGATGAACGCGTTTCTGGAGGCCGAGGGTTTCGACACTCTCCACTTCCTCCACAACAACACATATGTGGTCGGGGAGTACGCCGTCTGCGGCACCCGGGGCTGGTTCTTCGATGACGAGACGCCCCACAGCGAGAAGGTCATCAACCGCGAATGCGGACGCCTCCGCATGGGCATCGATGCCGCAAAGGCCACCGGGAAAGAACCCCTCGT
Source organism: Clostridia bacterium (assembly GCA_017461005.1). Lineage (GTDB taxonomy): Bacteria > Bacillota > Clostridia > Oscillospirales > Acutalibacteraceae > RUG420. The sequence continues at coordinate 40,992 of JAFTZU010000082.1, forward strand.
GTTCCTGCACTACCCGCCGGTGACCACCGACCGGGAGTGCACTCCCATCATGGATGTGCTGCGGGAGTCCGGCATCTCCACCTGCTACTACGCGCACCTCCACGGCAACGCCATCAGCCGCGCCTTCCGGGGCGAAAAAGACGGCATCCGGTTCGATCTCATTTCGGCCGATTCCATGAAATTCTGTCCGTTGCTCATTTCCCGCTGAAACGGCCAAAAAACTTGTGGAAAATCCTTATACTATGTGGTATAATACGTTAGTTTTTAATAGTACTGTGAGAGGAGAACTCCAACATGAGTCTGAAATCTTCCGAAAAAATCGATACCAATCTCTATGAGCTCGTCATCGACGTAGACGGCGAGACCTGGAACAAAGCCATCAACGAGGCGTTCCAGAAGCAGAGAAAGAACATCACCATCCCGGGCTTCCGCAAAGGTAAGGCCACCCGCGGCATGGTCGAAAGATATTACGGCGAAGGCGTCTTCTACGAAGATGCGTTCGAGATCATCTACCCCGACGCTGTCGAAGCCGCTGTCAATGAAGCCGGCATCGAGATCGTCGACAACCCCTTCGACGTCGACTTCAAAGAAGTCGGCAAGGACGGCCTGACCTTCTCCCTGAAGGCCACAGTCAAGCCCGAAGTCGAGATCGGCGACTACAAGTCCCTTGAGCTGAAGAAGCCCATCGCCGAAGTCACCGATGAAGACGTCGCTGCCGAACTCGCTACCCAGCAGGAGCGCGGTGCCCGTTTCGTCGAGGTCGACCGTGAAGCCAAGCTCGACGACCTCACTGTCATCGACTTCGAAGGCTTCGTCGACGACGTCGCATTCGAAGGCGGCAAGGGCGAAGGCTACGAGCTGACCCTCGGCTCCGGCCAGTTCATCCCGGGCTTCGAAGACCAGATCGTCGGCCACAAAGTCGGCGAGGAATTCGACGTCAACGTCAAGTTCCCGGAGGACTATGTCGAAGAACTGGCAGCCAAGGACGCTGTCTTCAAAGTCAAACTGAACGCCATCAAGGAGAAGCAGCTTCCGGAACTGGACGATGACTTCGCCATGGACGTTTCCGAATATGACACCCTCGATGAGTACAAAGAGCACATCAAAGAGGACCTCGCCAAGACCAAGGCCGACGCCGCCGACGCGGAAGTCGACTCTCAGATCTTCGAGAAACTCGCCGGTCTCATCAAAGCGGAGATCCCGGAAGTCATGTTCGAGCATGAAGTCGACAACGCTGTCCAGGACTTCGGTTATCAGATCCAGGCTCAGGGCCTCGACCTTCAGACCTACCTTGCCTACACCGGCATGACCGAAGAAGCCCTTCGCGACAGCTTCCGTGAGCGCGCCGAGAACCAGGTCAAGGTCCGCCTTGCCCTCGAGAAGATCGCCGAGCTCGAGAACTTCGACGTCACCGACGAAGATGTCGACGCACAGTACAACAAGCTTGCCGAGCAGTATGAGATGGACGTTGAGACCATCAAGAGCATCCTGCCGGCTGAGGATATCAAGAAAGACGTCTCCACCACGAAGGCCCTCGATGCGGTCAAGGCCACTGCCAAGATCACCGAGGTCGACGCCAACGAGCTCATCGCCGAGTCCGTAGCGGAGAAGGTCGAAGAGGCAGCGGAGAAGGCCGAAGAGAAGAAGCCGGCCAAGAAGACCACTGCGAAGAAGACCACCACCGCGAAGAAGACGACCGCGAAGAAGACCACCACCAAGAAGGCCGACGACGCGGAGAAGAAACCGGCTGCGAAGAAGACCACCGCCAAGAAGACGACCGCGAAGAAGGCCGACGACGGTGAGAAGAAACCGGCAGCCAAGAAGACCACTGCCAAGAAGACGACTGCGAAGAAGACCACCAAGAAAGCAGACGACAAGGCAGAATAAAAACGCATCATAACAGATGACTGTACTCTTTTCATAAAACAAAATGAAAGACTTGGACAGGCGGCGGGGGAGACCTCGTCGCTTTCCGCAACCAGGGAGGTTTTGAAATGCCTTTAGTACCTTATGTCATTGAACAGACCAGCCGCGGAGAGCGTCAGTACGACATTTTCTCGAGACTGCTCGACGACCGTATCATCGTCCTTTCCGATGAGGTCAACGACGCGACTGCCAGCCTGGTCGTCGCACAGCTCCTGTTCCTGGAAGGTCAGGACGCTGAAAAAGACATCCACCTTTACATCAACAGCCCCGGCGGTTCCGTCACAGCCGGTATGGCGATCTACGACACCATGCAGTACATCAAATGTGATGTCTCGACCATCTGCATGGGCCTCGGTGCCAGCATGGGCGCGTTCCTGCTCGCGGCCGGCGCCAAGGGCAAGCGCTATGCGCTCCCGAACGCGGAGATCATGATCCACCAGCCCTCCGGCGGTGCCAGAGGACAGGCGACCGAGATCCAGATCGTCGCGGAGAACATCCTGCGCACGAGAGAACGTCTCAACCGCATCCTCGCCGAGAACACCGGCAAGCCGATCGAAGTCATCGCCCAGGACACTGAGCGCGACAACTTCATGACGGCGGAAGAGGCCCTCGAATACGGCCTCATCGATAAAGTCCTCGACAAGAGAGACTAAACACGGAGGGAACCTACATTGGCCAGAAACGACCAGATGAGACTTCGCTGCAGCTTCTGCGGGAAAACGCAGGACCAGGTCGACAAGCTCATTTCCGGTATGAATGACACGTTTATCTGCGACGAGTGCGTAGAGCTCTGTATGGAACTCGTCAACGATGATCTGGAACTGCGGGCCGCCCAGAAGCGCCAGCGGGCCCAGAAAAACGCCAAACCCCTGCCGAAACCGCAGGAGATCAAGGCGACCCTGGACGAATATGTCATCGGCCAGGACCGCGCGAAGATCACCCTGTCGGTCGCGGTCTACAACCACTACAAGCGCATCTTCTGCGGCGACCAGACGGACGTCGAACTCCAGAAGAGCAACGTCCTGCTCCTCGGTCCCACCGGTGTCGGTAAGACGATGCTGGCCCAGACCCTGGCCCGTACTCTGGACGTTCCCTTTGCAGTGGCCGACGCCACGACCCTGACGGAAGCGGGCTATGTCGGTGAAGATGTCGAGAACATCCTCCTCCGGCTCATCCAGGCGGCCGACTTCGACGTCGAACGCGCCGAGACCGGCATCATCTACATCGATGAGATCGACAAGATCGCCCGGAAGTCCGAAAACCCGTCCATCACCCGCGATGTCTCCGGCGAAGGTGTCCAGCAGGCACTGCTGAAGATCCTCGAAGGGACCGTTTCCAACGTACCGCCCCAGGGCGGCCGGAAACACCCCCAGCAGGAGTTCATCCAGGTCGATACATCGAACATCCTCTTCATCTGCGGCGGTGCCTTCGACGGCATCGAGAAGATCGTGGAGAAACGCTCCGGCAACGGCGGCCTCGGCTTCGGTGCCGAGATCAAAGCGACGAAGGAACTGGAACTGACCGAAGCCATGCAGAACGTCATTCCCCAGGACCTCGTCAAGTATGGTCTCATCCCCGAGCTGGTCGGCCGTATCCCGGTCCTCACGACCCTCGATGACCTCGACGAAGATGCTCTCGTCCGCATCCTGAAGGAGCCGAAAAACTCCCTCGTCAAGCAGTACCAGGAACTGTTCCGCATGGACAATGTGGAACTCGAACTGGACGATGCCGCCCTGCGCGCCATCGCCAAGGAGACCCTCGAGAAGAAGACCGGCGCCCGCGGCCTGCGCGGCGTCATGGAACGTGTCCTGCAGCCTCTCATGTATGAGAGCCCCTCCGACTATCAGATCGAAAAGATCTCGATCACCGAAGACTACGTCCTCGGGAACTCGGAGCCGGTCCTCGTCCGCAATGAGACCAGAGAACAGCCGGCACCGCTCCTCGTGGCTCCGGCCTCTGCGCCGCAGAGACGCAACCGACGTGGGAACGTCAGTTAAGACTGCACGCGGGACTGCTCCTTCCCTGGAACAGTTCCGCTTTTTTTGACCAGAATATACGAACAGGTGGTGAACCCCTGAATGGATAATACCGATCGCAACGTCTACGCCATCCCGGTCGTCGCTCTGCGCGGACTCGTCGTGTTCCCGGAAATGGTCCTCCATTTCGACATCGCACGGCAGAAGTCCATCAATGCCATCCATGCGGCGATGGAGTATGGTCAGGAGATCTTCCTGCTGACTCAGAAATCCCCCGAGACGGAGAACCCGTCCTTCGGACAGCTCTATAAGACCGGCGTCATCGCCCACATCCGCCAGGTCATAGCGGTGCCGGATTCCGACAACCTCCGCGTCATCGTGGAAGGCGGTTCCCGGGCGAAACTGGAGAACGGCTATGACGGCTCGTTCCTCTATGCCGACGTCCAGAAGATCCCCCAGAAGGGCTATGCGAAGAAGGATGAGGAATATGCCCTCGCCCTCATGCGCAAGGTCCGCGATTATTTCAACGAATATGCCGACTACTCCCCGAAGGTCGCGCCGGACGTCATGCTCCGGGTCGTCGATGACGACTCCCCCGGAGGCATCGCCGACTACATCGCCTCCGTGGTGAAACTCGACTATGTCGAGAAGCAGAAGATCCTCGAGACCCTGCACCCGCTGCGCCGTCTCGAACTGGTCTGCGAGATCCTTGCCCGTGAGATCGACATGCTGAAACTCGAGTCCGAGATCTCCCGGAAGGTCGAGCAGAACGTCGACGACAACCAGCGCGAGTACTACCTGCGCGAGCAGATGCGCGTCCTCTCCGAGGAGCTCGACGGCGCCGACAGCGTCGACGAGATCGAGGAGTACCGCAAGAAGATCAACGGCATCAAAAACATCGAAGACAAGTACCGGGAGAAGCTCCTCAAGGAGCTGAGCCGCCTGCAGAAGATGGGCGGGAACCCGAGCTCCGAAGCCACCGTCGTGCGCAACTACCTCGACGTGGTCCTCGACCTTCCCTGGGACGAGTCTTCCAAAGACAACCTCGACATCGAGAAGGCCCGCAAAGTCCTCGATAAGGACCACTACGGCCTCGACGACGTCAAGGACAGAGTCATCGAACTACTGGCCGTGCGCAAACTGGCCCCGGACATCACGGGTCAGATCATCTGCCTGGCCGGCCCTCCCGGAGTCGGCAAGACGTCCATCGCCCAGTCCCTCGCGAAAGCCCTCGGACGGAAGTATGAACGCATCTCCCTCGGCGGCGTCCGTGACGAGGCCGAGATCCGCGGCCACCGGAAGACCTACATCGGCGCCATGCCCGGCCGCGTGATGGCCGCCATGACCGATGCCGGCACCAACAACCCGCTCATCCTCTTCGATGAGATCGACAAGATGGGTGCCGATGTCCGCGGCGACCCCGCGTCCGCCATGCTGGAAGTCCTCGACGCCGAACAGAACAAGGCCTTCGTCGACCACTTCGTCGAAGTGCCCTTCGACCTCTCCAAGGTCCTGTTCCTGACGACCGCCAACAACAAGGCGAACATCCCGGCACCGCTCCTCGACCGTATGGAGGTCATCGACCTCTACAGCTACACGGCGGAGGAGAAGTTCCACATCGCGAAAAAACACCTCATCCCGAAGGCTCTGAAGCGCCACGGGATCGAGAAGTCCCAGCTCAAGATCACCGACGCGGCACTGCGCCACATCATCTCGGACTACACGAGAGAGGCCGGCGTCCGTATCCTCGAGCGGAAGATCCATGAGATCTGCCGCAAGACCGCGCTGAAGATCGTCATCGACCCCGATTACAAGATCTCGGTCAAGGTGGGCGACCTCACCGACCTGCTGGGCGTCCCGCACTTCAAAGACTCCACCGAACTCGCAGACGAGGTCGGTGTCACCAACGGCCTTGCCTGGACCTCCGTCGGCGGCGAGATGCTGAAGGTGGAAGCGGCGGTCATGGACGGCAAGGGCCGTCTCGAACTGACCGGTTCCCTCGGCGACGTCATGAAGGAGTCCGCACGGGCGGCCGTCAGCTACATCCGCACCAACGCGGACAAGCTGAAGATCGACCCCGAGTTCTATGAGAGCAAGGACATCCACATCCACGTGCCGGAAGGCGCGGTCCCGAAGGACGGCCCCTCGGCCGGTGTCACCATCGCGACGAGCCTCCTGTCCGCGCTCACGGACGCCAAGGTCGACGGCCATGTGGCCATGACCGGCGAGATCTCCCTGACCGGACGGGTCATGCCCATCGGCGGCCTCAAGGAGAAGACCATGGCGGCCTATAAAGCCGGCATCAAGACGGTCATCATCCCGAAGGACAATGTCCCGGACCTCCAGGACGTCGACGACGTCGTGAAGAAGAACATCGAATTCATCCCGGTCTCCAGCCTCGGACAGGTCTGGAACCGCGCGATCATGAAAGACGGCAACGTGTTATGAGATTTGACCAGGTGACCTACGAGGCCTCCTACGGCACCTTCCAGCAGCTTCCGAAGAGCACGCTCCCGGAAGTCTGCTTCTCGGGCCGCTCCAATGTCGGGAAGTCCTCGCTGATCAACAAAATACTGAACCGCAAACAGCTGGCCCGCGTCAGCTCGCAGCCGGGGAAGACCATCACCATCAACTTTTACAAAGGGGACGGCATCAAACTGGTCGACCTCCCGGGCTACGGCTACGCCAAGGCGTCCAACGCCGAGAAAGACCGCTGGGGAAAGATGATCAACGGCTACTTCACGTCTGACCGGAACATCCCCCTGGTCGTCCAGCTCATCGACATGCGGCACAAACCCTCCAAAGACGACCTGCAGATGCTGCAGTTCCTGATGGAGACGAACACCACGTTCATCGTCGCCCTGACGAAGAGCGACAAGTTGAACAAGACGCAGTACCGGGAAGCGCTCGCCGAGCGCTCCTCGGAGATCGCGCAGTACGGCGCCATTGCGATCATCCCGTTTTCCGCCAAGACCGGGGAAGGGGCGGAGACCATCCGCCAGTTCATCGCCGACTCGGTCAAGTATGTTTCGTGATTTAACGCTTTACAACGTGATAAATAAATGTTAGAATGACATTTACTAAAAGGTTCACAGGAGGACGGGACCCATGACGGAAAAATTAAAAGACGCCAACATGGATTTTTTATTCGATTCGATCCTGAAACTGGAGACCCGGGAAGAGTGCTACAAGTTCTTTGAGGACCTCTGTACCGTCAACGAACTCAAGTCCATCTCCCAGCGGGTCGTCGTCGCGAAAATGCTGACCGAAAAGAGAGTTTACAGTGACATCGTCGCCGCCACCGGCGCCTCGACGGCAACCATTTCCCGCGTCAACCGCTCCCTCAGCTACGGGGAAGGCGGCTATGACATCGTATTCGAACGCTTGCAGAAAGGTGAATGACAGTTCATCGTATGAGTAATCTTGTCCGTTGCATCGACCCTTCCGGACAGCTGACCTGCATGGCGGCCGACACGACCGCCATGGTACGGGAAGCCCGCAGGATCCATCAGACATCCAATGTATGTACGGCGGCCCTCGGCCGTCTTCTGACCGCAGCCTCTTTCATGGGTATCACCCTGAAGGGGGCCGATCATTCTGTCACGCTGCGCATGGCGGGGGACGGCCCTGCCGGTTCCGTCATCGCGGTCTCTGACGCGAAGGGGAACACCCGCGGCTATGTCATGAACCCCGACGTCCGTGTCCCGAACAAGTCGGAGCGCAAGCTGGACGTGGGCGGCGCGGTCGGCCACAACGGCACCTTGTCCGTCATCAAGGACCTCGGACTCAAGGACCCCTATGTGGGCCAGGTCCCGCTGGTCTCCGGAGAAGTGGCGGAAGATGTCACGGGCTATTACGCGATCAGCGAACAGACCCCGACGGTCCTGTCCCTCGGCGTGCTCTGCACCCCGGACACGGAGGAGGTCATCGTCGCCGGCGGATTCATCATACAGCTGCTGCCGACCGCAACGGAAGAGACCATCACGAAGGTGGAAGAGGGCCTCAAAGGACTGCCCGCCGTCACCACCATGCTGACCGACGGACTGACCCCGCTCGAGATCCTGCAGAGAGCCCTCCCGAACTTCGAACTCGAGGTCCTCGAGGAAGCCGACACCGGGTACGAATGCAACTGTTCGAGAGCCCGTGTGGAGAAAGCTCTCATCTCTCTCGGGACCGAAGAACTCGAGGATATGGCGAAGGACGAGACCACGGAAGTGGGCTGTCAGTTCTGCGATAAAAAGTACATTTTCACTTCGGCGGAGCTGCGGAAACTTTCCAAAAAAAGTGGTTGACATTGGGGGTCAAATGCTTTATAGTATAAAGCGTCGTCGGAACAGGGAACGCACCACAGCGGAGTTTCGAAGGCCCAATTTTTTGGGAGTATAGCTCAGCTGGGAGAGCACTTGCCTTACAAGCAAGGGGTCACAGGTTCGAGCCCTGTTACTCCCACCATCAACAATATGGCCCGGTAGTTCAGCTGGTTAGAACGCTAGCCTGTCACGCTAGAGGTCGACGGTTCGAGTCCGTTCCGGGTCGCCATTATTGTGCCTTTGTAGCTCAGTTGGTAGAGCAGAG
>JAFTZU010000012.1 GCA_017461005.1 Clostridia bacterium
GTGATCAGCGTCACGTCATTTGTCAAAAACATACTGAACCCGAAGCAGAGCAGCACGAGCAGCAGCGCGATGACCCGCATGGATGTCACCTTCCGCAGAAGGAACTCGGTCAGCACACGGAACGTGCCCGCGGTCCGAAGCCCCGCCACGACGGCCATCAGGGAAAACAAAAGCCCCAGCACCCGCCAGTCCACATATGAGACGTACGACAGAGAAGGTGGCACGAAAAAGCACGACACCAAAGCCAGCACGGCCGACACCACGAGCACGGTTTGCGACCGCAGGAACTGGACCAGCGTCTGCACAGGGCACCCCTCCTCTCAAAAAACTTTCCCAATTATACCACAAAAAGGACGACGCGAGGTCGTCCTTTCTCTTTGTGGCGATTTACGTATGCTAGAACAGGAACTGTGCCAGGAAGTTGACATCTTTCATCGCCGCGCGTCGCTCCTTGAAGCTCAGCTTCGGCATGGGGATCTCCACGAAGGGGACGTCGAGGTTCTTGGCGGCGAGTTCCGGAATGGTAAAGAGCTTGTCCTCATACGCGTCGAAGTGCGGCTCGGTCGGGTGGCCGGTCGCGGCGCGGTATTTCTTGATGAAGTAGCGGCGGAAGAAGCCGGCGAGGTACAGCGGGAGCCGTGTGATGTCCATGTTGGCGGGCAGCGCAGGCTGCATCGCGATGACCGTGCGCAGCGCCACGTTGAAGACCTCACCTTCGCCGCGGAGCCAGAAGAACGGTGTGATGGCATCGGCGGCCGCTTTGGTCACTTCGCCGCAGCCGATCTTGATGCCCGGCAGCTTCTTCAGCTCTTCGACGGTGTACGCGTGGCCGTCCTCGCCGAGCCAGTACCGGACGCCGTTCAGCTCGGCGCCGTCACCGTAGATGATGTTCACCCGGCGGTATTTATTCAGCGGGTAGGTGTAGCCGCGCAGCATGCACTCGAAGGTTGTGGCCATGGAGGCGCCGTCGAAACCGGCGTTGACCGCTTCCATCTCCTGTGCGAGGGACCGGGGGTTGCCGTCGATCTTCTCGAGCTTCGGAGCGCGGTCGTTCGTCCAGCCGGCATAGCCATGGACGCGGGGCCAGTTCTTGTGGAACTTGTCCGTCATGACACTGGGCTCGGCGGGCTCGAAGGGCGTGATCCGCTTCTCGCCGATGATCTCCACGTTCGGGTCCCCGAAGTTCCGCGCGCTGGCCTCGATGAGCAGCTTGTTCTTGCTCGGGTCGAAGCCCATGAGCTCCGTGACGACGCGGTCGACCTCGACCGAGTTGGAACCGCAGACGATCCGGTTCATCTCGACTGGGATGTTCGGACCGGGCGTATTCCCGCCACCGCCGATGATGGCATCGACGACGGTCAGGTCCGGCTTGAACAGGTACAGAAGGTCGGCCAGTTTCTTGTTGATCTTCCAGTTATGGTTCCGATACCGCATGTTCGGCGAGAACGTGCCCATGCCGTTCTTGAAGCCGAGCGTGACACCGGTGTAGACGTTGGTCTTGGTCTTCGGGACGGAGACGTACAGCCGCTCGCCCTCAATGACTTCCTTAAAACTCTGCGGCACATACACGTCCTGCCCGACTTCCGCGTGGGGGACGAAGTAGTGCACCATCGGTTCTTCCTCGAAGAAGGTCATCTGAATGCCGTAGTGTTTGGCGATCCGGTCATACCCGGTCATACGCGCGTACAGCCAGGTGACCAGGCCGGAGCCTTCGCCGATGAGCACATCGCACCCGAGCTCGACCAGGTTCTCGACGACCGCGTCGAAGACACGGGGGTCGGTGGTCTGGGGGTTGTCCTCCTTGAACCGCCCGGCTTCCTTCAGGTACACGAAGACCAGGTTCGGCTTGATGAGCACCTTGCGCCCCCGGAACTTGTCCTTCCAACCGGTCGCCTCGTCCAGGTCGTCGAGACTCTTACGGACGGTCTGCTTGATCGCCTTGACATCCGGCCGCGCGTCGTACGCGGGCGTGCCGTAGTCCTTCGGCAGGCGCACATGGTTCCCAAAGTAGTTCATCGCCGGCGCCTCGGTGATGACTACCGCGTTCTTCTCATACTGAAGTCCCATAGTTTTCTCTCCCTTACACATAATAAAAAGGTGTTTACCTGACACCTTCAATATAGCATTTGGCGATGCACCGCTCAAGCCCAAAATCCGCCACCATAACGACCGTTCGTAGCGAATTTCGAACCGTTCGTCGAAAACCGCTTGACACGCCTCTCAAAATAGGCTAAACGTTAAGAGACCCCAACTTCAAACCTCCTTTGAACATCTCTTTCCTGAATGGGAAAGAAGATAACCAAAGGAGGCATATATTTGAATTATTCTTTTTATGTAAGGAACAGCAGTGGTGCTAGAGTGCTGGTTCGAATACGACCTGCTACGGAAGCGGATTTCCAGTTAACGGTTTCAGAAAGATGGGCATCTGACTGGACTGCAAAAGAGATGCAAAAACCATCATTGGAGAAATATGTGGTGGAAGAGAAGCAAGGCGGTAAAGCCATTGCTTTTTGCGCATATGAAGCAAAAGAGCAATGGCTGAGCGTACTGATCTCGTATGCGGAATCTGAGCCCGATAGCCATCCCCGTTTGGTTGCCAAAAGAACTCATCGGCGGTATACTGAAATCGGCAAAGTAGTGATTGCTTATGGGGTGTTTCTGTCGCTACAAAAAGGTTTTGATGGTACTGTTCATTTCAAGGCGAAAACGACAGAGCTATATCAGCACTACAAAAAAGATTTTGGTGCATTGGACTTGCCAAGCGAACCATATGCGCTTATCATTTTCGGTGAACAAGGAATCCGTCTGTTAGAAGATTTCAAGGAGGATGCCATATGAAGAAACAGTTCTATGAACAGGGTGTGCTGATTACACCTTGCACCGAAGAAACGAATCAGTACGTAGCCTGCCTTTTACAGACCTGTAAGGATAACAACATTAACTATCAGACTGCCACTGAACACGAACGGGCCTTTATCCAGAAAAGCGTAGAAGAGCAACTGAAAGGCAAGCAAGCAGTTTGACCAATAACTAAAAAGGATGACCGCGAGGTCGTCCTTTTCCTTTGTGGCGATGTACTGTCCCATTCAACGCCTTGACAGGCGTATACTCTTCGGCGATGATAAGCGTAGAACAACACAGCAAAGGAGCGAGACCTATGAGGTGCCAATGTGGAGCAAGCATCCCGGACAATGTGGAATACTGCCCGTACTGCGGCAAGCGCCAGTACATCCGAACCCGGCCTGAAAAACTGACCGGCGGCTCGCACATCGAGCCCTTCCAGGGTTATTATGCCGGGGGCGGAGGCCGCCGCATGGGCTGCCTTGGAACAACACTGTGGACGCTTGTCTTTCTTGCACTCATGGTTGCCATGCTCGCCTTCTTCAGCCACCTCGCCGGCTGGTCGTTCCAAGACATCGTCGGCTGGCTCGGTCTGGCTTGACAAAAATCAGAGGGGTTTTTCGGCCTTTTGATCCATGTGTGGAACACTTGTTCCCATGAAAACGGCAGAATCGTGTACATTATCGTACATTTGGGGCGTCGTCAAAAAAACATAACGACCGTTCGTCCGAATTCCCTTGACAATACCTTAGGAAAAGGATAAACATTAAGAGACCACAAATAGAGCAACCTCCTTTGACCATCACTTCTCTGAACGGAGAAGAATGACTCAAAGGAGGTTTTTAATATGGCAATTATAACAGTCGAACTAAAGGAATAAATAGACCGTTTTCTCTTTGTCCTCGTGTGCTTCATGTTCGGCCTTTAGAGGACTATATGTTAGAAATATCGTTTAACACGGGAGAGACTGGATACTTCAATGTTTCCCCATATTTGGAGAGAGACGAATTTCAAGAGCTTAAAGACCCAGACTTTTTCAAAAAGGCTCATCAGGAACACGGGGCAGTTGTTTGGGATAAAACGTTAGTAATCGATCCCGAAACCCTTTATAAAAACAGCAAGCCGGATTCGAATAGGCAATCAAAGAGAGTGCCTGAGAAAGAAAGACAGAAGTGCTTTTTCCCGGAAGAGTACCGTGGCTATCATGCTGTAATCGAATACGACGCTGAAAACAAAGTGTATGTTGGAACAATCGATGGCATTCGTGACCTTGTCACTTTTGAAGCGGAATCTGAAAGTGAATTGTTTACACAGTTCCAAGAAGCAGTAGATGATTACATTGACTTCTGTGCGACTCTACGCGAAGCGAGCTTATCTATGTTTACCGAGGATTATATGCAACCAGAAGATGGTGATACTGACGAAGAAACCACTCTGTTTGAAGACTTGATGGAGGGCTTGAACGAAGCAATCGCTTACGAGCGCGGGGAAGGCGATGCCAAGCTTTACAGAGTTGAAACTCCTGCACTAGAAATTCAATTCCTGGAAGGAACCGCTTTTGAGGTGACCTTCCAGGACGGCTATGTCAAACGGTATGACATAGCCCAACTGTTCGAGAAATATCCTCAGCTGGAAGCGCTGGAAGACCGCACGCTTTTCCTTTCGGGCAAGCTGGATGGCTATTATGGCATCCGCTGGACAGACGAATTGGACCTCGAGACAGAAACCGTTTACCAGGAAGGTGAGACGGTCAGGAAACTGTCGCCAAACCACCCATCTCCACATTGAACATAATAGCAGTGGCGCTGGGCATGCAGCTCTATGTCTCCATCGCCTTAATCTGTTTTCTTTTGGGCGATTTACGCCCCGCCTCTCCTGTGGTACAGTAAAGTCAGAACAAGACATGTGTCAGGGAGGTTATACAATGTGTGACACCATGGGGTTCTTCCACGAATGAAGCGCCATTTTCGCAAAGAACAGTGACCGCAGCCCGAACGAGCCGCAGGTCCTCGAGTACATCCCCGCAAAAGACCATGAATAAACAGAAATGAAAGTGACCTACACGACCATCCCGCAGGTGCCGCACACGAAGGCCATCCTCATCTCCCGGCCCGTGTGGCTCTGGGGCGCGGAGAAGGGCGTGAACGAGGACGGCGTCTGCATGCACTTCGGCGGCGTCGTGGGTGACCACTCGACCTCGAGCATGATCGTCGAGCTGAAAGACGACATCGAAGTTTGGGTCACCGGCACGTCCACACCCTGCGTGTCCCTTTTCAAGCCGTACCGTTTTGGCGATGTACCTACCACCCCCATCTACGAAGAAAACGACCCGACCGCGGAGGCGTACTGGCGCAATGCCGAACTCTTCCGCCGCACGCTCCTCTGCCACGAACTCCCGCCGGAGTTCTACGCGGAGCGGGACGCGCTGGAAGCGGACTTCCTCATCCACAAGGACTCCAAAGCTGCGGCCGAAGCAGACAAAGCATTCTACGAACGCTGGTCCGCCGAGAAACTGAAGAAGGTCCCGACCTCCTACCAGTTCCGCAACCGCTGGGCGAAGAAGACCAAAGTCCTGAAAGACGAAACGAAATAAGCAAACAACAAAAGGACGACCGTAAGGCCGTTCTTTCTTTTTCCGCAATGCTGCATCTGCTATAATGAAACCATCAAAGGAAAGGAGCGAGTTGCATGAAACGAGTCCTGGCAATCATCATGGCAGTCTTTACTCTGATCACAATGAGTTTATCCAGCGCGTTCGCGAAGTCCGCGACGTCTTACAAGGGGAAATCTCTGGTCATCATCGGAGACTCGATCTCCGCCGGGTTTGGCCTGTCGAACGCTCCCGAAGATACCCTGTCCCAGGTGGCGCTCATGCCCCACGGTGAGTGGGTGGAAGGGTCCTGGTCGCAGATCGTTCGCGACAAAAAAGGGTTTGACAAAGCAAC
>JAFTZU010000083.1 GCA_017461005.1 Clostridia bacterium
ACATCAAGACGCTCCTCGACTGCCAGCTCGTTCCCTGCGAGTTCACCGCATTCGAGAAAGACGAGACCCGCATCCACTGTGACTGCGATGACTTCGTCGGCCGTTACGAGATGGCTCCCCTCGATGAGCTGGTCGTCGGCTATGAAGCCCAGTGGAACGGCGCTGTCAAGACCCTCCTGAGCCCTGAATTCTCCGTCTGGTTCTAACGCGTCGACACGGAAGACATGGAAATCGTCATTGGCAAGAAAATCGACAACCGGATGCTGTAAGAGGAGGCGTGAACAATGTTATTCAGAGAAGATAAAGTAGCAAGAGCGGACGCCGAAGCTGTCCGCAAGAACGTCGGCTGGTACTGCTGGACCCACGACCTCGTCGAAGTCCGCGGCAAAGATGCCCATGACCTGCTCGATTACATCTGCGTCAACGTCATTTCCGACACCGTTGGCGTATCCAAGTACACCACCATGCTCGATGACAACGGCAAGATCCTCGACGACACCATCGTCACCTGCATGGCTGAAAACACCTATTGGGTCTCCACCCTGTACGGACCGAAGTTCCAGCCGCTGATCGAGAAGTACGCGGAGGGCAAGGACGTCGAGTGGGAAGACCTCACCGAAGTTATCGGCATGTACGCGGTCCAGGGCCCGAAGTCCATGGACATGCTGAACAGCATGCTCGAGACTCCCATCGACGACATGAAGCGGTTCCGCATGGCGGACAACAAGATCGGCGATCTGCCGGTCCGCATCCACCGCTCCGGCTTCACCGGCGAGAACGGCTATGAAGTCTATGTCAAACGCGAAGAACTTCCGCAGCTCCACGACCTTCTGGCCGAAGCTTCCCCGAAGTTCGACGCCAGAGAGCTCCAGACCCTCGAAGTCTATGTCCGCTCCCTGCCGATGGAAAAAGGCATGGCACTCAAGCAGGACATGGCGGGCCTGACCCCGTCCGAAGCCGGCCTCGGCTGGTCCGTCCACATGGAAAAGGACTTCCACGGCAAAGAAGCGCTTGCCGCCTATGAAGACCAGTACAAGCTCGTCGGCATCGTCCTCGACGAAGGCCGTGAGTCCTATGAGGACATCGCTCAGAACGAGCCGATCTGCCACAAAGGCGTCCAGTGCGGCATCGTCCGTCAGATGATCTACGGCTATACACTCGACCAGAACATCGGCTTCGCGATCGTCGACAAGAAGTTCGCCGAGCCCGGCACCCTTCTGACCGCCGGCCCGAACTTCGCCAAAGTCACCGTCGCTGAAGACAAGAAATTCTTAGATTAAGGAGTTACCCTCATGGCTTACGATATTACGACCCCCGCCGCCCAGATGCTGATGGGCGACCTCAACGACATGCCTTCTCTCGAAGATGTGTTCTTTGTCAAAGGCAAAACCGCCATCGTCACCGGCGGCTCTTCGGGCCTCGGCTTCAACGTCACCGCACGTCTGCTCCAGGGCGGCGCCAACGTCGTCATGGCATCCTTCAACCCGGCCGAAGAGAACAATGCCTGCGGCGTCCTCGAAGCGAAAGGCTTTGGTCCGGACCGCGTCCGTTTCTTCCAGGCCAATGTCACCAATGAAGACGACCTCGAAGCCCTCATCAAGTTCACCGATGAGACCTTCGGTTCCATCGACATCCTCGTCACCTGCGCAGCGGTCTGGAGCTACGCTCAGATCTACAACCTGCCGAAAGCAGAGTTCGAGAAGGCCGTCGGCGTCAACCTGACCGGCACCTTCCTGACCGTCAAACATGTCTCCAAGTACATGATCGACCACGAGATCGAAGGTAAGATGTGCCTCGTCTCCTCGAACTGCGCCTGGCTCCCGTATCCGACCTTCGGCGGCTATGCTCACTATGCGGCCTCCAAGGGCGGCGTCGTCTCCCTGACCATCGAAGCGGCGAAAGAGCTCAAGCGCTACGGCATCCGCGTCAACACCGTCGCTCCCGGCGGCATGGCGACCGAAGGTGCCACGAAGAACCTCGTCATCGACGGCCTCTCCGAAGAGGACGAAGACGAACTTTACGACGGCATCTCCACCCCGCAGCTGGATGAGATCAAGTCGGTCGACTCCGTCGCCCGCGTCGTCTACGCCATGTGCACCGACTTCACCGACGGCATCACCGGCGAGAAGATCGTCCCGGACAACGGCATGACCCACAACATCCTCAAGTATCAGCCCGAGATCTCCCAGTTCCCGGAGGACTGATCGCAACATATCTCACTTGAAAAGTGCCCTGCTGAGTCTTGTTCAGCAGGGCGCTTTCGCTTACAATGGAGTTGTCAAAAGAAACAGGGCGTGCATCGCCACAGAAAAGAGGGAACCCATTATGGTAAAACATGTGATTTTATGGCAGCTCAAAGATGAGTACAGCGCGGACGAGAAAGCCGCCATCAAAGCGGACATCAAAGCCGGCCTCGAAGGCCTTGTCGGCAAAGTGCCGGGACTCCTGGAAGTCCACGTGAACATCGACCCGCTCGAGACGTCCAACGCGGACCTCATGCTGGACTCCACCCTCGAGAGCTTCGACGCCCTCAAAGGCTACGCCGTACACCCGGATCACGTGGCGGTCGCCGACGGCAAAGTCCGCCCGAACGTCAAGGCCCGTGTATGCATGGACTACGAAGTCTGACAACGACTCACAAACGAATAAGCAAAAAATGAGACCCTGCTGCGGGAACCGCAACAGGGTCTTTTTTCGTTTGGTCAAATGCCGAGTTCGAACTTCAGTTGAGGTTTCTGGGCCTCGTAGTCGACGAGTTCGAAGTCGTCGAGGGTGATGTCCTCGAAGGCGCAGCCGGGCTCGGCGTGGAGCAGGAGGTTCGGCGATTTGCCGTCGTCGTTCTGTTCCGCGACCTCCGCGCGGCGGAGCATCTCGTGCGCGTTGTCGATGTGGCGGTCATAGATCTGCTCGTTCGCCACGAAGTGGGTGAACACGCCGGGCTTGTAGCCGGTGACGTGGGCGACCATCAGGAGGAGTGCCGCGTACTGGATCTCGTTGATGCCACCGGCACCGGATGCCGTCAGCATATCGCCGCTGCGCTGGACCATGGACATGTCGAGGAACTCGCCGCGGACGTTCCACATGGTGAGGAATGCGCAGGGCGCGAGGCCCGGGGTCTCGGCGAGGTCGGCTTCCTGCCAGAGGCTCATGACCTTCCGTCTGCCGTAAGGGTTCTTCTCGATGTCCTCGATGATCTTGTGGACGAGGTCGTACCGCTTGACGGTGGCACCGTAGCGCTGGCCGATGGTGCCGTCCCCGATGTCCCAGGGGTCCCACCAGGTGACGCCCATCTCTTTCATTTCATCAAGACGGTTCGTCGGCTTCTGATAGATGGTGAAGATCTCCCGGACGCCCGTCTTCCAGGCCTGGGGCCGGAGCGTGCAGATGGGGAACTCACCCTTCGAGAGGTCATACTTCCGCACGACGTGGTTGACCGAAATGGTGTGGGCGGGGGTGCCGTCCTCGTACTTCGGCCGCGGGTCCACGTCCTGAAACCCGTTTTCTAAAATGTTATGGATATCTTCTACAAGATATTTGTCAGCTTTCGTCATATCAAAAACTCCCGGGGCTCATCGCCCCAACCAGAAAAATGCTTTTCCCTATTGTACCCACCCTTGGGCGATTTGTCCACCGCTCCTCAAAACCGCCTCCGGAGGGCGCCCCCTACATTTTGTCGGATAAGCAGTTTGAAAAAGGTCAGGAATGCGGATAGTCGCTTTACTTAAAAACAGATAAAATAGCAGGCGATGTGGGGAAGTGCGCCCGTACATCGCCCCAAAGTACCAAAAGTTTAGTACAAAGAATGGTAAATTTTCTCAACTGTAAACTTGACCTTATTTTGATAAGGTTGTTATAGCAAAAGTTGGGTGACGCACTCCTCCCGCGGGGAAAATGAGTACCTGCAAACCAGGGAGGAGGGGCGAGCCCGAATCTTCAAAGGAGGCTCAGAACATGCAGACACCCTCTGAGTTTGTTACTTCCTACGCCCTCATCGGGCAGAAAAAATCGACGAACGTTGCGACGAAACTTCTCGTGCTCGGCGTGCTGGCCGGTTTCCTCATCGGCATGGGCGCCGCGGTCACCAACACCGCGGGACACGCGCTGACGAACCCGTCCGTCGCGAAGATCGTCTCCGGACTTCTGTTCCCCTTCGGCCTCATCATGGTCATCCTGACCGGTGCTGAACTCTTCACCGGGAACTGCCTCATCACCATCTCGGTCCTCGAGAAGAAAGTGAACTGGCTCGGCATGCTCCGCAACTGGTTCTACGTCTACCTCGGCAACTTCATCGGCTCGCTGCTCCTCGCCATGGCCTGTGCGTACAGCGGCCCCATGAACCTGGGCAACAACGGTGTCGCCGTCTACACCATGAAAGTGGCGGCAGGGAAGTGCGCTCTGACCTTCGGCAACGCCGTGGTCCTCGGCATCCTGTGCAACGTTCTCGTCTGCATTGCTGTGGCGATGAGCCTCATGAGCAAAACCACCGTCGGCCGTGCCATTGGTGCCTACCTTCCCATCGCGTTCTTCGTCATCGCGGGCTTCGAGCACTCGGTGGCGAACATGTACTACATCTCCGCCGGCCTCTTCGCAAAGAACATCCCGGCATACGTGGAAGCGGCCGCCGCCGCGGGCCTCGACATCACGGGCCTGACCTGGTGGGGCTTCCTCGTCCACAACCTGCTGCCGGTCACCCTCGGCAATATCATCGGCGGATGCAGCTTCGGCGCTCTCATGTGGTTCGCCCACGGTCCGCAGGAAGCACCTGTCCCGGTCCCGGTCGTCGTCACCGACGAGGTGAAAACCAACGCCGGCTGATCGCCGCAGACCGACCCCGCAAAAATAAGGTATTTATAGTTTGTTTTTAACAAACGCTCAGATATAATGAAAAAGAAAGTTATATTTTCAAGGAGGAACAATCCCATGGCTGAATTCAAGACCGATATCCAGATCGCCCAGGAATGCGAAATGGAAAACATCCGCGTCATCGCGGAGCGTGCCGGCGTCGATGAGAAATATCTCGAAATGTACGGCAACTACAAAGCAAAAGTCGACTACAAACTCCTCAAGGACAATGCCGACAAACCGAACGGCAAACTCATCCTTGTCACCGCCATCAACCCGACTCCCGCCGGCGAAGGCAAGACCACCACGACCGTTGGTCTCGCAGACGGCATGAGAAAGATCGGCAAGAACGTCGTCGTCGCTCTTCGTGAGCCGTCCCTCGGCCCGGTCTTCGGCGTCAAAGGCGGCGCGGCCGGCGGCGGATATGCCCAGGTCGTTCCCATGGAAGACATCAACCTCCACTTCACCGGCGACTTCCACGCCATCGGTGCTGCCAACAACCTCATCGCTGCCATGCTCGACAACCACATCCAGCAGGGCAACGAGCTTGGCATCGACGTCAAGCAGATCACCTGGAAGCGCGCGGTCGACATGAATGACCGTCAGCTCAGAAACATCGTCAACGGCCTCGGCGGCCGGATGCAGGGCGTCCCGCGTGAGGACGGCTTCGACATCACCGTCGCATCCGAGATCATGGCAGTCCTGTGCCTTGCTTCCGACATCACCGACCTCAAAGAGAGACTGGCCCGCATCGTCGTCGCCTACACCTTCGACGGCAAGCCCGTCACGGTCGCTGACATCAAAGCTCAGGGCGCCTGCGCCGCTCTTCTGAAAGATGCTCTGAAACCGAACCTCGTTCAGACTCTCGAAGGCACTCCGGCCTTCATCCACGGCGGCCCGTTCGCGAACATCGCTCACGGCTGTAACTCCGTCACCGCCACCAAGATGGCCCTCAAACTCGGTGACTATGCCATCACAGAGGCAGGCTTCGGCGCTGACCTCGGTGCCGAGAAGTTCCTCGACATCAAGTGCCGCATGGCCGGTCTTGCTCCCTCCGCCGTCGTCATCGTCGCTACCGTCCGTGCCCTCAAGAACCACGGTGGTGTCGCGAAAGCCGACCTCAACAACGAAAACCTCGAAGCTCTGGAAGCCGGTCTTCCGAACCTGCTCCAGCATGTTGACAATATCAAGAACGTTTACGGTCTTCCGGTCGTCGTCGCCATCAACGCGTTCCCGACCGATACCAAGGCCGAACTCGACCTCGTCGAGAAGAAGTGCAACGAACTCGGCGTCAACGTCGCTCTGTCCGAAGTCTGGGCAAAAGGCGGCGAAGGCGGTATCGCACTCGCCGAAGAAGTCGTCCGTCTCTGCGAAGAGCCGTCTGACTTCAAGTTCTGCTATGATGAGAACGCCACCATCATGGAGAAGCTCAACGCCATCGCCACCAAGATCTACCATGCCGACGGCGTGGACCTGATCGAAAAGGCTCCGAAGCAGCTCCAGCAGCTCGAAGAGCTCGGCTTCGACAAGATGCCGATCTGCATGGCCAAGACCCAGTACTCCTTCTCCGATGACGCGACCAAGAAGGGCGCACCGAAAGATTTCCGCATCTCGGTCCGCAACCTCAAGGTCTCCGCAGGCGCCGGCTTCGTCGTCGCCCTCACCGGTGATATCATGACTATGCCCGGTCTGCCGAAAGTCCCGGCAGCAGAGCGCATCGACGTCGACGAGAACGGCGTCATCACCGGCCTCTTCTAAGAAAGGAACACCACCCATGGACATGCTCAACAACTCCTTGGAACAATTTTCAGCAAAGCTCGCCTCCGCTGCCCCCACACCGGGCGGCGGCGGCGCGGCCGCGCTGGCAGGCGCCCTGGCCG
>JAFTZU010000084.1 GCA_017461005.1 Clostridia bacterium
GAGACAGTACAAACGTCCTGTCTATTTTTATTTCGTCCGAAGGGAAGAAGAACCGCAGGACGGAGCGTACAGAAAACAGTCCCACCCTTCCTTGAAAAATCGCCAAAACAAAGCTATGATGCAGGTGTAATACAAATGTATGACATTCCAAAGGAGGTTTTTTTATGAGCGCCGTCATCAGTGTTCGAGTGAACGACGAAGAACGGGAGTTACTGGCTCAAATGGCAGACCTTTACGGTTGCGGCATCTCGTCTCTCATGAAGCAGCTGGCCTTTGAAAAGCTGGAAGATGAATACGATATGAAAGTCGTCAGAGAGTACGAAGATGCCAGAGAAGAGGGGACGCTCAAAGTGAGACCGGCAGAAGAGCTCTGGGCAGAACTGGGGCTTTAAATGAAGTACCGTTTACTGACCACAGAAGCGTTTGACCGCCGGTTCAAAAAACTCGACCCATCCGTCCAGAAAACTATCAAACGGTGGATCGAGACCCATCTGTTGGATGAGACCCGGGACCCGAGAGACTCCGGCAAACCGCTCGCCGGCAACTACAAAGGGTACTGGCGTTACCGCATCGGAGACTACCGTCTCCTCTGCGAAATACGCGATGAAGAACTGGTCATCGTTGCCCTTGACGTCGGACATCGAAGCAACATCTATCACAAATAAGGAAACCCCGAAGCCATCTGGCTTCGGGGTATTTTCATGCCAGTCGTTGTTTCGCAAACTCCAGGAACTCCTTCACCGCAAAGGGTGTGTACTGCCGCGGTGGCAGGATGAAGCAGAACTGGCGTTCCGCTTCGGGCGAGTCCGGGAGGAAGTACCGCAACCCCGGGGTGGGGGAGTGGACAAGCCGATCGCTGACGAACGCGGCGCCGAGGCCCTCCTCGGCAAGGTGGAACGCGGTCACCAGCTGGGACAGCGAAAGCCGCACGTGCGGTGTCACCCCGGCGTCCTGGAACATCTTCATACTCCGTTCGTGCAGGTTGTTGCCGGGCCTCATGAGGATGAATTCGGACTCCCGGAAGTGGTCTAACGTGACAGGGGGTACATCGCCCGAGAGGTGCCGTCCCGCCAGAATGTCCTCCGCGGTCAGCGCCCGGTCCAGCACGTCCTCCGGTACGGCCCGTTCCGGAACGGTCAGAAGGATGTGGTCCGAGAAAGCGGGCACGTGTTCGAACTCTTCGAGGACTTCCGCCGCGCAGCTGAACGTGAGGTCCAGTTCCCGGTCCCGCAGCATGCCGGTCAGTCGCCGTGCGCTGCCCTCCTCGAGGTCGATGGTGACCCCCGGGTGAGCACCGGCAAAGTCCGCCAGCGCGTCTGCCAGAATATAGTTGTTGATGTAGTGCGTGCCGCCGAGCCGCAGGGTGCCGTGCCCGAGCTGTTTGAGGTCATCCACTTCCCGCTGCAGTTCCTCCTCCAGGTGGCGGATCTGCCGGATGGTGGCGATGTACGCCTCGCCCGCCTGGGTCAGTTCCAGAGGGTGTCGGCTGCGGTCAAAGAGTTCGGCCCCGAGCTCCGCCTCGACCCGTTTGATGGCGATGCTGAGCGCCGGCTGCGTCATGTAGAGATGCTCGGCCGCTTTTGAAAAACTCCGGTCGAGATAGAGCTGGTAGACATACTTCATGTTCGCTTCCATACGTGCACCTCGCATATAAACTGAATTTATAGAATTATAAAAACCATCAATTTGATTATATACATCTTCTGCGGTACAGTAAAGACAGAAAGAGGTGACTATTATGATGATCAACGCAATTTTACTCGACCAAAAAGATAACGTCGTGACCTGTGTCCGTGAGGTGGCAGAAGGTGAGACCGTCGCATGGCGTGACGGGGAAGCCGTCAAGACCATCGTCGCGGAAGAAACCATTCCGTACTGTCACAAGATCGCGCTTGTCGATATTGGGGAAGGCGATGAAGTCATCAAGTACGGTGAACTCATCGGTAAGGCGGACACGGCCATTCCGGCCGGACACTGGGTGTACCATGAAAACATCCACAGTGTTCCCCGTTCCTATGATGACGAACTGGTCCCGGATGACGGTGCCGACGTGGAACCTGTCGAAGTCGTCCCGACCGAAGACGGTCCCAAGTTCTGGGGCTACCGCCGTGCGGAAGGCCGCCCGGGCATCCGCAACCACGTCCTCATCCTGCCGAGCTGTGCCTGTGGTTCCGAGTCGAGCCGCATTGTCGCAAGCCAGGTCCGGGGCGCGGTGAACATCGTCTTCAACACCGGTTGCTCCGATGTCGCGGACAACACGGCGATGAGCCAGAAGGTCCTCACCGGCTTTGCCTGCAACCCGAACGTATACGGCGTCGTCATCATCGGCCTCGGCTGTGAGACGGTCGGCCATAAGGAACTGCGCGAGAAGATCCAGAAGATGACCTCCAAGCCCGTTGTCTCCTTCGGCATCCAGGATGAAGGCGGCACCCTCAAAACCATCGAGAAGGCCACCAGAGCCGCCAGAGACATGGCTGCAGAGGCAGGCCTCCAGCAGAAGGAACTCTTCGACATCTCCGAACTCTTCATGGGCATCGAGTGCGGCGGTTCCGACGCCACCTCCGGCCTGGCATCGAACCCGGCGGTCGGCGAACTGAGCGACCGGCTCGTGGACCTCGGCGCCACCACCATGATGAGTGAATCCATCGAGTGGATCGGCGGTGAGCATGTCGTCGCCAGCCGCGCAGCCACTCCGAAGATCCACAACGAGATCATCGAAGTCTGCCGCGAGTACGAAGACCACCTGAAGGCCGCCGGCCAGGACTGCCGTGCCGGTCAGCCCACCCCTGGCAACAAAGCGGGCGGTCTTTCCACCCTCGACGAGAAGAGCCTCGGCTGCATCCGGAAAGGCGGCACCCGTCCCGTCGTCGAAGTTCTCGAGCAGGCGAAACGTCCCACGAAGCACGGCTCCGTCGTCATGGACACCGCGGGCTATGACATCTCCTCCGTCACCAGCATGGTCGCCGGCGGCTGCCAGGTGGTCGTCTTCACGACCGGACGCGGCACACCCACCGGCAACGCGATCGTCCCGGTCCTCAAAGTCACGGCCAACGAAGTGACCTACGGCAAGATGGAGGACAACATGGACGTCGACCTCTCCGCCATCATCCGCGGCGAGAAGACCTACAAGGAAATGGGCGGCGAACTCCTCGACACCATCCTCGAAGTCGCCAACGGCAAACTGACCAAGGCCGAAGCCTACGGCTTCTCCGACATCGCCGTCGACCACGTCTGCCGCTACGTCTGAGTTCGAAGTCCAGCGCAAAGCACACCAAAAAAGAGCCCTCGAAAGAGGGCTCTTTACGTTTGTTCAACCGAAATCTGATAAACATTTTCTGCGCATTTTCAGCCGTTCGTTGTCCTGTACAAACAGGATGTTCGTACGTTATTTTGATGCATTTACAGGTGTAAAGTTTGTGTAAAACGGAGAACTTACTGAATACAGGTAAAAAAACTATTTAATTGTACACGTGTTTGGTGCATAGTTATTGTACGGGTACTAAAAACCTGTATCTTTATGGTCAAATAAACAATGAATGGAGGAACGTATGAAACGCACCCGTAAGTGGATCGCACTTCTGCTCTCACTTCTCATGCTGATGACCGTATGCATCGGCGCCATGGCAGAAGAGCCGGTCCCCGAAACGACGGAAGAGGCAGTGGAGGAGGTCGCTGCCCCGGAGCAAGTGTCCTACTATCAAAACTACGTCTCCATCGGAGACAGCTGCGGTTCGGGCGTCGGCCTGCCGCAGTACCTTGAACTGGCCCGGGAACGGAATGTCCGCTGGATCGGCGCGGAGCAGATCGAAGGCTCTTACCCGACTCTCGTGGCGAAAGCCGTTGGCGCAACGAGCTTCGGCCAGTACCATTTCCCCGGAGCCCGCACGGCAGATATCCGCTACCTGCTGGATGAGAACTACTATGCGGACTGGGTCCTGCTGGGGCAGGCGATGTACCTCTCGAACGGCGTCGTCTCCAAAGCCAACATGGACGCCTACCGGGACGAGGTCATCGAGGCCGTCCAAAACGCCGACCTCATCACGCTGGATGTGGGCATCAACGATGTCTGGCTTCCGGTCATCGCCGCCATCTATGACATTGCCGGGGAAGGCAGGGTCTTCGGACGGCAGTTGACGGTCCCGGAACTGGTGGCTCGCTACGGTTCCGTCGGAGCCTTCGTGGACAACGCGCTTGCCTTTGTCAACGCATGGGTCCTGCATCCGCTCCAGTGGCCGGGCTATGCCCTGAAACTGATGAACGCGCTCATCAAGTGGGCCGTCGACTATCAGATCAACACGGGCGCCATCATGGACCGCATCTATCAGCTGAACCCTGACGCGACGGTCGTCGTCTGCGGCCTGTACAACCCGGTCAATGACTGGGACGCGGTCCCGCTTCTCAACGACAACCTCATCGAACGGATCCTGCAGCCCTACTACACGCTCCTGAACCTCCGGAAGCGGCTGGCGGTCCAGTTCTACCGCGGCAACGCAGTCTACGTCGAGATGAACGACATCGAACTCATCTCCGACCACTTCACGATCCCGCTCTTCGAGTTCACGACCGAACGGGAGTACTTCGGTTACAACCCCCATCCGACCCTGGAAGGAGCGAAGCAGCAGGCCGCGAACATTCTCGACAAACTGGGAGTCCCAATGGACTGAACAAAGAAAAGAGCCCTCGAAAAGAGGGCTCTTTTTTTGCTGTGATTGTACCGCGTTGGCGATTTACGCCATGCCGGCGGTGATGATGGCCATCTTGTAGACCTCGTCGGCATTGCAGCCGCGGGAGAGATCGTTGATGGGAGCGTTCAGACCCTGAAGGATGGGGCCGTAAGCTTCGTAGCCACCGAGACGCTGGGCGATCTTGTAGCCGATGTTGCCGGCCTCGATGAGCGGGAAGATGAAGGTGTTGGCCTGGCCGGCGACCTTGGAGTCGGGGCACTTGGTCTTCGCGACTTCGGCGGAGACAGCGGCGTCGAACTGGAACTCACCGTCGATGACGAGGTCGGGGTCGATGTTGCGGGCTTCGATGACCGCGTCATGGGACAGCTGGACGGTGCCGCCCTTGCCGGAGCCGTAGGTGGAGAAGCTGAGGACTGCGACCTTCGGGTCGATGCCGAAGAAGGAAGCGGTCTTGGCGGTCTCGACAGCGACTTCCGCGAGCTGGCGGGCGCCGCTCAGAACGACGTTGCCGTCCTTGTCGAGACGGTCGTTGTAAGCGAGGTTGATGGCACAGTCGCCCATGGCGATGCGCTCTTCCTGGCCGTCCTTCTCCCGGAACAGGATGAAGGAAGAGGAGACAAGGTTGGAACCGGGCTTGGTCTTGATGATCTGGAGCGCCGGGCGGACGGTGTCCGCGGTGGAGTAGGTGGCGCCGCCGAGCAGAGCGTCTGCCTTGCCGGCCTTGACGAGCATGGTGCCGAAGTAGTTGGACTTCTTCAGAAGCTCACGGACTTCTTCTTCGGTCATCTTGCCCTTGCGGAGCTCGACCATGGTGGCAACGAGGTCTTCCATGCCTTCGTAGGTCAGCGGGTCGAGGATCTCGGCGCCTTCGATGTCATAGCCGCCGGCCGCAGCCGCTGCTTTGACTTCGTCGATGTTACCGCACAGGATGACACCCATGAGGTCTTCTTTCAGGATGCGGGCAGTGGCGTCCAGGATGCGGGCGTCGGTGCCTTCGGTGAACACGATGGTCTTGCGGGAAGCTGCAAGGCTCTCGAGCAGTTTATCGAACATTCCCATTGTAGTGTACCTCCTAAGGAACAATGTGGTTTGGGTTTTACGGCTAATACTTTAACATAAACAGACCCCCGTCACAAGGGGCGATTCACGGCTCACTCTCAAAAATGAAACAGGACCCTTCGGAACGCTCCGAAAGGCCCTGGATCGTGTATGGTTTACTGCTCGTCATCATCCGGGAACATCTGTGCCCGGAGGTCGTCGGCGGCCTGCAGGGGCATGCCCTCGGCGTCGTACGCCTGCTCGATGACGTCTGCCACGTTCGCGTCTCTCGAACCGAGACGTTTGGCGGCGAGCTGGTCCGCTTTCCCGAAGTACTCGAGGGCCTCCGTCATCTGGTCATGCTGCTGCAGGAAGACGCTGAAGTCCTTGTAGACCTGGATGAGTACA
>JAFTZU010000085.1 GCA_017461005.1 Clostridia bacterium
CCCTACATCAATGTCGACCCCGGCACCATGAGCCCGTACCAGCACGGTGAGGTCTATGTGACGGAGGACGGCGCGGAGTGACCTCGACCTCGGCCACTATGAGCGGTTCATCGACGAGGACCTCAACAAGTTCTCGAACCTCACGACCGGAAAGGTCTACTGGAACGTCCTCAACAAGGAACGCCGGGGCGAATACCTCGGCCAGACGGTACAGGTCATCCCCCACATCACGAACGAGATCAAGGAATTCATCTACGCGGTCGGTGACCACTCCGAAGCCGACGTCGTCATCACGGAGATCGGCGGCACCATCGGCGACATCGAGTCCCAGCCCTTCATCGAGGCCATCCGCCAGGTGTCCCTGGAAGTCGGTCCCGAGAACTGCTGCTTCATCCACGTCACCCTCGTCCCCTTCCTCTCCGGTTCGGACGAGCACAAGACCAAACCGACCCAGCACTCCGTCAAGGAACTGCAGGGCATGGGCATCCACCCGAACTTCATCGTGCTGCGCTGCGACAAGCCGCTGGAGGAGGGCATCTACAACAAGATCGCCATGTTCTGCAACGTCAAGACAGAGCACGTCATCGAGAACCGGACGGTCCCGGTCCTCTACGAAGCGCCCGTCATGCTCGAGAAGAGCGGCTTCTCCCGCCTCGTCTGCCTCGACCTGGGCCTCGACCCCCACGAGCTGGAACTCGACGAGTGGAAAGAGATGGTCGAGCGCATCAAGAACGCCTCGAAGAACGTGACCATCGGCATCGTCGGCAAGTATGTCCAGCTCCACGACGCCTACCTGTCCGTCGCGGAAGCTCTTCGCCATGCGGGCTACGAGTGCGGCGCCCACGTGGACATCGAGTGGATCGACTCCGAGACCATCACCCCTGAGAACGCGGGCGATGTACTGAAGAACTGCGACGGCATCGTCGTGCCCGGCGGCTTCGGCAACCGGGGCATCGAAGGGAAGATCGCCACAGCGGAGTACTGCCGGACGCACAACGTCCCCTACCTCGGCATCTGCCTCGGCATGCAGATCGCGGTCATCGAATTCGCGCGGCACGTCTGCGGCATCGAAGATGCCAACTCCGGCGAGTTCGACGAGAACTCCAAAGACAAGGTCATCGACTTCATGCCAGACCAGTACAAGGAGATCTACAAGGGCGGCACCCTCCGGCTCGGCGCGTACCCCTGTGTCATCAGAGAAGGCACCCAGATGGAGAAATGGTACGGGCAGCACGAGATCCGCGAGCGGCACCGTCACCGCTACGAGTTCAACAACGACTACCGTGAGGTACTCAGCAACGCCGGCCTCGTCCTGTCCGGACGCTCGCCCGACGACACCATCATCGAGACCGTCGAAGTACCGGAGAACGACTTCTACATCGGCGTCCAGTACCACCCCGAGTTCAAGTCCCGCCCGACCAAGGCGCACCCCCTCTTCAAAGGCCTCGTATCCTCCGCATTGAAATAAGAAAAGCTCCTGCTTTAGCAGGAGCTTTTTTCGTGTTACCGGCCGCCTCCGCCGATGCCGCCGCCGGAGAAGCCTCCGCCTCCGCCGAAGGAGGAGAAGCCGCCTCCGCCGCTCGAGGCCGTGTTGATCTCCTGGGCGGAGCGTCCGGCCATGTAGCTGTTATAGGCGGTGTTGGAGAAGCGGTTCATCCAGTGCATCATCCAGAGCATGTCGTAGGTGTCCCAGCCGGCGCCGTAGTAGCCGTACGCCTGCGGGTTCGTGAAGAAGTCGGGCACCAGTTCCTTGAACTGTTCCGCCACTTCGTCCGCGATGCCGAAGAGCGCCGCGTAGGTCAGGTAGTCGCCCCAGAGGCCGACGTCCCGCGCCTCGCGCTCGTTGATGATGGTGAACTCTTTGAGGAACTTCCTGAAGCCAAGAAGTTCGAGGAATTTCTGCTTGCCGGTCTCCGTCAGGACCGTTTTGTGTGAGGTGAAGAGGAACTTCTTCTCGGCAATGTCCTCCACCCTGCCGGACGCCTTCGCGCTGCGCATGCCTTCATTGAGCGAGTTCTCGAAGAAGTCTTCGAGGCGCTCGTAGTTGGACTGCGCATAGTGCTTGAGCTCTTTTTCCTGCAGGATATCGTCATCGCCGGCGGCCGCATGCAGGATGCGCCAGAGCTGTTCTTCCACACCGGTGATCTTGCCGTTGCTGGCTTCCTGAGAGCCCTGTGTAAAGACGATGGACGGGGTCATTTTATCGCCAAGAAGGCCGCCAAGCCGTTTCTCGGGTTTCTCTTCGACACGGGCCCAGCCACTCTTCATCCACTTGAGAAGGTAGGCTTCGATGATGGCGCCCTTACCGGGCAGTTCATCCATCGTATCGAGAGCCAGGTACGCTTCCGGCAGAGAGCCGTCGAGCGGGATGTCTCTCGAGTACAGGACTTCCTTTTTGTCTTTCCGTGTGATGTTCGACACGATGCGGGACAGGAGGCCGCTCTTGTTCGAACTGCTCCCCATCAGCGCTTTGCCGATGCCATAGATGAAGATGAAGAGCGCGATCGCGGGAATGAAGAACGCCATGAGGATGTCTCTTGCGCCCCTGTTCCCGTTGAACAGGAACCCGATATCTTCATCGTTCGACAGGTCTTCGAAGATCGACGAGGAGGAGTCTTCCAGGCTGGACGATGCATCGCCGCCGGAGGTACCGTCATCGTACGCTTCGATGTTGTAGTCCGAGCCGACAAAGGCCTGTTCCACCAGGCTGCGGAACGTCGTGCCGGTCTCCACTTCCGGATAGAAGATGTCTTCATTGAAGCGGCACATGACGTTGCAGAAATTGATGGTGCCGCCCTCGTCCGACTCCACGATGACACGGCCGTCTTCGAGACGGGTGGTGCCCATGAGGCCGAACGCCCAGAACTTCGTATTCTCTTTCGTCAGCTCCTCCACGTCCTGCGTGTCGATGGTGACCGAGACGTGGTCGGGTGCGGGATCCAGCGCCGAGTTGATGAACCGGATATGGAAGCCGTCATAGCCGTCCGAGTACTTCTGGACGACGTTGGTCATGATGTAAGAGACCTGGTACTTGTTCCGGCCGCTTCCCGAGACGCCCCAGCAGAGTTCGACTCCGCCGTCGGAGCGCTGCGCGATGCCGCACTTCTGGTACTTCATGGTCCGCTTGTCGGCGGTACTCATGCCGGATCCGACATCCCAGTCTTCCCCGGTGTACGTGTACTCGACCTCGTTGGTCAGGTCTTTGACCTGCATGTTGCGGATGCTCATCTGACCGAGATTGGTCTTCGGGATGAACAGTTCGGACCAGTCGTCATCCAGTTCCACGTCCCACACTTCGATGACCTGTGCATCTCCGTTGTCAAGGAGCGTGACATTGACATCGATGGAGTAGTACTCTCCCTCACCGCTCCAGGCGGCCGACGGCAGGACCGTCAGCACCGCCACGAAGAGCATGACGAGGAAGGCACTCCCGATTCTTGTGAGTGCTTTTCTCATAGCTTGTTTTCCCTCAGTGTCTGGGGCGATTTACCGTTTCATGTCAGGCATGTCTTTCTTGGCCTCTTCGGTCTGGAGGTAATCCTTGACCGGGAAGCCGAGCATGCCGGCGACGATGCTGGTCGGGAACTGACGGACGACACGGTTGAACTTCGTGACGGTGTCGTTGTAGGTCATGCGGGCCAGACGGACGTTCTCTTCGTACTGCTTGACGCCCTGCATGGTCTCGATGTACATGGTGTTCGCCTTGAGGTCCGGATACTGCTCCGCGACCGCCATGAAGCGGGCCATGGCCTGGGTCAGGAAGTTCTCCTGGGCTTCGGCGTCCGCTGCCGTGCTGTTCGCCGTGATGGGCTGACGGTGTGCGATGACGTCTTTCAGGGTGTTGTATTCGTGCTCGTCATACTGCTTCGTGAGGTCGGCCAGCGCGTTCAGAGCATCCCAGCGGGTGTTCTGCTGGACGCCGATCTGCGACATGGCGTTGCCGCACAGCTCATCGATGGAAACGAGTCTTCTCTGGACCGAGATGACCCAGACCACGATGAGGGCCACGAGTACGATAGCGATGATTGCGATGATGATTCCAACAGACATAGTTCATTCTCCTTTTGACAAAGTATTTGATCATGTCCCGGCAGGGATGTCCGAACGACGCCTCCTGCCTCATCTTAATCATATAAGAAATTGCTTAAAAATACTAGAAAGAAACGAAAAAAGATCCGTCTGATGACAGAGCAAAAACAAAGAAGCCAAAAGTCCGGACAGATCCGTGGGGTCCCTCGCAGAGGGGGTTCGGTTGGCGCGGATCTGGATGGAGCTTTTGGCTTCCCAGCGTCAATTCAATTTCAAAAGCCCGCGGTCGAGCATCTTCTGCAGGGCCATCATGCCGCCGAGTTTGGCGTGCGGGAACGTGAGCCCGCCCTGAAAGTAGATGGCGTACGGCTCTCTCATAGGACCGTCGGCGGAGAGTTCGATCGACGAACCCTGGATGAAGTCGCCGGCCGCCATGACGACGAGGTCGTCATAGCCGTCCATGGGAGCGGCCACGGGAGTGACGTAACTGTCCACCGGGGCGGCGGCCTGGATACCGGCGGTGAAGGCGAGCATCGCCTCCTCCGAGCCCAGTTCGATGGACTGGATGATGTCGTAGCGGGGCTCCGAGGAGGCCGGTACGACGTGGTAGCCGAGCTTCTCGTAGGCGGCTGCCACGAAGATGGCGCCCTTCACCGCCGAGGCGACCACCGTCGGCGAGAAGAAGAAGCCCTGGTACAGAGCGGTGTTCACCGTCAGAGACGCGCCGATGTCCTGGCCGAGGCCCGGCGCGCTGAGCCGGTAGAGACACCGGTCCACGCAGGCCTGCGTGCCCGCGATATACCCGCCGGTGGGCGCGATGCCGCCGCCCGGGTTCTTGATGAGCGACCCGACGACCATATCGGCACCGACATCAGAAGGTTCGATGGTCTCCGTGAACTCGCCGTAGCAGTTATCCACCATGACGAGCACGTCGGGTTTGATGTCCTTCACAAAAGCAATCAGTTCCCCGATCTGCTCGACCGAGAACGTCGGGCGCATCTGGTAACCCTTGGACCGCTGGATGGTGACGAGTTTCGTCTTCTCGTTGATGGCGGCTTGGATGCCGTCCCAGTCGAAAGACCCGTCATCGAGCAGGTCGACCTGGCGGTACGAGACGCCGTACTCAGCGAGCGAGCAGGCGGACTCCCGGATGCCGATGACTTCCTCGAGGGTGTCATAGGGCTTCCCCACCGGGCTCAACAGTTCGTCTCCCGGCAGAAGGTTCGCCGACAGGGCCGTGGCCAGCGCGTGGGTGCCGCAGGTGATCTGCGGACGGACGAGCGCCGCCTCGGTGTGGAAGACATCGGCGTAGACCTTTTCCAGTACATCGCGACCGAGGTCATCGTGGCCGTAGCCGGTGGTGCCGGCAAAGCACTCGGCGGACACCCGGTTCTTCTGCATGGCGTGCAGCACCTTGTACTGGTTGTATTCAGCGACCTTGTCGAGTTCTTCGAAGCGGGGCTTCAGGGTCTCGAGGATCTCTTCGGAAAAGCTGAGCACCTCTTGCGAGATGCCCATTTCTTGATACAGATTCATTCGGTGGATACCGCCTCTCCCGAGTGCTCAACGGCATTCTGGATGGGCTCTTTGTCGACGAGTTCTTCCATCGTGTGCCAGCCGAGGACGGCGCATTTGACCCGGGACGGCATGTGGGAGATGTCCCGAAGAGAACCGGCTTCTTCCAGCTCTTCGATCTCCTCTTCCGTCGCTTCCTTCTTGATCATCCGCACGAAGATGTCAGCGAGTCTCTTCGCCTCGTCCTTGTGTTTGCCGATGACCAGGTCGAGCATCATGTCAGCGGACGCCATGGAGACCGCGCAGCCGTCTCCGTTGTAGGAACCGTCTTCGATGATGCCGTCCTCATTCATCTTGAGCTGCAGGACGATGTCATCGCCGCAGCTGGGGTTCAGCCCCTCGAGGATGAGGTTCGGGTCTTTGAGGTTGTATTTGTGCATCGGATGCAGGTTATGATCCGTCAGGATCTCATTGTAGAATGCGTTAATCGCCATAGCCCATGGCCCCCCTGATCTGAGACAGGATGTCGAGGAAACGGTCGACTTCCTCCTCGGTGTTATAGAACATCACGCTGGCTCTCGTCGTGGACGGGATACCGAGGCAGATGTGGAGCGGCTGTGCGCAGTGGTGACCGGCACGGACCGCAACGTTGTTGTCCGCGAAGATGGCGGAGATGTCGTGGGGATGGACCCCGTCGATCTTGAAGGTGATGATGCCGTGGTGCTCTTCCGGTTTGTCGGAACCGAGGACCGTGACATGCGGGATGTCTCGGATGCCGTCGAGCATGCGCTTGCAGAGCATCGTCTCCCTTGTCTGGATGTCTTCGAACCCGATGGACTGGATGTACTTGATAGCGGCTTCCAGCGCGACAGAGCCGGAGGCGTTGACCGTACCCGCCTCAAACTTGTGAGGCAGTTCGGACAGCGTCATGCCGTCATAGCTGACCGTCGAGATCATCTCGCCGCCCGTCAGGAACGGAGGCATGGCAGCGAAGTGCTCCTCCTTGCCGTACAGGACACCGATGCCCATGGGCGCCAGCATCTTGTGGCCGGAGAACGCGAGGAAGTCGACACCGAGGTCCTGGACATCCACCGGCATGTGGGGCACGCTCTGGGCGCCGTCACAGACGATGTAGGTGCCGTTGTCATGACAGAGTTTCGCGAACGTCTTGATGTCGTTTTCCCGGCCCATGATGTTCGAGACCTGGGTGATGGCGAAGATCTTCGTCTTCGGAGTCAGCGCTTCCGCGACCATCTCCGCCGTCACTTCACCGGTGAGGTCCACTTCGAGGTATTTCACCGTGGCGCCGGCCTTTTCGGCAGCCATCCGCCAGGGCAGCATGTTGCTGTGGTGTTCGAGGATGGAGACGAGGATCTCATCGCCCTCTTCGAGGACCATCGGCGCAAAGCTGTACGCGATGAGGTTCAGGCTCTCCGAAGCGTTGCGGGTAAAGACGATCTCCTTCGTGCTCTTCGCGTTGATGAAGTCCTTCACGGTCTCCCGGCCGTGTTCGTAGGCACTCGTCGCGCGCTCGGAGAGTTCGTAGATGCCCCGGAACGGGTTCGCGTTGGAGTCCACATAGAACTGCCATTCCGCGTCCATGACGCACTTCGGGTTCTGCGAGGTCGCAGAGTTGTCGAGGTACGCGAGGTCGGTGGCACCGAAGAACGGGAAATCGGCCCGTACTTTGTTTACATCGATCATAATATGCTTCTTCTTTCTACCGCTCGGGCGATTTACAGATTGTTGTTGAACTCTACCAGTTCCTCGACGGTCTTCTCGTCGGGGATCTGCCGGATGGTGGCTTCCAGTCTGGCCTTGGCCATCATCTCGTAGATCTCCTCGTTCGGGATACCGCGGGACTCGAGGTAGAAGATGAGGTCGTCCGCGAGGCGGCCGACGGTACAGCCGTGTTCACCGGAGACGTCTTCCTCCCCGCAGAGGATGGTGGGGACGGTCTTGTTGGTGACACCGTTGTTCATGAGAAGCACGTTCTCGTTCTCCTCGCCCTGGGACTTCACAGCGCCGGGCTGGAAGTCGATGGTGGTCCGGAAGACCTTGTAACACGTGTCACGAAGGACGCCGGAGGTATAGATGTCCGTCTCACACTCTTTGCCGGAGTGATTGACGTAGTAGTTGATGTCCATGACATGGTCATCGGCCGTGAGGTAACCGCTGCGGATGAAGCATTTCGCTTTGTCGCCGTTCAGTTCCACGTGGCCGCCGAGGTCGTTCTCTTTGCCGGTGAAGGCGATCTGGATCGCCTTGAACTCACCGGTCTCGTCGACATCGGCACCGAAGTCATCGATGATGTGGTACCCGGTGGCACAGCGATGGATCTGGACGAGATCCACTTCCGCGCCCTTCCCCACTTTGACGAGGGTCTGGAACGCGGCATAGCCCGTCGCGTCTTCCGCGGACTGGACGTCCATGATGATCTTGACCTTCGCGTTGTCGCCGACGACGACCGCGTATTTATCGAAGGTGCTGGCACCGTCGGCCAGTTCGTATTTGATGCGGATGGGTTCTTCGACTTCCACGCCTTCGGCGACGGAGAAGCCTTTGACCGCGACGTCTGCGAGCAGCGCGTCCACTTCGGGACCGGCACCGCCTTTGACGTCTGCCACGGCGGATGCGTCCGTCAGAGTGTCGACGCCCACGGGCCGCAGGATTTCGGGAGCCCCTTCGGAACCTTCCACCGCGAATTCCACCGTGCGCTCGTTCATCTTGAGCCAGCGCCAGGTGATCATCTTCATGCGGTTCAGGGTGATGGTTTTTACTTCAGCCATTGTTCTGTCTCCTTTCCCGCACTCAACCGATGGCTCCGACCATTTCGAGTCGGATGAGGTTGTTCATTTCAACGGCATACTCCAGGGGCAGCTCCTTCGAGACGCTCTCCGCGAAACCGGAGACGATCATGGCGCGGGCGTCCTCTTCCGAGATGCCGCGGGACATGAGGTAGAAGACCGCTTCGTCGGAGATCTTGCCGATCTTCGCTTCGTGGCCGACGTCAGAGTTCTGGTTGCGGACATCGATGGCCGGGATGGTATCGGACCGCGATTTGCTGTCGAGCATCAGAGACGTACAGCCGACGATGGACTTGGACTCGTCCGCATTCGGCGCGATGACGACCGACGTTCTCGTGTTGGAGATGCCGCCGTCCTTGCAGATGGAACGGGTGTTGACCGAAGAGGTCGTGTGTTTTCCGATGTGGTTGACCTTCATACCGGTGTCGAGTTCCTGGCCGGCGCCGGCAAAGGTGATGCCGGTGTAATCCATCTTGGAGTTGTCGCCCTTCAGGACGGTCATCGGGTACAGGTAGGACGTGTGGGAACCGAAGGAACCGGAGACCCACTCCATCGCGCTGTTCTTGCCGACGGTGACACGCTTGGTGTTGAGGTTGTACATGTTCTTCGACCAGTTCTCGATGGTCGAGTAACGCATCTTGGCATCGTCGCCGACGAAGATCTCGACGCAGCCCGCGTGGAGGTTCGCGACGCTGTACTTCGGAGCGGAGCAGCCTTCGATGAAGTGGAGCTTCGCTCTGTCGTCAACGATGATGAGGGTGTGTTCGAACTGACCGGCGCCCGGCGCGTTCAGACGGAAGTAGGACTGCAGCGGGATCTCGACTTCGACTCCCGGCGGGACATAGACGAAGGAACCGCCGGACCAGACGGCACCGTGCAGGGCCGCGAAGGGATGTTCCGTCGGCTTGACCAGTTTCATGAAGTGGTCTTTGATCATATCGCCATAGGGGCCGTGGAGAGCGCTCTCGACGTCGGTGTAGATGACGCCCTGGGCCGCGACTTCCGCACGGATGTTATGGTAGACGAGTTCGGAGTCATACTGGGCGCCGACACCGGCGAGGGATTTCCGCTCCGCTTCGGGGATACCGAGGCGTTCGAACGTATTCTTGATGTCTTCGGGGACGTCTTCCCACTTGCCGGCCATGCCGGTCTTGGGCTTGACGTACGTGACGATGTTGTTGAGGTCCAGGCCGTCGATGGAGGGGCCCCAGGGCGGCATCTTGGAATGGTTGAAGATGTCGAGGCACTTCAGACGGAAGTCCCGCATCCATTCCGGGTCATTCTTTTCTTCGGAGATCTGCAGGACGATATCTTCGGTAAGCCCGGTATCGACTCTGTAAAAATCGATCTCCTCATCTCTAAAGTCATAGAGGTCGCGCTGTACGTCCTCTACGAACGTTTTCTCTTTTGCCATTGCGTGCTACCTCTCTGTTATTCTGCCTTCTCGGCTTCGATGTACTTCTCGAACCCTTCGCTGAAGATCTCATCGATGAGTTCGGGGCCGCCGCTCTTGACGATCTTGCCGTCGACGAGGATGTGGGTATGGGTGACGTCGAGGGCCTCGAGGATGGCCGCGTTATGGGTGATGATGAAGAGCGATTTGCCCTCTTTCTTCTGGAACTCCTGGATGCCCTTGGAGACGACGCGGACGGCGTCGACGTCCAGACCGGAGTCGGTCTCGTCGAGGATGGCGAGGTCCGGGTCGAGGATGAGGAGCTGAAGGATCTCCGCTTTCTTCTTTTCACCGCCGGAGAAGCCGACGTTGAGGTCGCGGTCCGCATAGTCTTCCGGAATGGTCAGGATGTTCGCGATCTCTTTGACCTTCTTGCGGAAGTTCCACAGTTTGACGCGCTCGCCCGTACGCATCTCGATCGCGTTACGCATAAAGTTGGCAACGGTGATGCCGGGGACTTCGATGGGGTTCTGGAACGTCATGAACAGGCCCGCCTTGGCGCGCTTGTCCGCGGTCTCCTCGAGCAGGTCGAGGTCGCCGTACTGAATGGAACCTTCGGTCACTTCATAAGCCGGGTGGCCCATGATGGCATTGCCGAGGGTGGATTTACCGGCACCGTTCGGGCCCATGAAGACATGGGTCTCGCCCGGGTTGATGACAAGGTCGATGCCGTGCAGGATCTCTTTTTCGCCGACGCCTGCTTTGAGGCCTTTGACGGTTAATGTAGCTGACATAATATACCTCCACATGTGTCCTGAAGACACTTCTTTCCTTTTAATTCTTTAGTAGTATAGTCAAGAAATAAATCGCACGCAATGTTTTCGCCCGAAACTGTCACACAACTTTTTTTGTGGGACAGGGATACGTATAAAAAAAGAAGACCTCTCTCTTCGGAGAGGTCTGTTTGTCGGTTATTTCACCCAGGTGATGGGAGTCATGATGTAGTCGACTTCCTTGTCCTTATAGAGGATGGTCGTCTGCACGTCGATCGTGATGTTGTCGATGTACTCCTGCACCTGTTCCGGCGTCTTCCCCGTCTTGTTGACGACGAGACGGACATTGTAGTCGTCCGTACCGGAGTTCAGCGCACAGGGAACGTCGGCATGGTACGGTCCCACGACGAGCATCGGTTCGTCCGGAAGCTGTTCATAGCGGTAGCCGTTCCCGGTCTCGACCCAGCGGCGGCCGGGGTTCACGAACCAGTCGATCATCTCGACTTTTTTGCTCGAGGACGTGTTCTTGTCCGTGAGGCGCATGGTCAGCTCATAGCCCTGCCATTTGTCCGGTTCCGCGAGGATCTTGTCGATCATCTCCTGATCCTGCATGGACCAGGTGGCTTCCACGAGGTTTTCGAGAGGCTGCGCACTCTTGATGTTACCGGAGATGTTCACCACGTGGTCGGGCACCTTTGTGGTCTGGGGCCAGAAGATCTTCAGACAGATTGCCAAAGCGATGACCGCGACGATGGCGGGTATGACCGCCCAGAGCCACCGGTAGGATCTCTTCTCTTCTTCCACGCGTACACCTCCGTTCCGTGAGTGATTACTCTCTATTATAACGAAAACTCACGCAAACGGAAACCCTTTTTCCATTCCTCGAGCGGCCCGTCTTAACAAAACGCTTATCTACTCATTAAATATCGAAAAGTCTACGCCGTGTTTTTCCAGTATCTCAGCTGCTGCATTATCCACTTGATAGATCAAATCATCATTTAAATCATAAGCTATCAGGCACCAATTCTCATCGGCATCTTCTACCAATTCACCATAACCGAAGAGCGCTCCACAGCCTTTATATTTCAGCTCAACGCTATAGAATTCCGCAAGTTTGTCGGAACGTTTGTTGTGGTTATTTGCCTTGATTGCAGCGGAAACAAAGCTTTCTGAAAGCACTTCGATTTCTTTTGGATCTTCAATTTCGATTGTTTTTGTGAGAACTGAAATGACAACCTTTTCGATTTCATCTCCATCACGATAGTCTGGCAGTTCCAAATTCTCTCTTCGATATAATTTAAAGTCCTCTACACCGAGGTCTTCAACTAATAACCAACCATTTAATTCTTCACTTTTGAATGCTTTGCCAGTCTCATTTGGAGTCTTATCTTTTTCTGATTTTTCACCATAAAAGATGTTGACTTCCTTGGAAGGAGTATTATCTGGAATTCTCCAAGCAACGTTCAAATTCCGCCCTTCGTCATCAATATCCACATATCGGTTCCCTTTGTACTCTAATATTGGGTCATCAAACTCAACAGTCAGTTCTGCTTCACAACCGCAAAAGCATATTAGCATAAGAAAAGATAAAGACAATGAAATAATCTTATTTCGCAACATGCAATCTCCTCCCGCGATGTACACCCGCTCCCAGGCGGGTTTCCTGTTTGTTGTTATTCACATAAAAACACGAAGCCATCCGAGATGAGATCATAATACTTCAACCATTCAACATCGTAATACTCCTGAAGGAATTCTTTCGAGTACTGTACCATCAGCGCACCTCCCGCGATCTACACCCGCTCCCCAGAAAAGGTATGCTTTATCAAACAAACGACGAATCGTTCTCTGCAGTAGGGGCAATCGTCTTCGTTTCAAATCGTTTCTTGATATATTTCTTCTTCTCATCGGGTTTTTTCCCATCCCAGTAATGCAGTTCCAATTCCTTGACGTACTGTTGGGAAAGATGTTTAAAACCATCCTCTTTCATGACGTTGATCCATCCGTTCACATTGCAGACAGAGGAGTCTTCTGCACCAAGGGTAAAATATTCGACTTCTTCGAGCCTTTGCATATGTTCCAGTTGATCAAGACCGGTCATCGTTATCACAACAACATAATCGTCATCTGTTTCAAGGAACTGAGTCGTGACAAAATCAAGTTCTTCGATACCGGGATAGTTTTCTTCCGGTGTCCAGATGTCGTCTTTTGTCCAACCATTTGCTTTCGGGTAACGAAGCTCTTCCACCCATGCTTTCATGAGTTTGCTTTCTTTCCCGTAATAGAAAATATCATATTGATCAAAAGTCGTTTCTTCATCGGCTTTCTTCCCCATGACA
This sequence comes from Clostridia bacterium, assembly GCA_017461005.1. GTDB lineage: Bacteria > Bacillota > Clostridia > Oscillospirales > Acutalibacteraceae > RUG420. The sequence goes on from JAFTZU010000085.1 coordinate 12,857, forward strand.
TACGTTTCGGTTGAGGAATCCTTATCGTGAACGGAACGGCCGGTATCCTCGACCGCTAGTATTTCCCAAACCGGTTCGCCGGCATAGGTCACCTCGTAGATATGACCCTCCTCGAACCTGACAGGGCCTTCCACTAATTCCCGTCGTTTGTCGTGGATATCCGGGCAGAACACCTCTCCGTTATCCAGCCGGTAGAAATTATATGTTTCATAGTCAAGGTACGGAATCAACGGGATCAGAGGGTCATCGGATGACAGGTAAACCGCTTCGGTTGTTACCGTCTCATAGTTTTTTGCAGCATGGATGTCAACTGCGACCATTGCCGAAATAGAAGCTACTGCACTGAGAAATGCCACGACAATGATGCGGAGCGGTTTTCCTCGCACTTTTCCCATTGCTGTAAGCACGATCAGAATGATCAGGGGAATCATAAGAAACGCGCCATACAACAAGCCCAATTCCAACGGTCTTAAATATAAATACTCTGTATTGAACACGTTTTCCCTCCTTGCAAATCAATCATTCGTTTGTTCTTCAGAAACCACTTTTCCATTCTCGATGGAATAAAGAGTTCCATCGCCGGAGTCCACGGTACCATAGAAGTCAAAGTCAACATAGCCATCCACAATGTACCAAAGACCCTTTTCATTCTCGGCAACACCGGTAAAATCTTCTTCGACTTTGTCCCCTTTCATAAGAGCCCAGCGTCCATCTTTTGTCTGACGCACACTTTCTTCATTATCCAATTCGATTTCATTGCTCTCTTCCTCCGGATTCTCACCCGTAATCAGGCTGGAACCAAAATTGTAGCCTTGCTGGAACGCTTCCGGATTCTGTTTGATGGTTCGAACCGTATCTAACGTAGCCAAAGCAATGAGACCAACGATCAAAAAAACAGCTGCTATTCCCAAAGCCAGCGCACCGCTGATGTTTGAGTCGACAGGTTTGCCGGTCTTGATACCAAGGACCAGGTTGATTTTGTCTTGCAAAAAGAGTGATGCAAAAACCGGACCGGTAAAAAATGTCAGCAAGATCGTCAGGATACCACTGTCACTGGGATGACCGACAGAGGCCATCATGACATCAACACGTTTTGAGGTCTGGTAATACCAGTAAATGTCATAAAACGGCACCAGCATGCAGAGGAACAATTGAGCGACCGGGCTACGCTCCGGCAAAGTCTTGACATGGTTCGACAGCTGAGTCACTTTGTAGATCCAGTAAAGCCAGTAGATGCCAAGCGTAACGAGCCCGAGAAGCAGCATTTTCACAAGGTTTCTTTTATTCTGTTCTGCCATAATCAAGACCTCCATATTTTTTGATTTATTGTTAACGTAATTCACAAACTGTTCACAATCCAATTATGGCACATCGCCTATCAAAAGTAAAGGTTGACGTTACAGCTTTCAGGAAGATAACATTGAACAATTTTGACTCTTTGCAAAAGAAAAGGCTCTGCATTGCTGCAGAGCCAAAAACCATTTTCGGTTACTGTTCGTATGCGTTATTTTTTGTTGCCTGGCGGTTTCACTTTTTGTTGGCGATTTACTCTGCAGCCTTCTGACTGACGACCTGGCCTTTTTCGACGGTGTAGGAGTTGCCGTTGCCGTCTTCCAGGGTGCCGGAGAAGTTGAAGTTTACGTAGCCGTTCTCGATGTACCAGAGGCCGTATTCGTTTTCGGCGATGCCGGTGAAGTCCGTGTTGACGACGCCTTTTTTGACAAGAGCCCACTTGCCGGGAGCGGTCTCGATGACTTCGCCATACTTGGAGTCGCTTGCTCCAATGAGTTCGTCGATGTTGGAGGCGTCATACTGTGCCTCCTCCCCGGACGTGATCTCGTCCCAGTCCCAGCCCTCTCCCTCATCTGCGGTGAACGCGAAGACGAAGAGGCCGATGACGAGGCCTGCCAACAGCAGGATACCGAGGGCACCCATCAGGATGGCAAAGCCGACCGTCTTCGTGAACGGTTTCTTGTAGGGTGCGCCGCACTTCGGGCAGGACTGCGCGTCGTTCGGGAACACCGCGTGGCAGTGTTTGCAGACCGCTTCCCCGGTGGTGCCGATGCCGGCGCCGCTGGAGACCGCTTCGATCTTGTTGATCTGGTCCTGAAGGACGACCGCGCCGAGGAAGTCGAGACCAAAGATGGCGAGGAGCAGCGTGACGATCGAATTGTCATTGAACACTTCGACCGGTTCCCCGATGTGGGTTAGCTTCTTCGAGGTTTTGTAAAACCAGTAGAGCTCATAGTACGGAATGAACATGACGAGCAACAGCTGTACTACAGGACTGCTGTGCGGTTCGCTCCGGTCGCGGTTCGCGTACTCAGTCGTCTTATATACCCAATAAAGGAAATAGATGCCGAGCGTGAACACCATCAGCAACACCATGCTGACGAGGTTTCTCATGCTCTCCGGTTTCTTCCAATTTCCGCTCTGGTAAGCGGGCGTTTCATAATGTTTGGTATAAGTTGCCTGGGTCATATGCTGTTCTCCCTTTTCGATCTTTATTCACCACAAATAAAGATGTGGATCTTCGCTAATGTTAATTATTACACAACAGTTAATGCAAAGTAAAGAGTCAAGTTACATCACAGACAAACTTTTTGAAAGTGCCTTACCAATTGTTAAACGAAAAGGCTCCGCGTTTTCGCAGAGCCTTTAATATGGTCAAGAGATTTATGCAAGTCTGACAAATGTAACAGTAAGTTACTATGTCAGGCCTTCTGGCCGTTCAGCGAGGCGAAGGCTTTCTTGTTGTTCTTGTAGAGGCTCTTGAAGACCTCAAAGTTGCGATCGTGGACCGCCTTGTTGGCCGGGTTCGGCTCATAGGTCCTGCTGGCCGGAATGAAGTCCTTGACCTTATCGATGGAGCTGATGACACCGAGACCGACACCCATGATGGCGGCGGCGCCGACAGCACCGACGTTCTGGGGCGAACGGACCGTTTCGACCTTCCGGCCGGTGACGTCCGCGAGGATCTGGCAGGTGACCGGCGACAGGGCTCCTCCGCCGACGAAGCGGATGGTATCCGACGTCTTGACGTGTTTCGCTTCCTGCTCGAGCATCCAGCGCTGGTGGTAACAGACGCCTTCGACGACCGCGCGGATCATCTCGCGTTTGCCGGTCTCCAGCGTGATGTTGAAGAACATGCCCGCCGCGTTCGGGTCCTCGAAGGGACAGCGGTTGCCGTGGAGCCAGGGCGTGAAGATGACGCCGTTGGAGCCGGCCGGCACGGTGCGCATGATCTCGGTCAGGTAGTCGTAAAGGGACGTGTAGGCAGCCTCGAAGCCCTGACGGTTCTCGGTGACGTCATGCTTGTCGAGGTAGATGTCCACTTCATCGAGTGCCAGATGGTCCTTGACCCACTCGACACATTTGGCGGCGGTCTCCATCTCGGCAAAGTAGTTGTAACGGCCTTCCTGGGCGCCGACGATGGCGGCGATCATGGCCATGACGTCGACCTTCTGTTTCTCGAGGACGGTGCCGACCCAGCCGGAAGTGCCGGAATAGATGTGGGTGTCGCCCGGAAGGACGGAACCGGCGCCCACCGGGATGAGGGACGCGTCTCCGCCGCCGCCGAAAACAGCGATGCCGGGCACGAGCCCGAGGTCTTCCGCCGCTTTCGCGGTCAGGGGACCGACTTCATCGGTGGACTTGCAGATCTCGGGCAGGTGTTCTTTGTAGATGCCCATCATGTCACAGATCTTGTCGCTCCAGCCCTCATGGCCTTTGCGGGTATCGTAAAGCAGCGTCGCGAAGGCGGAGTCCTCCGTCATGACACACTTTCCGGTGCAGCGGCAGATGAGGTACTCCTTGACGTCGAGCCACTTGTAGATCTTGTCATAGACGTCCGGCTCGTTGTTCTTGATCCAGAGATATTTGAAGATGGGGTCCTTGACGGAGGAAGACACCGCGTGGGTGTAATAAAAGTACGGCAGGAACTTGAACAGGTTGGCGCCGGCGACCTGGGGGCCGTAGGCGATGGTGTCCTTCAGTTCCTTCTTGGCGCGCTGGTCCATGTAGGACATGGCGGGCCGAAGAGCATTCCCCTCTTTGTCGACGACCACGACGCCCTGCATCTGACTGCAGAAGGAGATGCCGTCCACCTGCTCCGGTTTGATGTCGGTCTTCGCGAAGATCTTTTTGGTGGTGACGCACATCGCCTCCCACCATTCGTCGACGTTCTGCTCGACACCGCCGTTGTCGAGGACGGTGAGGCCGTAGCCCATGGAGGAGGACTCCAGGAGCGTGATGATCTGGTCGATGCGGAACAGACAGGTCTTTACGCCGGTCGTGCCGATGTCATAGGACACTACGTATTTTTCCATGGTTGTTTCTCCTTATTTCGATTTCATTTCTCGAGTTTTTTCACATCTGTATGAGAGAACGTGAAGGCGGACTCCAGAAATTTCAGCAGTTCCTGCACGACCTTCTCATCGTTGTCGAAGATGTCGTCTCCGCAGTAGACCTGGAAGCGCTCCCGGTAGTAGTCGCAGGTGTAGGAGAACTGCAGGGTCATCAGAAGGGAGTCGAAGAAAAACGCGAACAGGCGCTCATCCATGTCGTCCCGGATGTCTCCTTCTTCCTTCGCCCGTTTCAGGAAACCGGCATAGGCTTCATAGGAGATGCCTTCGATCTTGTCGGCATAGTAGCGGACGTTTTTCTCGTCGGACATCTTCGTGATCTCGTTGTAGAGCTTCACATAGCGAGAGTCCTGCCCGGACGACTTCTGGATGGTCCGGATGAGCTTCTCCGCCCGGACGAGGATCTTGTCGTCGGACTGCAGGACCTCTTCGATGACCGCGTGGAGTTCACTGATGGCTTCCTCCAGGCAGAGGATGAACAGGTCCTCTTTGGTCTCGAAATACTTATACATGAGGCCGATGGAAATGCCGGCCTTTTTGGCGATGATGTTGATGTTCGCGTTCTCGAACCCGAGTCGGGAAAACTCGTCGATGCCGGTCTGCAACACCTTGTTGCGGCGTTCCGGTTCAGCCCGTTCGAACGCGGGTTTACAGTGTTTCGTCTCCATAAAAACCTCCAAAGTACACACAGGGGTGAGCAATCGCTCATCATCATTATAATACATCGCCCAAAAACTTTGCAAGACAATGACAGTTTCTGTGGAAAAAGTGCATAAAATTTCGAAAAATGAACGGTTTTCTCTTCCCTTCCCTTTTATAGTTTGCTATACTATTTGTGTTAAAGTGTGAGCGACCGCTCACCCCACAATCGATCCAATTGGAGGAATGAACTATGGACACCAGATTTGCCATCTCTCAGTACCCTGACGCAGTGGCACTGAACAACGAGCTGAACGAGCTCATCAAGAAACCCATCTACTCCATCGCCCCCGAGGCTCTCAAGAAGTACGAGGACGAGTACTATGGCCAGAAATGTGCCAAGTCCCGCGAGATGATCGAAGAAGCGAAAAACGTCATCCCCGGCGGCGTCCAGCACAACCTCGCCTTCAACTATCCCCATCCGCTGGTCTTCACCAAAGCGGAAGGCGCGAAGCTCTATGACATCGACGGCAACGAGTACTACGACCTGCTCCAGGCCGGCGGCCCGACCATCCTCGGTTCCAACGACCCCGTCGTCCGCGACGCCGTCATCGACCTTCTGAAGACCTGCGGTCCCTCCACCGGTCTGTTCCACGAGTATGAGTACAAACTCGGCAAAAAGATCGCCGACAGCGTTCCCTCCGTCGACATGTTCCGTATGCTCGGTTCGGGTACCGAGGCCTGCATGTGCGCGGTCCGTGTGGCCCGTCTTGCCACCGGCAAAAAGAATATCCTGAAGATGGGCGGCGCCTACCACGGCTGGTCCGATCAGCTGGCATGGGGCATGCGTGTCCCCGGCACCCGCAACCTCCAGTCCCGCGGCGTCCCGGCCTTCGTCTTCAAACACACTCAGGAATTCTTCCCCGGCGACCTTGAGGACCTCGAGAAGAAGCTCTGGCTCAACAAGTTCAACGGCGGCACCGCTGCGGTCTACATCGAGCCCATCGGCCCCGAGTCCGCGACCCGTCCGGTCACCAAAGAATTCGTCAAGGGCGTCGAGACCCTCTGCCGCAAGTACGGCGCGCTCCTCGTCTGTGACGAAGTCGTCTCCGGTTTCCGCATCGGCATGGCCGGCGCACAGGGCTACTACGGCATCGACCCCGACCTCACCATCTTCGGTAAAGTCATCGCCGGCGGCTATCCGGGCGCAGGCGGCGTTGCCGGTCACAGAGACGTCATGAAACACCTTGGCGCAGGCCTCGACTCTTCGGGCAAGAAGATCAAAAAGGCTATGTGCGGCGGCACCATGGCTGCCACTCCCATCTCCTCCCTCGCCGGCTACACCGCCATCTGCGAGATCGAGAAGAGAAACGCCTGCCAGGTCGCCGGTCAGCGCGCTGACCAGCTCGTCAAGGGCATCAACGAGTCCATCGCCAAATACAACCTTCCCTTCGTCTGCTACAACATCGGCTCCGTCTGCCACCTGCACACGGTCGCGACCATGCAGTACGCCATCGACTGGGGCAAACTGTGGCAAGTCCCGAAGATCCTCGAAGAGACCGGTCTCCGTCAGAAGGAGATGGAACACATGGGCGCCGCTTACATGGCAGAAGGCATCGTCACCCTCGCCGGCTCCCGTCTGTACACCTCCGCTGCCTACACTCCGGAAATGATCGACGACGTCATCGGCCGCTTCGACAAGGTCCTGTCCCAGTGCAAACAGCTGGACATCGTGAAATAAGAAAGGCGTAAGGTGAACTCTTATGGCCATTGAAAAACGCAAGGCTCAGGAACTGGTCGTCAGGGCCGGTCTCGAGCTCATGGAGAAGGGGCTCATCGCCCGCACCTGGGGCAATGTCTCGGCCCGTATCTCCGACAACGTGTTCGTCATCACCCCCAGCGGCATCCCCTATGAGAAGCTCACGCCGGACGACATCGTCGAGGTCACCATCGATGAACTCGCGTACGATGAGAACGGTCTGAAGCCCTCCTCGGAAAAGGGCGTCCACGCCGCTGCTTACAAGCACCACCCCGAAGTGGACTTCGTCATCCACACCCATCAGATCGCCGCTTCCGCGGTGAGCGTCACCGGCAGAGACGTCCCGGTACACGGGGACTACAAAAAGGTCCTCGGCGCCGTCGTTCCGAACGCGGAATACGGCATGCCCTCCACCGGCAAACTGAAGGACGCGGTGGACGCTGCCATCGCAGCGAACCCCACGAGCAAAGCGTTCCTCATGCGCCACCACGGCACGGTCTGCCTCGGCAAGGACTATGACGACGCCTTCAAAGTCGTAGGCACCCTCGAGGATTTCTGCAAGGACGTCATGGCGAAGACCATCGCCGGTGTCGGCCACAACGACAAGCTGACCGCCGATGACCTCGCAGCCGTCTTCACCGCTGCGGTCGTCGCTCCGGAAAACAGAGACCTCCCCTGTGAGGACCTCGGCAGCTCCCTCCGCGAGGGCGATACATTCACCCTCTTCATGGACGGCGGCGAAAAGTATGAGTGCTCCGTCGAGACCGGCAAAGCCGTTCCCGGCGCCCCCATCGCCCCCCGTGTTGCCGAACTCCATTCCGAGATCTACAAGAATACGGACGACATCATCATCCGCAACTATCAGACTCCGGAAGCCATCGCTCTTTCGAAGAAAGGCGAAGCGGAGAAAGCGTACCTCGATGACTTCTGCCAGATCGCCGGCTCGGTGGTCGCCAACGTCAGCTGGGACCCCACCTCCTACCGGACCGATGCGGTGGAAGCCGGCAAAGCCGCTTCCGGTCGCAATGCTATCCTGGTCAAAGGCCACGGCGCGCTCTGCACGGGCATGAACCCCTACGACGCAGACGCTGTCAAGCTGGTCCTCGAGAAGGAAGCCATTGCGGCGATGTACGCGCAGCTCGTCCTGGGCACCAAAAACCTCGGTACCCTCGACCGCGTCATCCAGCGCCTCGTCTATAAGATGAAGTACTCCAAGCAGGCGGACAAAAAGTGAAATCTTCCAATTGGATACAAAAGAAGGACCCCGACGACCATTCGGTCGCGGGGTCCTTCGCTTTGTCTCTTACTTCTCGTCCTCATAAAGGATACCGTTCTCGAACATCTCGAGGACCTTCATGGAGACCGCGTAGCAGTCGCCGATGCCCTTGTGGTTCAGGTTGTCATAGGTATCTCTTCTGGTGTGGTAGTAGTTCTCCAGTTTGTGGTTCAGGCCGGTGACACCGCCGGAGCGGAAGCCGCCCTGGGTGAACGCAGCCGTGTCCGTGGCGCCGCCAAGGGGCGGGACCCAGCCCTTGCGGCAGGCGATGTCAAGCTCTTCGCAGGCTTTCATGAAGATGTCGTTGGCCTGTTTGTCGGTCTTGACCGTGCCGTTCAGGTCGCGATAGTTCGCCATGAGCCACTTCGGGTCGTGCATGGTGTCATAGGAATAGATGATGGTCGGGACATCCTGGAACTCGCCCTTGTGAGCTTCTGCCCAGGCTTTGGAACCGCGAAGACCGGCTTCTTCGGAACCGCAGATGATGACGCCGACTTCGGTGTGCTCGAGCTCGATGCCTTCATCGTGGAGAGCCTTCAGGACGGCGATGCCCATCTCACAGCCGGTGAGGTTGTCGTTGGCACCGTCGACGATATGGCGCTCATTCCACAGGAAGTAGAGGCCGATGAGGAACGGTACGAACGCGAGGCCGTAGACACCCATCTTGGTCAGCAGGACGGTGGCGGGGCCGCCGAAGATGCTGCCGTTCTTGATCATGGAGGCGATGGAGATGCCGAGCGTATAAAACAGGCCGCCAAAGCCGAGGACTGCGTGGGCTTCGAATGCCACGCCGCCGAAGTGATAGTTGACGGGCCATTCCCAGACCGCGTCGCAGTGACCGTTGTAGAAGATGCGCTGTTTGACTTCGCCCTTCGGTTTCTTGATGGCCATCATGTTGTGCCCTGTCGCCTTTTTGAAGAACCGGTCCATGAACTTCTTGTACATACCGAATTGCAACAGGGCTATGATCGCTCCGGCACTGCACAGGATCGCACTGACGATCGGAGCGAACCAGTAGGTGACCATGGAGATGAGGACGAACGTGACGGCGAAATAGATCCAGCCGAAGAAGCTGTTCGGATGTTCTTCGAACTCTTCGACGACAACTTCGTCGCAGCCGTACTCCTCACAGAGCTCTGCGTAGTATTCGCAGGCCTGGAGTTCACCCTTGGAACCGGGGTTCCGCTTTTCAAACGTCTGGATGATATGCGTGATGTCGCCAATGATCCAGTCCGCCATCTGATCTTTTTTATCGATCAGTTTTTTGAGAGTCATAATCAGATCAACACTCCTTTTCATTTCAATTTCAGCGGAAGCATAAGCCACCGCTAACCTTACCCTATCATTTTACCCCTTCTGCTTATCCGCTTTCAAGGAGCGACGGCTCACCCCATCGCCAAAATTGTACGGACGAATTACAGCACTTTGCACAAATGATAAAAAAGCTCCTGCAACGGCGGGAGCTTCTCGTTTTTGTTATTCGCTTGTTTTCTTCCCTTTGGCGATGAGCTGCTCAATGGGGATCTGTGAGAGGACGACGGCGGCGAACATGACGACGCATCCGAGGTACTCTCTTCCGGTGAGCCTCTCATGCAGGACGATGGCGCCGGAGAGGACCGCGAAGACGGACTCAAGGCTCATGAGGAGCGAGACCAGTGTCGGGTTCGCGCCCTTCTGAGAGATGATCTGAAGCGTGTATGCCACACCGCTCGAGAGGATGCCCGCATACAGGATGGGCCACAGGACCGCCGTGAAGTCGGACCAGGTGACGTCCGAGAAGAACAGCATGAGGATGCCGGACTCGATGGCCACGACGGCGAACTGTACGCAGGACAGCTCGATACCGTTGACGAGCAGCGAATAGCGGTCGATGGTCATGATCTGGAACGCGAAGGCCAGCGCACACAGGATGAGCAGGAAGTCTCCGCGGGTGATGCTGAACTCACCGGGTTTGATGGACAGGAGGTACAGGCCGACGACAGCGATGACCACACTGATCCACACACGGGCCGGGACCCGCTTTTTCAGGAAGATGCCGAGCATCGGGACCAGGACGACATAGAGGGCCGTGATGAACCCGCTTTTCCCCGCGCCGCTGAGTGCGATGCCTGCCTGCTGCAGGTTCGCGGCGATCGTCAGCATGGTGCCGCAGATGACACCGCTCGTAAGGAGTGCCTTCCACCGGTCTTTCTTCTGGGCCGGTGTCAGTTCCACATAAGTGCCCTTTTTGACTGCGTTCTGTTTGCGCCAGATGCGCACGCCCCAGGCGACGAAAAACAGGAAGATGGCCGCCACCACGCTTCTCGCCATGTTGAACGAGAAGGCGTCGAGGGTCTCGGACCCCTGCACCTGGGACACGAATGCGGTACCCCAGATGAACGCCGCCACGATGGGCAGTACGGTATGGCGGAAAAAGTTCATGACGCGCGGTCTCCTTCCTGAAGAATTATCCTTAGGTATTATAACGAGAGAACAGAGCCCGTTCAAGACATTTTTGCCTTTCAGGACTCTGTACGATTTCGTGTGCTGCGCATGCCGTCGAGGATGACGGACCGCGCGTGCAATGCGTCTTCTTTGGTAGCAGGCGGTGTATCGCCCAATGGGTATTCCATCCCCAGCTCTTTGTATTTTGGCCGGGCCATGTCGTGGTACCGGAGCACGTCCAGCGCCTTGATGTTCCGGAAGGGTCCGAGGAACGCGCCGAGTTCGAACAGCCATTTGTCGTCCAGTGTGAGGCCGGGCACGACCACATGGCGGATCCAGACCGGTGTTCCCCGCTCGCTGAGGTACGAGAGGAACGCAAGGATGTTCGTGTTCGGCTGCCCGGTCAGTTTCCGGTGCTCCTCGTTGTCGATGTGCTTGATGTCCAGCATGACGAGGTCCGTGACCTCCATCAGCCGGTCGAATTCCCCGAGGCGATGGACGTCCTCCGGGTCGAATGTGACACCGGACGTGTCGAGACACGTGTCGATGCCCCGTGCTTTCGCTGCCGCGAACAGTTCGGTGACGAAGGCGATCTGCGTCAGAGGCTCGCCGCCGGTACAGGTGATGCCGCCGCCCTGCAGCAGGGTCGAGACCCCGTCGTATTCTGCCAGGATATCCTCCACAGTCCGCTCCGTGCCCCGGGACCTCTCCCAGGTATCCGGATTGTGGCAGTAAAGGCAGCGCATGGGACAGCCCGCCAGAAAGACCACGAACCGGGTCCCCGGACCGTCAACGGTACCGAAGGACTCGGTCGAATGGATATAGCCAGTCATGAGCTTACAGGCCGGCGTGGAACGTACGGGAGATGACGTCGTCCTGCTGTTCCTTCGTCAGCTTCGTGAAGTTGACGGCGTAGCCGGACACACGGATGGTCAGCTGCGGGTACTTCTCCGGGTGGGCCTGGGCGTCCAGAAGCGTGTCCCGGTTCAGGACATTGACGTTCAGATGGTGGCCGCCTTTTTCAGCATAGCCGTCGAGGAGTCCGACGAGGTTGTCGATCTGAGACTGTGTTGCCATAGGTAACGTTCCTTTCTTATTCGATGATGAGGTTGTCGTCGCAGCAGCCTGCGTCGAGTTCCAGTTCGAGGTCGAGGTCGCCCATGAAGACGTCGTCTTTGCCAAGGGCGTTCGGGATGATCGTAAAGGTGTTGGAGATACCGTCCTGGGCATACTCGAAGGGAAGCTTCGAGACCGAGGACAGAGACGCGGCGGCGCCGTGGGTGTCTCTGCCGGACATCGGGTTGGCACCCGGTGCGAGGGGCACGCCCATCTTCCGGCCGTCCGGCGTGTTGCCGGTCTTCTTGCCGTAGACCACGTTCGAGGTGATCGTCAGGATGGACATGGTCGGGATGCTGTCCCGGTAGGTGTGGTGCTTCCGGATAGCGTACATGAACTGCTGGACGGTCTCGACGGCGAGGCTGTCGACGCGCTCGTCATTGTTGCCGTACTTCGGGAAGTCCCCTTCCACTTCGTAGTCCACGATGGTGCCCTCTTCATTGCGGATGCATTTGACCTTCGCGTACTTGATCGCCGACAGGGAGTCCGCGACGACGGACAGGCCGGCGATGCCGGTGGCGAAGTACCGTTTGACATGTTCGTCATGAAGGGCCATCTGGAGGCTCTCGTAGTTGTATTTGTCGTGGGAGTAGTGGATGACGTTCAGAGTGTTGACGTAGAGTTCCGCGAGCCAGTTCATCATGGCGAGGAACTTCTCCCAGACGTCGTCAAAGTCGAGGTACTCCCCTTCCACCGCGCGGAACTTCGGGCCGACCTGGATGCCGAGGCGCTCGTCCACACCGCCGTTGATGGCGTAGAGCAGGCACTTCGCGAGGTTGGCACGGGCACCGAAGAACTGCATCTCCTTGCCGACTCTCATGGAGGAGACACAGCAGGCGATCGCGTAGTCGTCGCCGTGGGTGACCCGCATGAGGTCGTCGTTCTCATACTGGATGGAGGACGTGTCGATGGAGACCTTCGCGCAGTAGTTCTTGAAGCCCTGGGGCAGCCGCGTGGACCAGAGGACCGTCATGTTCGGTTCCGGAGCGGTGCCGAGGTTCTCGAGGGTATGTAAGTACCGGAATGAGTTCTTCGTGACCAGCGGGCGGCCGTCGATGCCGACACCGGCGAGGGACTCGGTGACCCAGGTCGGGTCTCCGGCAAAGATGTCATTGTAAGCAGGCGTTCTCGCGAACTTCACCATTCTCAGTTTCATGACGAACTGGTCGATGAGTTCCTGCGCCTCTTCTTCGGTGAGGATGCCCTTCTGCAGGTCCCGTTCGATGTAGATGTCGAGGAACGTGGACGTTCTGCCGAGGGACATGGCCGCGCCGTTCTGCTGTTTGACCGCTGCCAGGTAGCCGAAGTACAGCCACTGGACCGCTTCCTTCGCGGTGGTCGCCGGTCCGGAGATGTCGAGCCCGTAGATCGCGCCCAGTTCTTTGAGTTCCTGCAGTGCACGGATCTGCTCGGTGAGTTCTTCCCGGTGACGCATGTTCTCGGAGGTCATCCGGGTCGGTGCGAACCGGAACTCCTTCTGCTTTTCGGCGATGAGGTTGTCCACCCCGTACAGGGCGACGCGCCGGTAGTCGCCGATGATGCGCCCGCGGCCGTAGGCATCGGGCAGGCCGGTGATGATGCCCGCGTGGCGGGCTGCCTTCATGTCGGGCGTATAGATGTCGAAGACGCCCTGGTTGTGGGTCTTTCTCCACTTTGTGAAGATGTCGACCACGTCTTTGTCCACTTCGTAGCCGTTGGTCTCACAGGCCTGGACCGCCATGCGGATGCCGCCGAAGACCTGCAGGGAGCGTTTCAGGGGCTTGTCGGTCTGCAGACCGACGATCTGCTCGAGCTCCTTGTCGATATACCCGGCCGGATGGGATGTGATGGTCGAGACGACGCTCGTGTCCATATCGAGGACACCGTCATGTTCTCTCTCCTGCTGAAAGAGGTCGAGGACCTCTCCCCACAGTTTTGACGTGCGGTCCGTGGGACCGGCGAGGAAACTCTCATCGCCCTCATACAGTGTGTAGTTGAGCAGGATGAAGTCCCTCACATTGATGTGTTTCTGCCAGGTGCCGGCCTTGAAGCCGTCCCAGCCTCCATTGGTGACAACGAAATCCATAACCTTACCTTCGTTTCTGTCTTTGTAAATGAACACAATATATTCTGCGTTCTTCAAAACAACTCCACAAGATGTTGTCATCTTGGAATGATATTATACTTAATTTTGAGTATAAAGACAATGATCTGACCGGAGCTTCTGACAAAATCGGCAGGGTATACAAAACCCCTGCATATTGCAGGGGTTTCGATGTGGAAAAAAGAGAGCGCTTCTTGCGAAACGCTCTCTCGATTACCTAGAACATTGGAGTTTCCTCACAAACCTTGGTTTGTTTTGAACTTTCGTAATAATCTCAGAAATCAATTAAACTGTATTTCGGACTCACCTATTTTCCTTCGATACGTTTATACTAATTGGTTTCCCCTTTTGTTTCTGATTATTTCTCTTGTACGTTCAAGGTTGTTTTTGAATTTGTAAACTCGTTTGAAAACCTTACTCAGTTGATCTGATTTTACGTTTCATTCCTGTTCGTTTCAGTTACTACGTCTGTCTCCGACTGTCGTTTCTTTTCTCTGAAATGTGCCTGGATCTCTTTGTCTCTCTGTCTTCTAATGACAATCGTCTTTTGAAGGAGACCGCTGTCTCGTTCGCAGCTCAGATTTGTTCATTCTTTTCAAAAGGTCTTCGAAACTTTTTGGGGTTTCCTTCTTTAGAAGTCTTTCATAAGTTTACCATCGTTCTTATGAATACGGCCTTTTGTCTGACTGCCGATCTACACCAGGTTAGATGTTGACTTGTTTCTCTTCCAAGTTCATCTGCTCAACGTTGGTCTTTCTTTGTTCAAAAGATTTCGTCTTTTTGGGTCCGACATCTGAGACCGTTGCTTGGTCGATCCTTACTTGAGGAATGTTAAATTTTATATTCAGTTGATCTGTTGTATCTGGTTTTCGTGAGCTTCTTCATTCTGATGGCGGTCCTTTTTGGATTAGCTCTGTCAGAATGGCGCTTCTTTCAAATCCCTTTTTATTCTTATGCCTAAATTGTGGTTCAGGTTTTGTTGTGTTTGAGGAATTCGAAATCAGCTGTTATTTTATTTTAACCGATTTCGCTTCCCTCTCGAAAGCGACGTTAGAAGAAATTCATTCTCTGATTGTACCGGGTCTCTGTCGTTTCTGTTTTTGTTTTGACTTGTTTTCCCGGTAATGATGATTCCAGAACGCTTTCGGAGTTCAGCGGCAAATTACCTCTTCACTGTACATTGGAATCAGTCCTTTCGTTGTACCTTTTTGTTTCATCTTCCTACATGAAACGGTACTTCATACTTTTTGAAGAATCGAGATTCGTGACACTTTTATTTTCTTCGGGTATCCTTTCCATCTCGCTTTGAGTGTTTTCTTTTCCCTTTGAAGTGTGGATCTCTTTTCTTCACCCTCATATTAACAGTAAAAGGGCCAAAAGTCAACGCGTTTTTGATATATTTTTATCTTATTTTTCAACTTTTCGGAAAACTTCTGTGCACTTTGCACAATATTGTCCGTTCAACCGCATATAAAAAGCTCCTCTGCCCCGGAAACCCGGAACAGAGGAGTTCGTGTTCTCGTAAAACCGATCAGATGGAGATCTCGTGGGCCATCCGGTAGATGTCGATGTCGATCTCTTTTTCCATCTGGAGCGCTTCCTCGATATCGTAGTCGACGATGGTGTCGTTCTTGATGGCGACGACACGGCTCGAGCAGTCATCTCTCAGGAGTCTGGTCGCATAGTTGCCCATGCGGGATGCCAGGACACGGTCGTTGACGGTCGGCGAACCGCCGCGCTGGACGTGACCGAGGATGGTGGCGCGGGATTCGACGCCGGTCTCTCTCTCGATCTGACGGGCCATTTCCGTTGCATCGCCGCAGCCTTCCGCGAAGATGATGATGAAGTGCTGCTTGCCGGTGGAGATGGTCTTCTTCATACGCTCGACGACATCGATGTCGAAGTCGTACTCGAACTCGGGGATGAGGATACTCGTCGCACCGACGGCAATGCCGGAATAGAGGGCGATGTACCCCGCCTTTCTGCCCATGACTTCGATGACGGAGCAGCGGCTGTGGGACTCGGTCGTGTCACGGACCATGTCGACCATCTGCATAACGGTGTTGACCGCAGTATCGAAACCGATGGTGAGGTCGGTACAGGAGATGTCGTTGTCGATGGTGCCGGGGATGCCGACACAGTTGATGCCTTTGCGGGAAAGTGCCTGGGCACCGCGGAAGGAACCGTCACCGCCGATGACGACGACGCCTTCGATGCCGAGACGATGGCACATGTCGGCCGCCTTCTCCTGACCGCGGTCGGTCATGAATTCCATGCTTCGTGCGGTCCGCAGAACGGTACCGCCCCGCTGGACGATATTGGATACGCTTCGGAGGTTCATCTCTGCGACATCGCCGGACATCAGGCCTTCATAGCCGTTGTAGATGCCGACCACGCGCATATCGTTTTCAAGACCGGTACGGACGACGGCACGGACTGCCGCGTTCATGCCGGGGGCGTCGCCGCCGCTGGTAAGAACACCGATGGTTTTCATAAGGGTACCTCCACAGGGGTCACTTGAATAATTATTTATATCGTTATTTTACTCTATGAGATAACATTGTCAACCGAAAAGCTGTTTTACTTTCGTTTAACGGCGGAAGACATTTTCATCGCCGAGGAGACGTTTCAGCTCTCCCAGCAGGCCGTCACTCACGAAGATGGTGCCGAAGCGCTGCTGGCGGGAATACCGTTCCGTGCTCTTGAAGTAATAGTACACGGACTCGGTGCCGCCGGCGAAGATCTCCATGAGGTTATCGACCTTCGGGAGCCGCGGGTCGTCCTCGCTGTCGAAGCGCAGGAACAGGCCGTTGACCTTGTGCTGCTTCTGCGTGGGGGCGGCCGGAGCGGCCTTCTGCGGGGGGACCGTCTTCTTCCCCGCCACTGGCACTGAACCGCCGCTGGGGCACTCCTGGAGGCCCATGGCGATGAGCCGCGGCCGGTCCTCATCCTCCACCTGCAGCCGGACGCGGCAGAGAAGGACCGCGCCGTCCCGAAGCAGCGGACCGTACTCCGCGTAGGTCTTCGGGAAGACCGTCATGGACATGCCGCCGGTCAGGTCCTCGGCGAGGACCGTGGCCATGGTCGTGTTGTTGCGGGTGAGGCGGATACGGATCTCGGAGATCATGACGAGGACATTGACCAGATCGCCGTCTTTATACTGCGAGGTGCCGTCTTCCGTGGCGGCCAGCAGTTCATAGAGTTTGACGCACCCGAGGTCGTCGGACAGGGGCGCGTAGCGCTGCATCGGGTGGCCGGACAGGTAAAGGCCGGTGGTCTCCTTTTCGAAGGCCAGAAGGTCGAGGTGGTCGAACTCCGCGAGTTCCGGCACCGTGACACCTTCCTCCTGGACGGCTTCCGGTTCCATGACTTCGAAGAATCCGAGCTGGCCTTCGACGTTCTTGCGCCGGTCGCTGTCGAGGCCCGACAGCATCTCCGGCAGGACCGTGATCATCTGCCGGCGGTTCAGGTCGAGGCCGTCGAGGGCGCCGCACTTGATGAGGCTCTCCACCGCCTTGCGGTTGAAGTTCCGGCCGTGGATGCGTTTGAGGAACGAATAAAAGCTCGTGTAGGGCCCGGAACGCTCCCGCTCCGAGACGATGTCCGCGATGAAGTTCCGCCCGAGGCCCTTGACGGCCAGGAGCCCGAACAGGACTTTGCCGTCCGAGATGGCGAACCGCGCCTCCGACGTGTTCACATGGGGCGGCACCACTTCGATGCCGAGTCTCCGGCATTCGGCGATGTACTCCACCACCTTGTCGGTCCAGTCGAGCACGCTCGTGATCTGGCAGGCTAAGAACTCTGCCGGGTAATGACATTTGAGGTACGCGGTCTGGTACGCGAGGGTCGCGTAGGCTGCCGCATGGGATTTATTGAAGGCGTAGGACGCGAAGCTGATCATCTCATCGAAGATCTTGTTGGCGGCCTCTTCCCCGATGCCGTTCTCCCGGCAGCCGGAGACGAAGTTCACCCGCTCCTCTTCCATGACCTTGTGTTTCTTCTTCGACATGGCCCGCCGGACGATGTCCGCGTGGCCGTAGGTATACCCTGCCAGCTTCCGGCAGACCTGCATGACCTGCTCCTGGTAGACCATGCACCCGTAGGTGACATCGAGGATGTCTTTGAGTTCCGGGGTCACATAGGAGATCTGTTTCGGGTCGTGCCGGTTCCGGATATAGGTGGGAATGGAATCCATCGGACCCGGGCGGTACAGAGACGTGATGGCGATGAGGTCCTCGAGCTTCTCGGGCTGGAAGCGGATCATCACCGACTTGAGGCCGGAGGACTCGAACTGGAAGACGCCTTCCGTCTCTCCCTTCCCCAGCATGGCAAAGGTGGCGGGGTCGTCTTCCGGGATCTCCTTCACCGAGAACCCCGGTTCCTTCCTTCGGACGAGTTCCTCACAGTCCCGGATGACCGTCAGGGTACGAAGGCCCAGGAAGTCCATCTTGAGGAGCCCCAGTTCCTCGAGTTCGGTCATGGTGTACTGAGTGACTGTGGTCCCGTCCTTGACGGACAGAGGCACATAGGCGTCGACCGGGTCTGCCGTGATGACGACACCGGCCGCATGGGTCGACGTGTGCCTCGGCATGCCCTGGATCTTCAGGGCGTTATCGATGAGCACTTTGACCTCCGGGTCGTTCTCATAGAGGTCGTGCAGTTCCTTCGTAATGGAGACCGCCCGCTCCAGGTCATGGCTCAGGGGCCACGGGATGAGCCGGTTCACGGAGTCCACTTTGCTGAAGGGGATCTCCATGACGCGTCCGACGTCCCGGACGGCCTGTTTCGCCGCCAGGGTCCCGAAGGTGACGATCTGGGCCACATGGTCCGCGCCATACTTCCTGATGACATAGTCGATGACCTCTCCCCGTCGTTCGTAGCAGAAGTCGATGTCGAAGTCCGGCATGGACACCCGCTCCGGGTTCAGGAACCGTTCGAAGAGGAGGTCGTATTTCATGGGGTCCACATCGGTGATCCCCACACAGTAGGCAGCGATGCTTCCGGCGCCGGAGCCACGCCCCGGGCCCACCGGGATATCCTGGGACTTCGCATAGGCGACGAAGTCGTGGACGATCAGGTAGTAGTCGGTATACCCCATCCGGTCAACGACCGACAGTTCATAGTCGAGGCGTTCCCGGTATTCCGCCGGGACGTCTTCCCCGTATCGGCGGACAAGGCCCTCTTCCGCCATGGCTCTCAGGTAGTCGGCATGAGGGTCTTCTTCGGTGAGTCCATAAGGGTTGTCCTTCGGGATCTCGAAATGGGGCAGCTTCGTGACGCCGAACTCCAGTTCGACATTGCACCTCTGCGCGATCCGCTGTGTGTTCTCGAGGGCTTCCGGTATATCGCCGAAGAGTTCCCGCATCTGGTCTTCGGACTTGAGGTAGAATTCTTCCGTGCGCAGGTCCATGCCCGTCTCTTCTTTGAGGGTATGGTTCGTCTGGATGCAGAGGAGGATCTTCTGGGTCTTCGCGTCCTCCTGTTTCAGGTAATGGGTGTCGTTGGTGCACACGAGCGGGATGCCCGTTTCTCTCGACAGGCGGATGAGCTGGGGACGGATCTGTGCCTCTTCGGGCATGCTGTGGTCCTGGACTTCGATGAAGAAGTTCCCCTCCCCGAAGATGTCGAGGTACTCAAGAGCACAGGCTTTCGCCTTTTCGTAGTTGCCGTCCATGAGGGCAGAGGGTATATTGCCCGCGAGACAGCCCGACAGGGCGATGAGGCCCTTCGCGTACTTCCGCAGGATCTCCCGGTCCATCCGGGGTTTGCGGTAAAAGCCCTCTGTGAAGGAGAGCGAGACGAGTTTCATGAGGTTCGCGTAGCCCTCGTTGTTCTCGCAGAGAAGGACTAAGTGGTGCCGTTCGTTGGCAAGGGGTCCTGCCTTGTCATGCCGGCTCCCTGCGGCGATGTACGCCTCCACCCCGAGGATGGGTTTGACACCGGCCTTCTGACAGGCTTTATAAAAAGCAACGGCGCCATACATGACGCCGTGATCGGTGAGTGCCAGACTGTCCTGACCGAGCTCCTTCGCCCGGGCCACCAGTTCCGGCACGCGGCAGGCGCCGTCGAGCAGACTGTATTCACTGTGCACGTGCAGATGCGTGAATGCCATGACGACACCTCCCTTTCGATGGTTATTGTTTGTTCTTTTCGATGAGTCGGAGATCGTTCGCGATCTCCATGATCTTCTGCAGCCGGTGGTTGACACCCGAGCGGCTGATGGGTTCCGACAGGTTCTCTCCCAGTTCCTTGAGGGAGTAGTCGGCGTTCTCGACCCGGAGTTTTGCCAGCTCTCTCAGTTCCGGCGGCAGGGACTCGAGGCCCCGCTTCTGTTCGATGTACTCGATCGCCTTGATCTGCTTGTAAGCGGCATCGAAGGTCCGGGTAGAGTTCGCGTTCTCGAAGTTCAGACGGCGGTTGACCCGGTTGCGCATGTCCTTGTACATCTTGGTGCCCATCAGTTCAAGGGAGGACGTGGTGGCCCCCATCAGGGTCAGGAGGTCTTCGACGCTCTCGCTGTCCTTGAAGTAGATGACATGGGCGCCGTTCCGCTGGACATACTTCGGGTTCAGGCCCGCCTCCGTGAGCAGGTCGCAGAGGTCCATGCACAGGCTCTTCGTAGAGAGGACGAACTCCATGTGGTAGTCCTTCTCCGGGTCGGTGATGGTGCCCGCCGTCAGGAACGCGCCCCGGAACAGAGCCGCGCGGCAGCCCTCGTCCTGGAGGATGCCGGTGTTGAGGCGGCGATTCACCTCGTTCCCGCTGTACCCGAATTCGGAGAGGATGGCCTGGCGGTCGACGGGGTCTTCGACGACGACACGGTACTTCCCGCCGGTGGTCTTCTCCCGCTTCGGCTTGTGGCCGGTCATCTCGCGGACGGCGGCGGCATAGCGGTCGGCGATGCCTTTGTGCTCCGTCTTGAGCCCCATCTCCTTGGCACCGAAGGCACGGCAGAACAGGAAGAGCGCATAGGTCTCCGTCTGCTGGCAGCAGGGCTTCAGCTGCCCGTTTTCCCGGGCTTCGGCCGAATAGGCCACCAGTTCACTTTTCACGTCGTGGGAAAAGGACAAGGGACGCCCTCCTTTGCTTACTTCTTCTGGATATCGCGATGGATCGTGTTGCAGTGGATCCGGTGTTCTCTGAGATGTTTCGACATGGCCTCCGCGAAGGTGACCGAACGGTGTTTGCCGCCGGTGCAGCCGAAGGCGATGATGAGCTCGCTCTTCCCCTCTTCCATGTAGAGCGGCAGCGAGAAGTCGATGAGGTCCGTGAGTTTCTGCAGGAACTCCTGCGACTGTTCGAAGCCCATGACATAGGAACTGACCGGTTCGTCGAGGCCGGTCTTCGTCTTGAGTTCCGGCACATAGAACGGGTTCGGCAGGCAGCGGACATCGAAGATGAGGTCGGCGTCCTGGGGCAGTCCGTACTTGAAGCCGAAGGACATGCACTGGATGCGCATCGTCTTCTCCCCGCTTCCGAGGAACAGGCCGGCGATGCGGTCCTTCAGCTGTTTCGACGACAGGTACGTCGTGTCGATGGAAAAGTCCGCCCGCTGTTTGAAGGGGGCGATCATCTCCCGTTCCGCCGAGATGGCGTCGCTGATGGACTGGTTGTACTCGTTGGCCAGCGGATGCCGGCGGCGGGTCTCCTTGAAGCGGTTGACGAGGACCGAGTCCTCGCAGTCGATGAACAGGAGCTGGAAGGGCACTTCCATCTCGTTCAGTTCATCGAGGGCGCCGGAGAACTCACTGATGCCGGACCCGGCTCGGGCGTCGACGACGACCGCGAACTTCGACTCCGGCGGGCTCTTCAGGACGATCTGTCCGAAGGCGGGCAGGAGTTCGGGCGGCATGTTGTCGATGCAGACGAAGTCTATGTCTTCGAGCATCTCTACCGCTTTGGATTTTCCGGCTCCGGAGAGACCGGTGAGGATCAGGAATTCCATGGAACGTCTCCTAAGATGCGGACCTCCGGTTCCAGGGTGACGCCGTGGTCGTTCTGCACGGTCTCCCGGATGAAGGCCATCAGGTCAAGGACATCTCTGGCTGTGGCGTGGTCTTTGTTGATGACGAAGCCCGCGTGTTTTTCCGACACCTGGGCGCCGCCGATCTGCTTGCCCTTGAGGCCGGACTGCTCGATGAGCGCTCCGGCGTAGTAGCCCTCCGGCCGCTTGAAGGTGCTGCCGGCGCTGCCGTACTCGAGGGGCTGTTTCGTTTTCCGGCGCTCCATGAAGTTGTCCATCTTCATCTTGATGGTCTCCGGGTTCGCCTTGTCGAGCTGGACGACGACCGAGGTGACGATGAGGTCATTGTCCATGTAGTTGCTGTGACGGTAAGAGAAGCCCGCCTGTTTCGGCGACCAGGAGCCCCGGTTGCCGTCATAGTCGATGTGGTTGACGACCACCACGCTGTCTCCGATCTCTCCGCCGTAGGCACCGGCGTTCATGTAGACGGCACCGCCGACGGAACCGGGGATGCCGAAGGCGAACTCCAGTCCGGACAGCGAGTATTCGAGGGCGAACCGGCACAGTTTGATGACGGTGGCGCCGGCCTGGGCCTTGATCATGTCGTTCCCGGCATAGGAGACGTCGCTGAAGTCATCGCCCATATGGAAGACGACTCCCTTGAGGCCTTCGTCCGGCACGAGGAGGTTGCTGCCCTTGCCGATGACCATCGGCTTCACGCCGTCGATCTTCGCGGCTTTCAGGAGGGCCTCCAGCGCGTCGACGCTGTTCGGTTCGACGAGCAGTTCCACGGGTCCGCCGACGCGGAACGTGGTGTACTCGCTCATGGGGGCGTTTTTCTTGGTCTTGCATCCGTACTGCTCCGCAGCCTTCAGGATGGAATCAAACATAATAAACGGTTCTCTCTTTCGTTCTCAGTGGAGTTATTTGACGTTCGACAGAAGGGCCGCGCCGATGATGCCGGCGTCGTTGCCGAGGGTGGCGGCGCAGATCTTCGTCTGTTTCTTCGAATGTTTCGTGTAACGGAGCTCTTCCACTTTCCGGGCCAGGGGCTCGATGAGGAAGTCGCCCTGCTTCGAGATGCCTCCGCCGATGCAGAGGACGTCCGGCTGAAAGATGTTGATGAGGTCGGCGACGCCGATGGCAAGGTAGGTCGTGAACTTGTCGAGGACCATGAGCGCCCGACCGTCTCCCTCATGGGCGGCCGTGAAGAGGACGAGACCGTTGACGTTGTCGAGGTCTCCCTCCGCCAGTTCCCAGAGTCTGCTGGACTTGTCGCGGTCCTGTTCCATGGCCTCTCTCGTCTGACGGACCAGAGCTGTCGCGGAGGCGTACTGCTCGAAGCAGCCGCTGCGGCCGCAGGGACAGGGGATGCCGTCCATCTCGACCGACATGTGGCCGATCTCCCCCGCCGCGCCGTTGACGCCGGTCAGGAGTTTCCCGCCGAGGATGATGCCGCCGCCGACGCCGGTGCCGAGGGTGACGGCCACGAAGTTCGGGACCCCGCCGCCGCAGCCGGCGACCTGTTCGCCGAGGGCCGCGCAGTTGGCGTCGTTTTCGATGTAGGTCGGTTTGTTCAGGCGCTCTTCGACGAGTTCGCGAAGAGGAGTATCGTTGA
Organism: Clostridia bacterium; assembly: GCA_017461005.1. Classification (GTDB taxonomy): domain Bacteria; phylum Bacillota; class Clostridia; order Oscillospirales; family Acutalibacteraceae; genus RUG420. The sequence goes on from JAFTZU010000085.1 coordinate 36,099, forward strand.
AGCCGAGGTTCGCGGAGAACTCCACGACGCCTTCCTCGTTGACAGCACCGGGGGTGCCGACGCCGACGGACTCGACGTCATCGAGGGTCATACGCGCTTCGCCGAGGGCCAGAAGGCAGGCCTCTCTCATGGAGTCGGCGATCTCTTCCGCGGGACGGGGCGCGTTCGTCTTGACGCTGGCCGTTCCGATGATCTCATTCTGTTCGTTGACGACGCCGACGGCGATGTTCGTGCCGCCGAGATCGATGCCAAGTTTTACCATTGCATTTGCCTCCTTGGGATCAGTTGGTGTGCCAGGTATCGACATCTGCCACGTCGATGTTCGCTGCGTCCTCCTGCATGCCGAGGCCTTCCAGCAGTTCTTTGGCAGAGTTGTGTCCCATTTTCTTCAGGCGGTAGTTGATGGCCGCCACCTCGATGATGATGGCGAGGTTCCGTCCGGGGTTGACCGGGATCGTGTACATGGGGACCTTCAGGCCGAGGATCTCCATGGTCTCGTCGGCAAGGCCCATGCGTTCGTAGGCCTTCGTGTCGTCCCAGGGTTCGAGGTTGATGACGAGGTCGATGCGCTCGGTCATCTTGACGGAGCCCATGCCGAAGATGCGGCGGGCGTCGATGATGCCGATGCCGCGCAGTTCCATGAAGTGACGGATGTTCTCCGGCGCGGAACCGACGAGGGTCTTCTGGGAGACCCGGCGCACTTCGACGGCGTCGTCCGCGACGAGGCGGTTGCCCCGGCGGATGAGCTCGACGACGGTCTCGCTTTTACCGACACCGCTCTCGCCCATGATGAGGACACCTTCACCGGAGACCTCGACGAGGACGCCGTGGACGGTCTCCCGTTCCGCGAGTTCCACATTGAGGTACGAGACCAGCGAGGACATGATGAAGGACGTGTCCTGGTCGGACTTCATCAGCGGGACTTCGTACTGCTCCGCGAAGGGGACGAACTCCTTCGCGAGTTCATCGGCGAAGTCGACGGAGAAGATGACGGCGGCCGGCTGTTCCTTCATGAGGCGCTCGATGCTCTCCGAGCGGGTCTCGACATCCAGTTCCCGGAGGTACAGGTACTCCGAGTTGCCGAGGAGCTCGATGCGTTCCGGCATGAAGTTGTTGTCATACCGCGCGAGGATGAGACCGGGGCGATTCACCTCCATCGAGTAGATGAGGATGTCCTCCGGGTCTCTCGGCAGGTAAACGGTCGAGAGCTGTTCCGAACGGATGACTTTGCTTAAGGGTACGGAATATTTGCCTTTCATGGGGTCCTCCCTGCAGGGTCAGTCCAGCATCAGGGCTGTCAGGATGCTGGAATAGAGGTGGGTGGGGTCTTCGAGATAATTGTTCTTGAGGAGTTCTGCCTGGTCCCGGCTCACGACATACATGTTGAGTTCCATGAGTTTCGTGTCCCCGGTGTTCAGGGAGAAACAGACGTTGAAGCCGTCGCCGGAGGGCGTGATCTCCACGGCGTTCTCCTTTGCGTGGCGGTCGAGCCGCAGGAACCGGCGGACCGTGTCGAGGGCCCGCGAGCGGACCGACAGCGGCAGGTCGTCTTCGACATAGGCGACGGCGTCGCTGCCCGGTCCGGTGATGGACAGGGCGTCCTGGCCGTCGACCGAGACGACGTCGAGGTTGCCGTCTTCCTTCAGTTCACTGATGGCGTCCATCGCCTCAAAGTAATTGGCGAGTTCCTGGTCGGTGATGACATCGGAGATGATGCGCACCGGTACCGGCTGTTCCTGCTGTTCGAGCAGGTAGAGGATGAGGAGCTTGATGTCCGTCTTCGAACGGAGGCCGCCGGGGGCCACGCCTTCCACGAAGGCGTCGAAGACCGGTTCTCTGGCGCTGCGCTCCTCGGCAGAGAGCTCTTCCGGCCGTTTGACCGCGTCTCTCGGGTCGCGCTTAGACATCGTAGTAATCCTCCTTCTCGTTGGTGACACCGCTGATGTCCTGACGGCTCATGAAGAGGTAACCGTTGTTGACGAGGATGTCGAGGTCGCCGAGGACGGCGCCGATGCCCCTCGCCACGCAGTTGACCGGGTCGTCGGCAACGCGGGTGTGGATGTGGGTGGCCTCTTCGATGACTTTGTCGAGGCCGAGGAGCTGGGCGGTGCCACCCGTCAGGATGATGCCCTCCTCCATGATGTCGCCGGCGAGTTCCGGCGGGGTGCGCTCGAGGACCCCGGTGACGGAGTCGACGATAGCACGGATGTTTTCCCGGATGCAGTAGTAGATCTCGTCCGAGTTGATCTCGAACTCGACCGGCATGCCGGAGATGTAGTCCTTGCCCTTGGCGATCATGGCGACCTGCTCTCTGCGGCGGTACGCGCAGCCAAGGATCTTTTTCAGCTCTTCCGCGGTCTGGTCGCCGATGAGGACGTTCCGCTCGCGGCGGCAGTATTTTTCGATGGATTCGTTCAGCGTGTTCCCCGCCACCTTGATGGAGGAGGCGACCGCCATGGAGCCCATGGTGATGACTGCAACGTCGGTGGTGCCGCCGCCGAGGTCGACGATCATGACGCCGTTCGGCTGCATGGTGTCGACACCCGCGCCGATGGCGGCTGCCAGAGGCTCTTCCATGAGACAGGCCTTGCCGGCGCCGCTGGCGGTGATGACGTCGAGGATGGTCCGGCGTTCGAGGTTCGTGACCGTGCCGGGCATGCTGACGATGATGTTCGGTTTGAAGATCTCATTTTTGCAGATGATCCGGATGAAGTACCGGAGCATCTGTTCGGTGACCGAGAAGTCCGAGACGACACCGTCCCGCATGGGGCGGATGACTTCCACGGACCGGGACTCCTTGCCCACCATGTCATAGGCTTTCCGGCCGACGGCGATGATCTTGCCCGTCGTTTTCCGGTAAGCCACCACCGAGGGTTCCGACATGATGATGCCCTTGCCCTCGAGGTAGACGATGACCGAAGTGGTCCCGAGGTCGATGCCTATATTTCTGCCAAGCATTTCTGCTCTCCCTTTTATTCTTAAAGTAAGTTAATACTAAAAGTTTAAATGTTTTCGCTCTTCTTGTACAGTATTTCCCGGAATTTTTTCCGAAAAACGGGTGACGGCGACCGCGGCGACACAGACGCGTGCGGCTCCCGCCAGCCGGAGGATGGCGGCACATTCGCCGGCCGTGGCGCCCGTTGTGACGATGTCGTCGAGGAGCAGGACCGACTTCCCTTCGAGGGGACGGTTCGGGCCCACGGAAACGGCGTCCCGGATGTTCTTCCGTCTCCCCTCGGCGCCCAGCAGATGCTGCATGGAGCCGCCATTGCCGCGCTTTTTGAGGAGCCCGTAGTCCGCAAGGGTGTCCTGCAGAGGCTCCGGCGGGTCCTTCATGAGGAATTCCGCGAGGGTCTTCGCCTGGTTGAAGCCCCGAGACGCGTAGCGGCCCCGGGACATGGGCACGACGGTCAGAAGGTCGAAGCTCTCTCCGAAGTAACGGGTGTCGATCGCCTCCCGGAGCTCGGCCGCGAGGTATCGGGCGACCTCTTCGTGCTTCCCGAACTTCAGCCGCAGGAGCGCGTCGCGGATGGCACCTTCATAGAAAAAGGGCGCGACGATGCGGTCATAGGCCCGGGGGTCTTTCGCGCAGTGACAGCTTCGCAGGGACACGCCGCAGTACGGACACTGGGGCGATGCATTGCGCCGGATCTTCGGTGCGCAGTCCTCACAGACGCTCTGCCCTTCCGGGAGCTCTCCCCCGCAGCAGGGGCAGGTCTTCGGAAAGAGGAGCTCAGTCCAGTCCATAGTCGGCCTCCAGGAACGTGCGCAGTGCCGAGTAGCGGCGGATCTTCCGGTCGTTGTCCACCATCTCCTCGATGGTGGCCCGTTTGCCGATCGTGATCATCTTGGACCGGGCTCTGGTGACGGCCGTGTAGAACAGGTTCCGGTAACAGAGCATGGGCGGCACATCGACCACCGGCAGGATGACGGCCTCGAATTCGGAGCCCTGGCTCTTGTGGACCGTGACCGCGTAGGCCAGTTCCAGTTCCTTGAGGTTCAGGACCGGGTATACCGCTTTGCGGCCGTCGAAGTCCACTTCGACGACGCCCTTCTGTTTGTCGACGGAGGTCAGGATGCCCACATCGCCGTTGAAGATGCCGCTGCCCTCTTCCGAGCCCCGGCTCCAGTTGATGTTGTAATCGTTCTTGATCTGCATGACCTTGTCCCCTTCCCGGAAGACACGGGTCTGCAGTTTGATCTCGTTTTTGCCTTTGGCCGGCGGGTTCACGGCCTCCTGGAGGACGCGGTTCAGGTTCACGGTGCCGGCGTCTCCCTTCCGGGAGGGGCACAAAACCTGGATGTCCCGGACAGCGTCATAGCCGTAGGCCTTCGGGAGCCGGGTCTTGTAGAGCCCGACGATGTCCTGCACGGTGCGGGCCGCGTTCGTCCGCTCCATGTGGAAAAAGTCGTTGTCCTTGACGTCGAGGATGGGCTGCTCGCCGGCGACGACCCGGTGGGCGTTCGTGACGATGAGGCTCTCCATCGCCTGCCGGAACACCTCGTCCAGTTTGACGACGGGCAGCAGGTTCGAGTCGATGAGGTCGTGGAGGACGTTCCCGGCGCCGACGGGCGGCAGCTGGTCCGAGTCGCCGACCATGATGAGCCGGCAGCCCATGGGCAGCGCGTCCATGAGAGCGGCGAACAGCACGATGTCCACCATGGACAGCTCGTCCACGATGACGGCGTCCGCCTCGATGGGGTTGCGGGCGTGGCGGGCAAAGCGCATCTGCTCGTTGCCGGTGCGTTCCGCCTCCAGCAGACGGTGGATGGTCTTCGCCTCTTTGCCGGTGATCTCCGACATGCGCTGGGCGGCGCGGCCGGTGGGCGCGGTCAGGACGACGTGGAGCCCGTCCGCCTCGAGCAGCTGCAGGATGGCGTTGACGGTGGTCGTTTTGCCTGTACCGGGGCCGCCGGTCAGGATGAGGATGCCCTTTTCGATGGCGGTGACGATGGCCTCCCGCTGTTTGCCCTCATAGTGGATGCCCAGCTTCCGTTCGACCCGCTCGATGTCCCGGTCCAGAGTGGGCCGGCCCGCCGGCGGGAAACGGACCATCATCTTGATCCGCTGGGCGCTGTCGTATTCGGCATCGAAAATGTGCGGCAGGAAGACGAACTCTCTGCCGTCGAGTTTCGCGACCCGGAGCAGATGCTCGTCACAGAGGTCGTCGATGGCGATGTCGATGGTGTCGTTGTTGGTCCCGAGCAGGTCCGCCGCCGGCCGCAGGAGCTTTTCCCTCGGCAGACAGGTGTGACCGTTGGAGAGGTTGTGGTTGCAGACGTGGAGGATGCCCGCGCGGATGCGGAACCCGGGGTCCGGTTTCTCGTGGAGGGTGTCCGCCAGCGCGTCGACCCGTTCGAAGGACATGCCGATATCCGACAGGCACAGGATATACGGGTTCTTCATGATCATCCGGGTCACGTCGTCTCCGAAGACCCGGTACGCGTTGATGGCCTCGGACGGAGACAGACCGAGGGTCTCGAGGGACATCATGATCTCCCGGACCGCGTACTGCTCCTTGAACTGCTGGCAGATCTGCTCCGCTTTCTTTGGCGATATACCGCGGATCTTCGCCAGTTTCTCCGGATGGTTCCCGAGGACGTCGAAGGTGTCTTCTCCGAAGGCCTCGATGATCTTCACCGCCGTGGAGGGTCCGATGCCCTTCACCGAGCCGCTCGCGAGGTACTTCAGCATCTGGGCGACGGTCCCGGGCATGCGGCGTTCGCACAGTTCCGCCCGGAACTGGCGGCCGAAGGTCGAGTGGGCGTCCCAGTGGCCGGACAGGCGCAGTTCCTCGCCGGCGGAGATCTCCGGCAGGACCCCGACGACGGTGATGAGTTCGCCGTCCTCGGTCGAAATGTCCAGCACGGTAAAACCGGTATCCTCTCTGCGGAATACCAGTTCCTCTGCCACGCCTTCTAAAACTTCGAGTTGCTCGTCGACCACGGGTTTCGCTCCTTACTTTTGGTGATTCAATCTATTTTAGCCTTTATAATAAAAAAGGGCAAGCGTTCTGCTTGCCCTCTTTTATGTGACCTGGCGTGTAAGCCGAGTTCTGTCTTCTAAAGCGACCATCTATCTAGGCCGGCCATTGCTGACCGGCTCAAGCCACCCTTCTGTGTCAGCGGCCGAGCAGGCCTCACAAGTCGGTGTTGCTCCGGATAGGGTTTACATAGCCATGATGTCTCCACCATGCTGGTGAGCTCTTACCTCGCCGTTCCATCCTTACCTGTCGGAGACAGGCGGTTTATTTCTGTTGCACTTTCCCTGGGGTCACCCCCGGCGGCCGTTAGCCGTTATCCTGCTCTGCGGGGCTCGGACTTTCCTCTCGTGCCGAAAGGCACCAGCGGCCGCTCGACCAGGTCACGCGGGTATTTTAAAGAAATCTCAAAGAAAAGTCAAACTTATAAAAAAGACGGTTGATAATGGAGGGCAAACCATGTAAAATCAGGGAAACATGAAAGGAGGCGATCTCATGCCGGACGTCTATTTCAACAAAAGTCCGAAGAAACGCCCCTCAGACGACTACGAGGACATCAGCAGCTTTTCCAGCAAACAGGCGAAGCGGAAGTCCGAGGTCGAATTCCGGAAAGCCCGGGCCCGTGCGGAAGCAGAGGCACCCGATGAATATTACTACGACGATTACAGCCAGGTCGACGAGCGCGACCTGAAAAAAGCGCGTAAGAAAGCGAAAAAGCAGGCTAAGAAGGCACAGAAGGCAGATCGCCCGAGACGAGGCCGCGGATGCGGCTGCGGTTCCGCGATCACCTCCCTCCTCCTCGTCTTCGTCCTGCTCTACCTCGCCATGTCCACGGTCTTCCTCGCCCGGATGGACTACGAGCCGGGCCAGCACAAGAGCAACTCGCACATCTCGAGTTTCAGCCTCAAGAAGAGCCCGCTCATCACGAACATCCTGCTCCTCGGCGTCGACAACCGCGAAGGTGAGTCCGGGTTCCAGAGAGCGGACACCATGATGCTCATCTCGATCGACAACCTGCATCAGAAGATAAAATTCACGTCGTTCCTGCGGGACAGCTATGTGGAGATCCCGGGCCACGGCATGAACAAGCTCAACGCCGCGAGTTCCCTCGGCGGCATCCAGCTGACGATCGACACCATCGAGTACAATTACAAAATCAAAATCAACAAATATATGGAGGTCGACTTCAAGGCCTTCACCGCCATCATCGATGCCCTCGGCGGAGTCGATGTCCCTGTCACCGCCAGAGAGGCCTCCTACCTCAACAGCACCTGGTACAAGTGGTCCCTCACCGGCAACCGGATCTATTTCGAATCCGGCGACAGTGTCCACATGGACGGTGAGCACGCTCTGATGTTCTCCCGGATCCGGAAACTGGACTCCGACGTCCAGCGGACCCGCCGCCAGCGCCTCGTCGTCAATTCGATCCGTCAGAAAGCGGCAGACGCGAAACCGTCCGAACTGGCGAAGGCCGCCTGGGACATCCTTCCCTACCTGCGCACCGACATGGGCGGCATCAAGACGTCGAACCTCGCGCTCGGTTCCATCCTGCTCTATCGCCACTACGATATCCTGCAGACCACCGCTCCGAGAAGTGACACCTGGACCGACCGCAGCATCCCGAATGTCGGCTCCGTCGTCTACTTCGATGTCGACCAGAATGCCACCATCCTGAAGAACTTCATCTACCGTGACGAGTACGATGAAAACTACGTTTCCACCGGTCTGTAAGGCGTGGCCCCGCCTTTACAACCGACAGGGAAAATGGTAGTATTTTAATGTTAAAGAACTATCCCACAAGCTCTATAGGAGATGATCCGCAATGACGAGAAAATCCGTATCCGGAGGCTGGAAAGCAGTGGTCCTCATCCTGCTGTTCCTCAGTGAACTCATCCTCTGTGCCGGCATCCTCGGGAACCTTGAAGGTGTCTGCAACTTCCTCACCGCCCACGGCATGGAGGCCGTTGTCACCTTCCTTCACCGGGCGCTGTTCTTCCTCATCGAGGTCGGCGCTGCCGTGGTCCTCATCATCGACACGATGATCGTGAGCATCACGAAGGTCAATCGGAAGTTCCCGTCCCTCATGACGGTCCTCGCCTTCATCTACAACGACCTCGCGGTCATCGCCACGGTCTTCATCCTCTACATGTTCGGCCAGCCGAACGCCTGGTTCCCTTACCCGCTCGTGTTCCTCATCCCGGCCATCACCTTCGTGCTGACCCTCATCTGTCTCATCGATGACTTCGTCCACGACAAGGGTGTCCTGGAAGAGGCCCCGAACGTCACCAAGATGGCCGCTCAGACCGTCGCGAAGCCGAAAGAGGAAGAGCCGGTCCGCGCACCCCGCCGGGAAGCACCGAAGCCGGAAAAGGTCGATGCCGAGCCCGCCTTCTTCGTCACTCCCGCCAAAGAAGACGACTGGGCCGCCGAGCGTCCGGAACCCGAAGTGGTCCCCGCCACCGAGTCCGTCCAGATGCCGGTCCACAAGCCCCTCGATGTCGAGCCCGTCGTCACGAGCCACATCTCGAAGGACAATGTCGCGGCTGACGCAGTCGCCGCGGTCGACGACCTCTTCTTCGCGTTCTCGGACTCCGATTACGTCGAAGACGAATAATATTACACAAAACATACGAACCGGTCCCGAAGAACTTCGGGGCCGGTTTTCTTGTATTAATCACTTTGATGTGGTAAAATGCTGAAGTGTATCAATCCTATTACTGGATAAGGAGAGAAATCTATGAATCTTGAAGTTCTTGCCTTCGTGCTCTACTTTGTCCTCGTCCTCGGTATCGGTCTGTTTTTCTTCTTCCGTACCAGAAAAGACGGCGACAGTGAAAAGCAGTACTTCCTCGGCGGCCGCCAGATGGGCCCCTGGGTCACTGCCCTCAGTGCACAGGCATCCGACATGTCCGCGTGGCTCCTCATGGGTCTTCCCGGCTCCGTGCTGGCCTTCGGCCTCGGCAAAGCCTGGATCGGCATCGGTCTTGCCATCGGTACCGCCCTCAACTGGATCTTCGTCGCCAAACGTCTGAGAAAGTTCTCGAAGGCCGCGAACGACTCCATCACCCTGCCGGAGTACCTGCAGAACCGTTTCCTTGCTGAGAAACCCGTTCTGTCCATCATCACGGCCATCGTGTTCCTCATCAGCTTCACCATCTATGTCGCCTCCGGTTTCGTCGCCGGCACCACGGTCTTCGTGTCCCTGGTCCCCGGCCTGTCGAGAGAGACTGCCATGATCATCTTCGCGGCCGTCATCCTTCTCTACACGTTCCTCGGCGGTTTCAAGGCCGTCAGCTGGACGGACTTCTTCCAGGGCACCCTCATGTTCATCGCCCTGCTGGCGGTCCCGATCGTCACGGTCCTCGTCGAAGACCTCGACCCCTCTGCGGTCAATACCGTTTACACCAACCTCAATGACGGCACCGAGTATGCCTTCGTCGGCAACGTCTTCTCGGCATCCTGGCAGGACATCATCTCCGGCCTTGCCTGGGGTCTCGGCTATTTCGGCATGCCCCACATCCTGGTCCGCTTCATGGCCATCCGCAAGCCGTCTGAGATCAAGAAGTCGGCCACCATCGCGATCATCTGGGTCACCATCTCTCTGGCGGCCTCCCTCATCATCGCATACCTCGGCCGTATGGTCGTCGCCGGCGAACTCCTTCCCGACGGTCTCCAGGCCACGGTCTTCATCCACCTCGCGAGACGCTTCTTCCCGCCGTTCCTGTCCGGCATCCTGCTGGCAGCCATCATCGCGGCGTCCATGTCCACGGCTGACTCCCAGCTGCTGGTCGCGTCCTCGTCCTTCACCAACGACATCTACAAGCCCCTCATCCGGAAGAACGCCTCTGACAAGGAGCTCGTCTGGGTCGCCCGCGGCGTCGTCGCTGTCGTTGCCATCATCGCCTACTTCCTGGCCAGCGCCAGAGGCGAAGGCGCACAGGCCATCATGGACATGGTCGAGAACGCCTGGGGCCTCTTCGGTTCCGCCTTCGGTCCCGTCGTCCTGCTCTCCGTTTTCTGGAAGCGGTTCAACTACTGGGGCGCCGTCGCCGGTGTCCTCGGCGGTTCCATCGTCGACATCCTCTGGTACAACCTTCTGGCCACCAATACCGGTGTCTATGAACTGTTCCCCAGTTTCGTGATCGGCATGCTCTGCGCCGTGGTCGTCACCCTTCTCACGAAGGCTCCCTCCGCGGAAGTCGAAGCCATCTTCGACCGCGCGACCGACCCCGAGAACGACGAGTAAATCGCCAAAGCCACATAAAAACAAGACTCCGGTCCGAAAGCAGATGCTCTCGGGCCGGAGCTTTTTTGTCCAGGAGGGAACGAAAACGCTCCCCTGTCCGTACCTGGACTTCCATTATATCTTCTGACAGAAGATATTTCCAGCGTTTCGTCTTCTGCCGGTTTCGACGATCGTTTCGCTTTTGTACGGTTCTAAGACTATTTTAAATCTTCTGGCAGAAGATGTTATTTTCAAAACGTCTTTTCACAGAAGACGGTTTTCGAGGTCTCTTGGAGTAGACTAAAGAAAGGAAATATCAAGCTTTCGGAGACATTTGGAAATGGACAAGTCCTTTGTGCAAAAACGAATGATGGAATATGCGAAGCAGTCCTCGAAGTCGATGGCGGAGATCAGCGCCAAGATGGGACATCGCACCAATTACATCAGTGGCGTCGGGAACGGCCGCTTCGAGCCAAAGCTCGAGGAGGTCCTGTACTTCTGCGAGCTTCTTGACATCACGCCCGCGGACTTTTTCCGGGAACAGGAACTGACCCTCGACCAGCAGGAACTCTGCGCCATGGTCCGCAAGGCGAAACCCAGTCATGTCCGGCTCCTCATCGAAGTCCTGAAAGAACTCCAGAAACCGTTCCGCAAATGAATATCATCAAACCATAAGAGGCTTCTCTTCAGAGAAGCCTCTCTTTTTATTGTTCGGTTGGCGATGTACGGTCACAGCAGTTCCGCGATGACCGTGTTGGACACGAGAAAACCCTCCTTCGTCAGGCGGACGAAGTCGTCCCCCACTTCCACGAAGGGCTTCAAAAGGGGCTGTGAAGCCTTCTCCCGCAGTTCCGGCGGGATCTCGCCCCGGTATCCTTCCGTCAGGCGAAGCGCCAGCATGAGCCGCTCCTCGAAGCTGCCGCCGGGGCCGTCCGGGACGACCGGGTCACCGGCGACGAAGGCTTCCCAGTCCGGTTTGCGGTAGAACCGCTCTCCGCGGAAATAGGAGTGAGCGGACGGGCCGAAGCCCAGGTACTCTTCACAGTGCCAGTACTTGAGGTTGTGCCGGCTCTCGAAGCCCGGGCGGGCGAAGTTCGAGATCTCATACTGTTTGAGACCGGCGGCCTCCAGGGTCTCGATGGTCTGCAGGTACATGTCCCCCACCAGGTCTTCGCCGGGCAGGTCCAGGGTGTCCGCCCGTTTCCAGAAGACGGTCCCCTCTTCGAGTTTCAGCATGTAGGCGCTCACATGGGGCACGCCGCTGTCGACGAGGAACCGCAGGGTCTCCCCGAGGCTCTGCAGAGTCTGTCCGGGGACCCCCAGCATGACATCCAGCGTGAGGTTGTCGATCCCGCAGGTCCGGGCGATGCGCAATGCCTCCTCCACCCGCTTCCGGTCGGAGGTCCGGCCGAGTTTCCGGCGCTCCGCGTCCACAGCGGACTGCATGCCGAGGGACACTCGGTTCACACCGGCCTCCGCCGCGGCGGGCAGGAAGTGCTCGAGGTCGGAAGACGGGTTGCACTCCACAGTGATCTCTGCGTCCGGTGTCACGGTGAAACAGTCCCGGACCGTACCGAGAAGGTCGGTGAACACATCGCCGGGCAGCACAGAAGGAGTGCCGCCTCCGAAGTAGACGGAGTCGGCACGGATGGTCTTGTCACGGGTGTCCCGCAATTCGGTTTTCATCGTTTCCGCATACACGGTCCGTGCATCGCCCACAGGCCTCTGTGTGAAGAAGTCGCAGTAGGGACAGCGGGTGGCACAGAACGGGACATGCAGGTACAGTCCGATGGGGTCCAAATGCAGTTTCCTCTCTTATTCGTCCAGCTTCAGGACGGCCATGAAGGCTTCCTGCGGCACTTCGACGGAGCCGAACTGACGCATGCGCTTCTTGCCTTCCTTCTGCTTTTCGAGCAGTTTCTTCTTTCGGGTGATGTCGCCGCCGTAACACTTGGCAAGGACGTCTTTCCGCAGAGCCTTGACGGTCTCCCGGGCAATGACCTTGCCGCCGATGGCGATCTGGATGGGGATCTCGAACAGCGTTCTCGGGATGTGTTCCTTGAGCTTTTCGGCGATCTTCCGGGCACGACCGTAGGCCTTGTCCTGATGGACGATCCAGGACAGCGCGTCGATTTGCTCGCCGTTCAGGAGCACGTCCAGTTTGACGAGTTCGGAGGCCCGGTAGCCCAGGATCTCATAGTCCAGGGAGGCATACCCTCTGGTGCGGGACTTGAGGGCGTCGAAGAAGTCGTAGATGATCTCGTTGAGCGGCAGTTCGTAATGGATGTCCACCCGGTCTTCGGCGAGGTACTGCATGTCCTTGAACACGCCGCGGCGCTCCTGGCACAGGTCCATGATGGCACCGACATAGTCGGGCGGCGAAAAAATGTGGGCGTTCGCGATCGGTTCCTCGCAAAAATCGATATCGGCGGGGTCCGGGTAGTTGCTGGGGTTGTCGATGTTCAAGACTTCGCCGTCGGACATATGGATCTTATAGATGACGCTGGGGACTGTGGTGACGAGGTCAAGGTTGTATTCCCGTTCGAGCCGCTCCTGGATGATCTCCAGGTGCAGAAGGCCGAGGAACCCGCAGCGGAAGCCGAAGCCGAGGGCTCCGGAGGTCTCCGGTTCGAAGGTCAGAGACGCGTCGTTGAGCTGCAGTTTTTCGAGCGCTTCTTTCAGGTTTTCATAGTCGGCGCCGTCGGCCGGGTACACACCGCAGAACACCATCGGGTTGACCTTGCGGTATCCGGGCAGCGGTTCGGCGGCGGGACGGGTGGCCAGGGTGACCGTGTCACCGACCCGGGCTTCGGAGACCGTCTTGATGGAGGCCGTGATGTAGCCGACTTCGCCGGCACGAAGACACTTGGCAGGCTCCAGGGAACGGGCCCGCATGAAGCCGGTCTCCACGACGGTGAACTCCGCTCCGGTGGCCATCATGCGCATGGTGTCGCCGGGTTTGATGGTGCCCTCCATGAGGCGGACGTAGACGATGACGCCGCGGTAGGAGTCGTAGACCGAGTCAAAAATGAGGGCGCGCAGCGGGGCGTCCGGGTCTCCGGTGGGAGCCGGGACCATGTGGACGATCTCCTCGAGGACCTGTTCGACGTTCTCGCCGGTCTTGGCGGAGATCCGCGGTGCCTCTTCACAGGGCAGGCCGATGACCTCTTCGACTTCCGCGCTGACCCGGTCGGGGTCGGCGGCCGGCAGGTCGATCTTGTTGATGACCGGGCAGATCTCGAGGTCGTGGTCGAGGGCCAGGTACGTGTTGCCGAGGGTCTGTGCCTCGATGCCCTGGGTGGCATCGACGACGAGGACCGCGCCTTCACAGGCGGCAAGGGACCGCGAGACTTCGTAGTTGAAGTCGACGTGACCGGGGGTGTCGATGAGGTTCAGGTCATAGACCTCCCCGTCCTTCGCCTTGTACTCGAGCTTGACGGCCCGGGCCTTGATGGTGATCCCGCGTTCTCTCTCGATGTCCATGTTGTCGAGGAGCTGCTCCTCCATCTCCCGTTTGGAGACGGACTCGGTCAGCTCCAGCATACGGTCGGCCAGGGTGGATTTTCCGTGGTCGATGTGGGCAATGATTGAGAAATTGCGGATGTTGTTTCTGTAGTCTGACATTCTGGTTCCTTTGGCGATTTACTTCTGTGTTTCGTCATACTGTGCCGAGAGCCATGCCTCCGCCGCGTCGATGCCGTCGTTGGAGTAATCGAACTCCTGACAGGTCACACGACCGGCCTCCAGCTCCACTTCGTAGCAGTTGTCAAAGTAGCAGGCGGCGACCAGTACGGTATCGACGTCATCTCTCTTCTCGGGGAAGAATTTGTAACGGAACCGTCCCTGGCTTCCGGAGTACGTGTTGTTCTGGCACATGTAATCGAACCGGGGCAGCGAAATGTTCAGCTTGCTCACTGCTGGTCCTCCTTGTTTTCGGTAGTTTCTTCGGTGGGCGTCTCGACTGTTTCGGCAGCAACGTCTTCCGCGGGTGCTTTTTCCGTGACGGCGGCTTCGTCTGTTTCCGCAGCCTTCTTGTCCTCCGCCTCTTCCTTGGCAGCCGCCAGAGACTCTTTGACCGCTTCATAGGCAGTCCCGGCCGCCTCGACGGTCTTTTCCACGGTCTCCTTGACCGCTTCGACCGCGACGCCGATGGCCTTTTCGGCCTGCTGGGTCAGGGTCTCCCTGGCCGGGACGTCTCCGGTGGTCTCTTCCACGTTATCGTCCATGTTGGCGTACCGTTTGACCTTCTGGGTCGTGGTCTTGATGAATTCGGTGTTCCGGATGCTGACCGCGCGGATCTTCTTGTAGCTCGGGAACTTCGTGTTGATGTCCTTGACGATGTCGGAGATGTAGGCGAAGACGTCTTCGGCTGTCAGGTCGGGGTTCTGGAGCGCTTCCTTGATGGCGTTGACATCGGGGAAGATCTTTGCCTCGACGACCGTGTCGTCCTCCTCTTCCTTCTCGGTGCCGACGACCATGGACTCAAGGATGAAGGGGTTGCCGTTCAGAGCGTCTTCCAGCTCTTCCGGATAGATGTTCTTGCCGTTCTTCGTGACGATGACGTTCTTTTTCCGGCCGGTCAGGCGGATGTTGCCCTTGTCATCGACATTGGCAAGGTCGCCGGTGTGGAGCCAGCCGTCCTCGTCGAGGACTTCGCGGGTGGCTTCCTCATTTTTGTAATAACCGAGCATGACGTTCGGGCCCTTGACGAGCAGTTCGCCGATGCCCTCATCGTTCACGTCGTCCAGTTTGACTTCGACGCCGGGGATGGGCATGCCGACCGTGTCGAGGGTCGTGTGGCCGTCATAGTTGCAGGAGACCAGCGGAGCACACTCCGTGAGGCCGTAGCCGAGGTAGGACTCGACGCCGAAGGTCTCGAAGTTTTTGACGACATCCGGGTTGATGGCGGCGGCGCCGATGATGAAGAGGCGCAGACGGCCGCCAAGGTTCTTCAGAACGAGGCTGAAGACCTTCCGGGACAGGTCGATGCCGAACTTGTCGTTGGCATAGTTGACGAGCTTTCCGCCGTACTTGAACAGCATCTGACCCGGTTTGGACTCATCGAGGGTCTCGACGATCTTGTCGTGCATCTTTTCGACCAGAAGCGGGACCGTGAAGATGACGGTCGGCTTGACTTCCTGCATGTCGCGGGTCAGACGCAGAAGGCTCGTCGGGAACGCGTTGCAGCAGCCGTTGTAGACGACCGCCAGGAACCCGAGGGAGCACTCGAAGGTGTGGTGCATGGGCAGGACCGCGAACATCTGGTCCCCGGGGCCGATGTTGGCGATGGAGCTGTTCGACATGACGACGAAGCAGATGTTCTTCTGGGACAGCATGACGCCCTTGGCTCTTCCGGACGTACCGGAGGTATAGATGAGGACGCTCATGACTTCGGGGTCGATGGGCGCCACGAGGTAATCGAGGTAGGCCTGGTCGCGGGATTCTTTCAGCGCGCGGCCCTCTTCGAAGACGTCTTCATAGGAGAGCATGCCGTGGGCCGGTCTCGGCTCGTTCATGACGATGATCTCGATGTCTTCGGGAAGCTGGCTCATCTGGGCGGCGAATTTCCGCAACGACTTCTTGTCGATGATGAGCAGACTCGACTCCGACTCCTCGAGGATGGTCTTCACATCGTCGAAGGGCAGTTCCTTGTCGATGGGCACGAGCACGCCGAGACCGCAGGTGACGGCAAAGTAGACGGTCGCCCACTTGTAGGAGTTCGGGCCCATGAGGGCGATGTGCTTGCCGTGGTATCCCTTGGCCCAGAGAGCGGTGCCGAGGGAACGGACGTCCTCTCTGTATTTCGTGTAGTTGATGGTCGTGTAAGAGCCGTCTTTGTTTCTCAGTTTGAACGCAGGCTCATTGGCGAAGAGCGTGGCGCTCTGGTCGAGCATATCGCGGAAATCCTCGATGTGACGGACACGGTAAAGCTGGGAAGATGATTTCATTTCGGACATCTCCTTTGTGGCGATTTATTTCAAAAGATCAATAGGGATTGGAAGGATCGGGGTCGGTGGGGTCCCATCCGCGGTTCGGGTTGCTGTCGCTCGTGTCGATGCGGACCGGAGCCGGTTTGGCGAGGGGCTCCGCAGCCGAGGAGGCATAGACGCGGATGACCGTGCCGAGGCTGATGTTGTCATAGACCCATTTGACATCCCGGACACACATGCGGACACAGCCGGCGGAGGCATTGCTGCCCAGTTTGTTGTACTCCGGCCATTCAAGGTCCGAGGGGCTCTGGCTGTAGTACGGGACGGAGTGGAACCAGTAGTGTTCCTTGAACTTCGTGCAGTACTGTCCGTAGGTGCCGTCGATGAGGTACAGCCAGCGCTGTTTCGTCAGAGCGGTGTACTGTCCGGACGGGGTCTCGTGACCGGCGCGGCCGCAGGAGCAGGCCATCGCCTTCACAGGCGTCGTGTAGTTGCCGGAGGCGTCCTTCGCATAGACGATGACGATGTTCTGTGACGTGTTGACGGCGACACAGTACGCGTGCGAATTCTTATAGTCCTGCGAGACCTGGAACAGACCGGAGGTCATGGTGGTGGCCGCCGTCGTGTCTTTCGACGTGGTACCGGTGGTGGCTGCCACCGTCGTGTTCGGGTCCGCTTTTTCGGTCGTTTTCGCGGAGGTCTTCGCGGAGGTCTTCGTGGTCTCCGAGGCGTCTTCCTCGTCGTCTTTCCCGAGGAGGTCCGACAGGAAGTTTTTGTCCTTCTTGGTCTCCTCTTCAACGGCGACCGCGGTGGCCGCGTCTTCCGCCTTGTCCTTCCGGTGGCAGCCGGTCATACCGAGCATGCAACCGAACAGCACGAGGGTCATCAGGAGCGCGACGACACGTTTCATCTTCTGACTCATTCCGTATCGCCTCCCGCCTTGGCGCGGTAGCGCTCGACCATCTGCTTGGCTTCCTTGTAGATGTCGCCGCAGCCGAGGGTGATGATGAGGTCGCCGGGGACCGCGTGGTCCATGACATAGTCGACGACATCGGCTCTGTTCTCGAACCAGACACTGCCCGGGATCTTCTCCGCGAGCTGGGAGGTGTAGACGCCATAGGTGTTGACTTCCCGGGAGCCCATGATCTCGGTCATGACCGCGTGGTCCGGGATCTTCAGCGCTTCGGCGAAGTCGTCCATCAGCATGTAGGTGCGGGAGTACGTGAAGGGCTGGAACACGGCCCAGACCTCATGATACCCCATCGACATGACCGCTTCGAGGGTCACCGTCAGTTCGGTGGGATGATGGGCATAGTCGTCGGCGATGGTGATGCCGTCGAACTCCCCGAGGACTTCGAACCGTCTGCCCGCCCCCTTGAAGTTCGCGATGTACGTCGCGATGTCCGACGCCGCCACGCCGTTCCAGAGGGCCGCGGCGATGACGCCGAGGGCATTCATGACATTGTGTTTGCCGGGGACGCCCAGCGCCACATGACAGATGAGCTTTCCGGCGTGCATGACGTCGAACTCGGGGAACGCGCCGCGGTTGTAGGTGATGTTCTCGGCATAGTAATCCCGCTCCGGCGAGAGGCCGAAGGTCAGGAACGTCTGATCGTCCCGGCGCTCGGCGCGCTCGATCGCCTTGCAGGTGTTCTCATCGTCTCCGTTGTAGACGACGAGGCTGGTCGTCATGTTGACGAACGTGGTATACGACTTGATCATGTTGTCCATGGTCTTGAAGTATTCCATATGGTCATCATCGACGTTCAGCAGGACGGTCGTGTCGGGCGAGAGCGTCAGGAAGTGGTCCTGGAACTCGCAGGCCTCCGCGACCATGTACGGGGTGTCCCCCGCTCTGCCGTGGCTGTCGATGAGGGGCAGGCGTCCGCCGACGACGAGGGTCGGGTCCTTGCCCGCCTCGATCATGATCTGGGACAGCATGGCCGTCGTCGTGGTCTTGCCGTGGGTGCCGCAGATGCAGATGCAGTCCTCATACATCCGGGAGATGGCACCGAAGAGGTCGGCCCGTTCGAAGCACGGGATGCCGGACGCCTTCGCGGCCACCAGTTCGGGGTTGTCCTTCAGGATGGCGACGGTATAGACGATGATATCCGGTTTGCAGAGCTCGATGTTCTCCGCCTTCTGGCCGAGGATGATCTCCGCTCCGAGGGACCGGAGTTTGTCGATATTGTCTCCGGGATTGTTGTCGGAACCGGTCATGTGGTATCCGTTGGCGAGCAGGATCTCTGCCAGCGGGGTCATGCCGGAACCGCCGATCCCGATGAAATGGACTCGTTTGGCTGTTTTCAAAACGTCATCGATCTTCAAGATGGGTTTCCTCCATAAATTGCTAGAATTCCAGTATTAGATTATATCAAATCTCCTTTAATATTAAAAGGGCTGGTGTCCAATTAATGGAATATGAGGGCCGGTATAATTGTGATAAAATAGGTTCAACGAAACCCTTCAGGAGGCTTCTTATGCTTCAACTAGTCACCGGCCGCTCCGGCTCCGGGAAAACCGAATATGTCCGCAGGGTCCTCGGGACTCTGGCACAAAAGGGTGAGGACAAACTCATCCTCATCGTGCCGGAGCAGTATTCCTATGACTCCGAGCGGGCCATGCTGAAGACCTTCGGCAACGCGGTCGCCCAGCGCGTCGAAGTGCTGAGCTTCACCCGCCTCACCGACTTCGTCTTCCGCACCACCGGCGGCAATGCCGGCATCGTCGCCGACGACGGCACCCGTCTCATCCTCATGCTGCGGGCCATCGACGCCGTGCACGACAAACTGGAATACTATGCGAAATACCGGGACGACGTGCGGCTCGCGAAGGAGCTCATCGCCATCTTCCGGGAGGTGCGTCAGTCCGGCGCCGGCCTCCTGAAACTGGAAGAGGCCTCGGAGGCCGTTGACAGTCCGGTCCTCTCCCAGAAGCTGAAGGAACTCTACCTCATCTATGATGTTTACGACGCCATGTTCCGGCAGCGCTACGCCGATGAAGACCTGCAGATCGAAAAACTCTGCCGGGTCCTCGACGACACGCAGTTCCTCGACGGCTACACGTTCGCCATCGACGGGTTCAAGAGCTTCACCGGACAGGAGCTGGCCCTGATGGGTCGCATCCTCTCCCAGGCGAAGGACGTCTATGTCACCCTGTGCACCGGCGGCGCCGACCCCTCCATGGTCTTCCAGTCCGTCGACGAGACGAAGAAACGGCTCGAGAACATGGCAAAGGAGCGGAACGTCCGCGTTTTCACAGTCGACAAAGAACAGGCCGGCATCCGGAACGGCGCGCAGTACATCGCCCCGGAGCTCGCCTTCCTCGAAGAGAACCTCTTCTACCCCGCCGACCGGGTCTGGGACGGCCCCGCGGACCACATCACCATCTGCGAGAGCCAGAGCCTTTTCGAAGAGTGTGAGTGGATCGCCGCCACCATCCGCAAACTGCTGCGGGAAGACGGCCTCCGTGCCAGAGACATCGCGGTCATCGTCCGCCGGGAGGAAGATTACCGGAAAGAACTGCTGGGCGCGTTCCGGCGGTATGAGATCCCCTTTTTCGACGACGCCCGCCAGCCGGTGGAAAACCAGCCGCTGGTCGTGCTCTGCCGCACCGTCCTGTCCCTCCTCTCACAGGGCTTCACGTCCGAGAACCTGCTCCAGTACCTGAAGACGGGTCTGGCCGGCGTGGGCCCGGAAGCAGTCGCCGAACTGGAGAACTATGTGTTCACCTGGGACATCAAGGGGCGCAGCTGGCAGGACCCGTTCTCCTGGAACCCCTTCGGCCTCGACGCGAACTTCCGCAGCGACGCGGAGGCGGAAGAGGCCCTCGGTCTCCTGAACGACACCCGTGCCCGGGTCATCGGGCCCCTCATCAGACTGCGAAACAACTGCAAAGAAAAGAGCTTCCGGGAAGTCGGTGAGGCGATCTACGATTTCCTCGTCCGCACCCGTGTCCCGGAACATCTGAAAGAATATGCCGTCGCCCTCGACGAAGCCGGTCTCCCCGACCTCGCCGGCGAACAGGACCGCATCTGGGACGTCGTCATCTCGGTCATCGACCGGCTGACCGCCGTCTACGGGGACGAGCCCGTCCGGAACATGACGCAGTATGCGGACCTGTTCTATGCCATCCTCTCCATGACCGACCTCGGCAGCATCCCCCAGGGACTCGACGAAGTCTCGGTCTCCGCCGCCGACCGGGTCCGTCTTTCCTCCCCGAACACCGTCTTCGTGGCCGGGCTGGAAGAAGGCGTCTTCCCCGCGGTCATCGGCCAGTCCGGGCTCTTCACGCTCCACGAGCGCACCCTGCTGCGGGAGCAGGGGCTGGAACTCTCCTTCCCCGAAGACCTCCGGGCCAGCGAAGAGCGGTTCATCACCTACTCGGCCGTCGCGGCGCCCAGAGAACGGCTGTACCTCTCCTGGCACCGCCTCGACGTCTCCGGCAGCAGCTACCTGCCGTCCGAGCTCATCACCGGCGTTCAGCGCCTGTTCACCGCCGGGGAAGGCGATGACGCGGCCCCGCTGTACCGCGCCGTCGACGCCGGCAGAGAGACCGCCGACTACTACGCCGAAACAAAGGCATCCGCCTACAAGACCTACGCGGAGCACATCCGTACGGAAGACCCGGTCCCGGTCCGCAGTGTCCGGGAAGCCCTGTCCTCCCTCGACGGAGACGGCACCTACGAAAAGAAGCTCGCCTCTTTGGACCGGGCTCTGGTGCCCCGTGTGTTCGCGATCCACGACCCGTCCATCGCCACCGACCTGTTCAAAAAGGACATGTCCCTCTCCGCGTCCCGGGTCGACAACTACTACCACTGCGCGTTCCAGTATTTCTGCCGCTACGGCCTTGGTGCCGAGCCCCGGAAACGGGCCACCCTCGGGGCGAACCACTACGGAACGATCATCCATTATGTGCTCGAGCAGCTTCTGAAGGAGTCCGACAAGGCGACCTTCGTCGCGCTCACCAGAGACCAGCTGCACGAACGTGTGGACCACTGGCTCGCATACTACGCGGACTCCGAACTGGGCGGACTCGACGACAAGACGACCCGCTTCCAGTACCTCTACCGCCGCCTGACCTTCACCCTCTACGACGTGGCGGAACGGCTGCAGGACGAGCTGAAGGTCTCGGACTTCGTCCCCTCCGACTTCGAACTCTCCATCGGCAACGAAGCCGAAGTGGAGTCCTATACCCTCGACCTCCCCGACGGCGGCACGCTGGCGGTACGGGGTTCGGTCGACCGGGTCGACCTCTGTGAAAAAGACGGGAAGACCTATGTCCGCGTCGTCGACTACAAGAGCGGCGGCAAGGAATTCGAGCTCTCAGACATCCTCTACGGTCTGAACCTGCAGATGCTCCTCTACCTGTTCACCATCGAACAGAACGGCACCGGGAAATACGAAGACGCGGTGCCGGCGGGCATCCTCTACTACCCCGCCAAACGGGCGACCGGCACGACGACCCGACGGGATGCTCCGAAAGAAGAGGCCTCTTTCGATAAACAGGCAAAAGACAAACAGAACGGCCTGTTACTCTTTGACACTGACGTCCTCGACGCCATGGAACATGGTCTCGAAGGCAACTTTATCCCCATCAAGCAGAAACGTTCGAAAGATGGAGAAACCACTCTGACCCCGCCGAAGATGCTCGCCTCTCTGCAGGAACTCGGGCAGCTCCACAAGCGGATCGATTTCCTTCTGAAGAAGATGGCGACCGACCTCCACCAGGGGGTCATCCCCGCCATGCCCGCGGAGCAGAAGAACGGCTATCTGCCCTGCTCCTACTGCGACTACCGCGCGGTCTGCCGGCCGGAAGAGCCGACGACCCGCGTCATCGAAACGATCACCGACCGGGAGACCCTCATGGAAGAAATGGCAAAGGAGGTGGATGAGAATGGCTAAAACGATGCACTGGACCCCGGACCAGCAGAAAGCCATCGACGCCCGGGGCGGCACCCTGATCGTCAGCGCGGCAGCCGGTTCCGGCAAGACCGCCGTCCTCGTCGAGCGCTGCATCCGCCGTCTGACGGACACGGAACATCTCTGCTCCGCCGACCGCCTCCTCATCGTCACCTTCACGAGAGCGGCCACCGCCGAAATGCGGTCCCGTCTCGCCGAAGCCGTCGCGAAGAAACTGCGGGAGGACCCGACCAACGAACACCTGCAGAAACAGCAGATGCTCCTCCCCTCGGCGCAGATCTGTACGATCGACTCCTTCTGCGGCGACCTGGTGCGGGAGAACTTCGAACACCTCGGCCTCGCGCCGGACTTCCGGATGCTCGACGAGACCGAAGTCCGCGTCCTGCAGCAGGCCGCTCTGGAAGAGGTCCTCGAAGAGTTCTATACCGAACAGGACCCCGACTTCCTGAAGCTGGTCGAACTCCTGGCCACCGGCCGGGACGACGCCTCCATCGAAGAGAACATCCTGCGGCTCCACACTTACTCGAGGGCCTACCCCTCTCCGGAGCACTGGCTGAAGAACGCGCTGAAGCTCTACGACGAGCCCGCGCAGGCTTACCGGATCCTGCAGGCAAGCGTGCAGGAACTTCTGGACAGCTGGGTCCTCAAGTGGGAGAACGTCATCCGGCAGTTACAGGCGGAACGCCAGCCGGCAGAGATCTCCTTTGACGGCACCATCGAATGCATCCGGGGGTACATCGCCACCGTGCAGGACCTGTCCGATCTGCTGGAAGCAGAGGACTGGAACGGGTTCCTCGCAGCGGTCGAGTCGGTGAACATCTCGCGGCTCAAGGCACCGAGTGTCCCGAAGGACCTGAAAGACTCCTTCTCCTCGCCCGCTCTGGCACTGGCCAAGAAGATCAAGGAGGACTTCACACCCGGCAAGTTCCCAAAATCCTTCCAGCGATTCGCCCTGCGGGAGGAAGACGAAGTCGCCGCCGACAACGCGCTGCTGAAGCCTCTGGCGGAAAAACTGGTGGACTGTGTCCTCCGGTTCGACGAAGCCTATGCGGAACGGAAACGTGCGGAAAACGCGCTGGACTTTGCCGACACCGAGCTCTTCGCCCTGAAGCTCCTTGTGGACGACCCGGCAGAAGAGCCCTTCACCCGGAAGGAACTGGCAAAGACCCTGCAGGACCGGTATGACGAGATCCTCATCGACGAGTACCAGGACACGAACAAGCTTCAGGACACCATCTTCGCCGCCCTGTCCAGAGACGACCTCTTCATGGTCGGCGACGTCAAACAGAGCATCTACCGGTTCCGTCAGGCCATGCCGGAACTGTTCCTCGCAAAGAAAGAGGCATATCCGCTTTACGACACGGAAACAGATGAATACCCCGCCACCGTCATCCTCGGCAGCAACTTCCGCAGCCGCAGCGGTGTGCTCCACGGAGTGAACTATACCTTCTCCCGGCTCATGAGCAAAGCGGTCGGCGAGATCACCTACGACGATCACGAAAAGCTGTACTTCGGCGCGAAAGACGCCTTTTCCGACCGGGAGGAGCCCGATGTGGAATTCCACATCGTCGCCCCCGAGGCCGGAGCCGACAAAAAGCAGGCGGAGGCGGAACACATCGCGCGGTACATCGCCAACGCCATCCGGGACAGCCAGGGGTCTGAGAAGCCCCTCACCTACCGGGACTTCGCCATCCTCCTGCGGACCACGAAGGACACGGCGAACGTCTACCGCAAAACACTGAGCGACGCTGGCATCCCCGTCTATGCTGAACAGGGCGGCGGGTTCCTCGACACTCCGGAAGTCATGACCATGCTGTCCTTCCTGTCGGTCATCGACAACCCCGTCCAGGACGTGCCTCTGCTGGCCGTCCTCCTCTCCCCGCTCTTCGGGTTCACGGAAGATGAAGTGGCCTCCCTTCGCATCGGGAGCCGCTATACCAACCTGTACAAAGCGGTCCTCGCGGCAGAAGATCGGGGCGATGCACACTGTGCCGATTTCCTCGAAGCACTGCGCTCCTTCCGGACGCTCTCCGTCTCCATGGGAGCCGGCGAACTCCTGCGGCGTATCTATGAGGAGACCTCTTACGACGCCATCGTCCGGGCCATGCCCCTCGGCGAACAGCGCATCGCGAACCTGCAGATGCTCCTGCAGTATGCGGACAGCTACGACGCCAACAGTTCCTACGGCGTCTCCGGTTTCGTCCGGTACATGGACCGGCTCCGGGAACAGGACAGTTCTCTCAATGTGGCGGCCACCCTGTCGCCCAACGCGAACGTCGTACAGATCATGAGCATCCACAAGTCGAAAGGACTCGAGTTCCGGGTCTGCATCGTCGCGGACCTGAACCACCAGTTCAATGACAGCGAGCTCAGGAGAAAACTCATCCTGCATCCGGAACTCGGCATCGGTCTGCAGGGGCGGCAGCCGGACACCGGCTTCACCTACCCCACCCTGTGCCACAGCGCCATCCGGGAAGCGGGCCTTCGCAGTGAACGGTCCGAAGCCCTGCGCGTCCTCTACGTCGCCATGACCCGGGCGAAGGAGACGCTGGTCCTCACCGCCTGTGACGCTCCGGCCAAAAACAGCAAGACAGACGCGCTCGCATCCTCCATCCAGTCTGCCGCCGGGAAGCTCTACGGCGGGGACACAGTGCCCCCGATGGAAGTCCTGCGCTGCAACAGTTTCTACCAGTGGGTCCTCCTCGCATTCCTGCAGCACCCGGACGCAAAGCTTCTGCGTGCCCGCGACGCCGAGGGACCGGTCAACATCCTTCCGGTCATCGACAACGAAGAAGCGGCACCGGTCCGGTTCGTCATCGACAACGGGACGGAAGTCGCCGAGGTCGAGGCAGAAACGGAGACCGCCGTCGACGAGGTCCTGCCCGACGAGAAGCTTGTCCGCGAGCTGAAAGAGCGGATGACCTGGGAATATCCCCACGCCGCGCTGGCCGCGTCCCTGTCCAAGCGGAGCGCCTCCCACCTTGCGGAAAAGCCCTTCTCCACCGAATTCTTCGCGGAGAGCCGTCCGGAGTCCCTGTCCCGCCACGGGATGACCCCGGCAGAGCGGGGCACCTGTCTCCATAAATTCATGCAGTACGCCGACTTCACGCTGGCGGAACAGGATGCCGAAGCGGAAAAGCAGCGGCTCGTCGACAAAGGATTCCTGCTTCCGGACGAGGCTGCGGTCATCGACCCTGACCAGGTCCGTGCGTTCTTTGCGTCGTCCATCGCCGACCGCATGAAAAAAAGCCCCCGCGTCCTGCGAGAGCATAAGTTTGCGATCCTGCTGCCGGCCGGGCAGTTCGATGACGCCCTTCCCGAGTCAGAGGCTTCCGAAGAAGTCCTCATCCAGGGGATCATCGACTGCGCCTTTGAAGAAGAGGGCACCATGGTCCTCCTCGACTACAAGACCGACCGGGTGAAGAACGGGGAGGAACTGGCTGACCGGTACCGGGACCAGCTGGACCTCTACAAGGTCGCGCTCGAAGAGACCCTCGGGCTGCCGGTCCGGGAAGTCGCCCTCTACTCGTTCCACCTCGGACAGGAAGTCCGGCTGTGATGCACAACAGAACACTCAGACACAATAAAAACAGCCTCCGAAAACGGAGGCTGTTTTTTCTCGTAATACCACGCGGAAGATATTGGCGCTTACCTTCCGAGGATACCCGAGCAAGTGAGTGTAAGAATGTTCTGAGAAGAACTACTTAAAAGTTTAAACTGACAACTGTCAGAATGGAATATACAAGCTGTTTGGAATGATAAAAAGAACACATCACTCCTGAACGGGCGAGGTTCAGTGTCCTTCGGAGAACACATCGAGTCCTCTTCCCAGGCCGCCTTTGCCGAGGATGCCCATCCGTTCGACCAGTGTGGCCGGGTCTTCCTCCATGCCTCTGCGCACCCACTGGAGCAGGAGCCCGCAGAACGCATAGGCGTAGAAGTCGACGATGAACTGCTTGTCTTCCTGAGAGACTGTGACCGTCGACGGGACCTGATCGACCCCTTCCTGGAGAAGGTCCGAAATGAGGTCATAGATATAATCGATGGTCTTGTCACGGTCGATCGAATGGTAGACGCCCGTGTAGAACGCCTTGTCATTCTTCAGGGCCGTCATCAGTTTGAGGATGCCCTCCTGCCAGTCCGCCAGGGTCCGCTTCCCTTCGAGGGCGCCTTTCAGTTCTTCGTCGGCGATGCATTCGATGAGATCGTACACATCGCGATAGTGGTAGTAGAAGGTCATGCGATTGATGCCGCATTCATTCGCGATATCACTGATGGTGATCTTGCTGAGGGGGCGTTTCGCAAGCAGCTTCTTCAGCGCATTCGCAATGGCTTTTTCTGTCCTCTGTGCCATTCCCGTAACCTCCGTTATTTTTGTGTTTTTTTTATAAACAATTTAAAAAATAGTTTAGCACACAAAAGCGCTGAATTCCATAGTTTCGGCCAAGTTTTTTACACTTTTTTTCGTGCGTATAAAAATCGGTCGGTCATCATTCGCTGCGCAGAGCGGCAACAGGGTCCTTCTTGGCGGCGATCCGCGACGGGATGAAACCGGCGATGAACGTCAGGATGACGCTGATGAGGATGAGGACGAGCGCGTAGCGGAAGGGCAGCGTGGCGACCCGTTCGATGTCCACGTGTTGTCGCGCGATGGCGTTCGCCGGGATACACAGCAGCAGCGTGACGACGATGCCGAGGATGCCGGAGAACAGGCCTTCGATGAAGGTCTCCGCGTTGAAGATCTTCGAGATATCGTTCTTCGAGGAACCGATGGCGCGCAGGACACCGATCTCCCTCGTCCGTTCGAGGACGGAGATGTAGGTGATGATGGCGATCATGATGCTCGAGACGATCAGGGAGATGGCGACGAACGCGATGAGCACATAGCTGATGGTGTCGACGATCTTCGTGATGGAGGACGTGACCGTCGCGATGAGGTCGGTGTAGGTCACTTTCTCGGAGTCGTCTTTGATCTGCGCATTGTACTCGTCGATGAACTTCACGATGGCCTCCTTCCCTTCAAAGTTGGAGGGATAGATGGAAATCATGGACGGTTCGTCCTTCGTGATGTAGCCGAGCTTCTGGAGCACGCCTTCATAGGTGTTGACGCTGGCGCCGGTGAACTGGGCGACCAGGGCTTCGAGGTCCTCGTCACTCATCATGCTCCGGATAGCTTCCGCGATCATATCCTGGTTCTGCAGGATGTAGTCCTGCAGCATCTTCTGGATCTGTGCCTGGTCCATGGAGCCGAGATAGCCCTGGACCATCCGGGCGAGGTCTTCTT
This sequence comes from Clostridia bacterium, assembly GCA_017461005.1. Taxonomy (GTDB): domain Bacteria; phylum Bacillota; class Clostridia; order Oscillospirales; family Acutalibacteraceae; genus RUG420. Next base: position 63,440 of record JAFTZU010000085.1, read on the forward strand.
CCGACATATCGCCCATCGCCGCAGCGATCATGTTCTGGATGTCCTGCTCGGACATGCTGCCCACGTACTGCCGCACCATGTTCTCGATGTCCTTCTGGCTGAGGGAACCCATGACCTGCTTGATGATGTTGGCCATGTCCTCCTCACTCATCTGGGAGGCATAGTCTTTGACGAGCTGTTCGAGGTCTGCCTGCGTGAAGCTTCCCATGAACTGCTGGGCGATCTGCGCCTTCTGCTCATCGGTCAGGCTGTCGAGATAGCGCTGGACGAGTTTCCCGACCATGTCCTTCGGAACGAGGTCCTGGAACAGTTTCAGGAACAGGTCTGTGAGGGTCTGGAACAGGAAGTCCTCGATGTCAGTGATGAGTTTCGCGCCGGGCGCGTTGTCCGGCAGCAGGAACGCGACGTCGGTCGGATCCACCTTCTCCTGATAGAACCCGAGGGGTTCGACGGAAGGGGTTTCGTTCACGAGAGCGGTCCCCATCGGGAACAGGCCCTGCGAGAACAGGATATTGTTTTCCTGAGAGGCCTTCTGTTCGTCGGAGAACTTCTTGCCGGTCAGGACGTTGGTCTTTTTGTTTTTGAGCTGGGCTTTCACGACGCCGGTCTCGGCGGTGGTGTCCAGCAGATAGCTCGTCAGAGAGGCGTCATAACCGACACCGCTGCTGACGTTCGAGTCTTCGTCGGCCCGCAGGACACAGGTGATGGTCAGTTCCACACCGTCGCCGTCCTTCAGTTTCGACGACACGAATTTGGAGTCCTCGGACTTGTCCACATAGACATCGCCGGACTTCCGATAGAGTTCGGCCGGAGCGAACGCACGGAATTTGAGGCCGATCGCGTCGTTGTAGTCGAACTTGTGGGTCTCGTCCTCGACCTTCTTGCCGGCTTTTGCCTTCTCGACCATCTTGTTCATGTCGCTGATGTCGAGCATGCCGATCGTGTAGAGGACATAGTCGGAGACGTGGTTGTTCGAGTTCAGGATGAGGGCCACTTCATTCTTCGAGGAGGGCCACTCCCCTTCCACCAGTTCGAACTGCTGTTCCCGCAGCTCCCGGTTGGAGACGAGCTGGGTCCAGGTGGAGGACAGGCCGCCGAAGTTCGAGCCGAAGTCACCGAACAGTTCGGAGTAGTCGACACCGGTCACATCCTGGACGGACAGCGAGGCCGGGCTGACCTTAACGAGCCCGTTCTTCTTGTCGTTCCGGAAGACCTGCGGGGTCAGGTTGTAGTTGTACTCGACCGCCGTGATGTCGCCCTTCAGTTTGCCCATGTTGGCTTCGAGGTATTTCTTGAAGGTCTTGAGGTCGTTGGTCTTCAGGAGCTCTTCGGTGGCGCTGAGGGAGCCGGCCACCATGTTGTAGGATTCGAACCCGTCCGCTTTAGCGGCGTCTTCCTTCGCGTCCTTGCGGGATCGACGGGTCGTTCGTTCTTCTTCCCCGCTATCGGAGGATGAGGAGCCGGTACCGAACAGGTCGCCGCCCCCTTCATCGGTGTTCATGACACTTTCGAGGTCGAAGGAGGACTGGGTCAGCTGGACCGGATAGGAGCCCAGCATCTGGCCCTCGATGCCGCGGATGTAGTCGTTGACACCGTTCGAGAGCGCCAGGATGAGGGCGATGCCGATGATGCCGACAGAGCCCGCGAACGAGGTCAGGAACGTACGTCCCTTCTTGGTCATCAGGTTGTTGATGGACAGGCCCAGCGCGGTCAGGAACCCGAGGCTGGTCTTCGGCGGTTTTTCATGGACCGTCTCCTGCTCCCCGGCTTCGACCGGCATGGAGTCCGAGATGATCTGACCGTCTTTCAGGTTGATGATCCGGGTCGCATACTCGTTAGCGAGGTCCGGGTTGTGGGTGACCATGATGACGAGGCGGTCCTTCGCCACTTCCTTCAGAAGGTCCATGATCTGCACGGAGGTCTTCGAGTCGAGGGCGCCGGTGGGCTCATCGGCGAGGATGATGTCCGGGTCGTTCACGAGCGCTCTGGCGATGGCGACGCGCTGCATCTGACCGCCCGAGAGCTGGTTCGGCTTCTTGTGGATCTGATCGCCGAGGCCGACTTTCTCGAGGGCTTCCCTGGCCCGGGCCTTCCGCTCGGACGCGGGGACATCGGAGATGGTCAGGGCGAGTTCCACGTTGCTGAGGACGCTCTGATGCGCGATGAGGTTGTAGTTCTGGAACACGAACCCGACCGTATGGTTGCGGTAGGAGTCCCAGTCCTTGTCCTTGTACTCCTTCGTCGAGACACCGTCGATGACGAGGTCGCCGGAGTCATACCGGTCGAGCCCGCCGATGACGTTCAATAACGTCGTTTTCCCGGACCCGCTGGGGCCCAGGATGGCAACGAATTCATTGTCTCGCAGTGTCAGGGAGACATTGTCGAGAGCGACCTGGGTCAGGTCGCCCGTCACGTAGGTTTTACTGATGTTTCTGACTTCAAGCAATGAAGGGTTCCTCCTTAGAACTTCTGCTTCGGTGCTTTGGTGTCGCAGTAGATGCACCGGTACGTCGCAGTCTCCCGGTCAGTCAGCTTGAACACCTGACGCAGTTCCTGCTCGATGGACGTGATGCACCGGGGGTTCTTGCAGCGGATGACGTCCGAGATCTTCTCGGGCAGTTCCGGGTGCATCTTGTCGACTTTCTCTCCATTGCGAATGACGTTGACCGTGATATTCGGGCTGATGAAACCGAGGATATCCTGGTCGAGGTCGATGACTTCACCGACTTTGATGATGTCTTTGCGGCCCAGTTTCTCGCTGGTCGCGTTCTTGATGATGGCGACCTCACACTGCAGCCGGTCGAGGTGCAGATAGTGGTACAGTTCCATCGCTCTGCCGGCGGGGATATGGTCGATGACGAGACCGTCTACGATAGTGCCTATGATCATGTCAGTCCACCCCCAGAAGTTTCAGAATGAGTGCCATGCGGATGTATTTTCCGTAACGGACCTGTTTGAAGTAGCAGGCGCGCGGGTCCTTGTCGATCTCGACGGAGATCTCGTTGACACGGGGCAGCGGGTGCAGGATGGACAGGTCGTACTTGGCGTAGGTCAGTTTGTCCGGCGTCAGGATGTAGGTATCTTTGAGACGCAGGTAATCGGCTTCGTTGAAGAACCGCTCTCTCTGGACGCGGGTCATGTAGAGGACATCGAGGTTCGGCATGGCGTTCTCGAGGGAGTCCGTCTCTTCGTAGTCGATGTTGCCCTTGTCGAGGATCTCGGTGCGGACATGCTCCGGGATCTTCAGTTCTTCCGGAGAGATGAGGACGAATTTGACGTTCTCGTACCGGGACATGGCGGCGATCAGCGAGTGGACCGTCCGGCCGAACTTGAGGTCCCCGCAGCAGCCTATGACGAGATCGTCGAGGCGGCCCTTTTCCCGGGAGATGGTCAGAAGATCGGTCAGGGTCTGGGTCGGGTGATTGTGCCCGCCGTCGCCTGCGTTGATGACCGGGATGTCGACGTTGTTCGCGGCGACATAGGGAGCGCCCTCTTTCGGATGACGCATCGCGATGATGTCGGCGAAGCATTCGACGGTCCGCGCGGTGTCGGCCACGCTCTCGCCCTTGGAGACGGAGCTGTCCGTCGCCGAGGAGAACCCGATGACGCTGCCGCCCAGTTCGATCATGGCGGACTCGAAGCTCAGCCGGGTCCGGGTCGAGGCCTCATAGAACAGCGTGGCGATCTTTTTGCCGTCACATTTGTGCGCATAGACGTCCGGGTGGTCGATGATGTCCCCCGCTTTCGCGATGAGCTCGTCGATCTCTTCCCGGGACAGCTGCAGGATATCGATCAGATCTTTGGTCATCTTATTTCGCTCCTCCGATCCAGCTCTCGTCCGAGGGGTCATCCCGGAACTTCCGGATACGATCTGCGTCGCCCGGCTGGATGTAGTTTTCCTCCACGGCCGCTTCGATGAGCGTGTCGAGGTTGGTCAGGCTGACGTTTTTGACGTTTGCCGCGGCAAGCCGGTCGACGGACTTCTGCATGCCGTAGGTGAAGATGCTGACGATGCCGAGGACTTCGGCGCCCGCCTCTCTCAGCGCGTCGACGACGTCGATGACGCTGCCGCCGGTGGAGATGAGGTCTTCGACGACGACGACCTTCTGACCGGCTTCCAGTCTGCCTTCGATGCGGTTCTGTCTGCCGTGGTCCTTGTTGCCGCCGCGGACGTAGCCCATGGGAAGTTCCATCATCTGGGCGATGATCGCCGCGTGGGCGATGCCGGCGGTGGAGGTGCCCATCAGGACTTCCACTTCAGGATAGTTCTCTTTTATGACGTTCATGAGACCTGTCTCCACGTCCGTGCGGACCTTGTGGTCGGACAGGACGAGACGGTTGTCACAGTAGATGGGGCTCTTGATGCCGGAGGCCCAGGTGAAGGGGTCGTCCGGTCTCAGGAACACCGCGCGGATGCTCAGTAAGTCTTTGGCGATCTGTTTGCTCATGGTCAGTATCCTCCCTGTATCAGTCGACGAATTCGCGGACGCAGCGTCTCCAGGCGGCCACCGGGTCTTCGGCAGCGGTGATGGGACGCCCGACCACGATGTAGTCGGAATTGGCTTTTGCTTTGTCCGGGGTCATGATCCGGACCTGGTCCCCGACGTCGCCGTCCGCGAAGCGGATGCCCGGCGTGACGGTCAGGAACATATCGCCGCAGCGCTCGTGGATGGCCTCTGCCTCCAGCGGAGAACAGACGACTCCGTCGAGCCCGGCGTCTCTGGCGTTTTCGGCGTAGTGCAGGACGGTCTCCTGCATGCCGGCGTCGATGAGGAGCTCGTTGCGCATGCGCTCTTCCGACGTCGAGGTCAGCTGCGTGACCGCGATGACCAGCGGACGGCTGCCGTCGGGGCGGGTGACGCCCTCCATGGCGGCTTCCATCATGGCCCGGGTGCCCGCCGCGTGAAGGTTCACGATGTCCGCGCCAAGGGTGGACAGGACCTTCATCGTTTTCCCGACGGTGTTCGGGATGTCATGGAGTTTCAGGTCAAGGAAGACCTTGTGGCCCCGGTTCTTCAGTTCTTTGACGATGTCCGGACCGGCGGCGTAGAACAGCTCCATGCCGATCTTGACGAAGGGCCGTTCTTCCCCGAACTGCTCCAGAAATCGGATCGTCTGGTCTCTGCCGGCGAAGTCGCAGGCGATGATGACGTCTTTACCCATTAGTGTGCTCCTCCTATCATATCCGTCAAGCTCTTGAACCCGTAGCGTTCCATGGCGTCCGGCAGTTCCTCGACGATCCTTTTCGAGGCCAGCGGGTCGACGAGGTTCGCCGCACCGACTTCGACCGCCGTGGCACCGGCCAGCATGAGTTCCAGGACGTCTTCCGCGCTCTGGACGCCGCCCATGCCGATGATGGGCAGTCCGGTGGCCTCATAGACCTGCCAGACCATGCGGACCGCCACCGGGAAGATGGCGGGGCCGGAAAAACCGCCCATTTTGTTGGCGATGACGGGTTTCTGTGTCTTCAGGGAAATGCGCATCCCCATGAGTGTATTGATGAGGCTGATGCCGTCGGCCCCCGCCTCTTTGCAGGCGCAGGCGATCTCCGCGATGTCGGTGACATTGGGGCTCAGCTTCATGTATACGGGCTTGGTGGTCACGGCCTTGACCGCTCTCGTCACTTCGGCCGCGCTGTTCGGGTCGGTCCCGAAGGACATGCCGCCGTTGTGGACGTTGGGACAGCTGATGTTGACCTCCAGAAGCCCGATCTGGTCTTCTTTGTCGAGTTTCTCGCAGGCGACCACATAGTCTTCGACCGAGAAGCCCGAGATGTTCGCGACGGCCGGTTTGTGGAAGACCTTCGCGAGTTTCGGCAGTTCCTCCGAGATGACCTTGTCGACGCCGGGGTTCTGCAGACCCACCGAGTTGATGAGGCCCTCGGTGCATTCGGCGATGCGCGGTGTGGGGTTCCCGAACCGCGGCTCCCGGGTCGTGCCCTTGAGGGCGATGCTGCCGAGGCAGTTGATGTCGTAGAGTTCTGCGAACTCGTAGCCGAAGCCGAAGGTGCCGCTGGCGGGGATGACCGGGTTGTCCAGTTCGAGACCGGACAGGGTCACTTTCGTGTTCACCATAGGATCTCCTCCCTCATCAGCACCGGGCCGTCTTTGCAGACCCGTTTGTTTCCTTCTTTCGTCTGGATCGAGCAGCCCATGCAGGCGCCGAATCCGCAGCCCATCCGCTCTTCGAAGCTGTACTGGCCGGACGTTGCGGCGACCGACTCGATGGCTTTGAACATCGGCATGGGTCCGCAGGTGTAGAAGAACGAGTAGTCGAGGTCTTTCATGACGTCAGTCACGAATCCCTTCGTGCCGGCGGAGCCGTCGACGGTGGTCACGTAAACCTTGCCGTCCGTGTCCTTCAGCAATTCTTCGAACTCTTCCTGCAGGAAGATCTCTTCTGCAGTGTTGAAGCCAAGGATGACGCTCGGGGCCTTCCCTTCCGCCAGCAGCGCTTTGCAGAGGCCGTAGAGCGGCGGGATGCCGACGCCGCCTCCGATGAGGAGAGGCGTATCGCCCGAGAGCGAAGTGCCGAAGCCGTTCCCGAGGCCCGCCAGCAGGTCGAAGGACTCTCCCACCGGAGTGGCCGCCATGGCTTCGGTCCCGTGGCCCACCACCTTGTAGATGAGGGTCAGGGTGTCGTCGGACCAGTCACAGACGGAGATGGGCCGGCGCAGGTAATACCCGGGCAGTTTCAGGTCCACGAACTGGCCCGGCGCGGTGATGGCGCCCTCCAGCGGGCCCTCCAGCACCATGCGGTAGACGGTATCGGTCAGCGCCCGGTTCGAGCAGACCGTGAAAGTATTCTGGATCATTCGGTGACCTCCACATCGTCCGCCTGGTAAACGACTTTTCCTTCATGGACGGTCAGAAGACAGCGTCCGTACACTTCCATGCCGGTGAAGGGAGTGGCGCGGCCCTTCGAGAGGAACTCGTCGGGATCCACCGCGTACTTGTCGTTCAGGTCCCAGACTGTGAAGTCGCCCTTCTTGAAGGGGACCCCGAAGCGGACTCTCGGGTTGATGGCCATCAGCTCGATGAGACGGTCGAGCGTGATGTGGCCGGGTTTGACGAGGTAGGTATAGCAGATCGGGAACGAAGTCTCGATGCCGACGATACCGAAGGCACTGTTGGCGAGGCCCTTGTCCTTCTCATCTTCGGAGTGAGGCGCATGGTCGGTCGCGATCATGTCGATGGTGCCGTCCTTGATGGCGTCGATGATCGAGATGCGGTCTTCCGAGGAACGCAGAGGCGGGTTCATCTTGAACCGGCCCTCTTCAAGGAGCTTGCTGTCGTCGAGGACGATGTAGTGAGGTCCGGTCTCACAGGAGACGTCGACGCCTCGCTCTTTTCCCTTTCGGACGAGGTCCAGACCTGCTGCCACAGACACATGGCAGACGTGGTAACGGCATCCGGTCTGTTCCGCGAGGATGATGTCCCGGCGGATCTCGGCGATCTCGCTCTCGGGGTTCTGTCCCCGGTGACCGTGGAGTCGTGCGTAGTTGCCGGCGTGGATGTATCCCTTGTCCGAGAACTTGTTGATCTCACAGTGCGCACAGACGATCTTGTCGACCGCGGCAGCCCTGGTCATAAGCTCTTTCATCATATCGGCGGTCTGGATGCCTCTGCCGTCGTCCGAGAAGGCAAAGACGTGGGGCGCCAGTTCCTCGATGGGGACGATCTCCTCCCCCAGTTCCCCGACCGTCAGAGAGGCGTACGGGTAGCAGTCGATGACCGCGTCCCGGTCGATGATGTCCTGCTCGACTTTCAGATGCTCGAGACTGTCCGGCACCGGGTCGAGGTTCGGCATGGTGGCCACCCCGGTGAACCCGCCGTGCGCCGCCGCCTGGCTTCCGGTCAGAATGGTCTCCTTATAAGAAAAACCCGGCTCTCTGAAATGCACATGCACATCAAAAAAACCGGGAAATAACGAATAGCCATTCACGTCGGAAACACGGGGGCCGCCGGCGACGAGATCGTCAGTCATGAGATTGTCAGCATGGACCAGAAGGTCCCTCATGGAAAACTTCATAGCAGTACCTCGTACTTCTCTAAATCTTGTGTTTTAAATATTATATATGATTTCCGTAAAAAGTAAATTGGCCCGCACGTAAAAAAGCAGCCCCGGAAGGACTGCTTTTTTGTTCAATACGTTTCGGCGATCTCCACGCGGTCGTTTTTGAGGTCCAGGACGAAGATCGTTTTGTGTTCGGTCTTCTCCGGGACTTCCTGGATCGCCTTGAGGCGCATCCAGAGTTCCTTCGCGGGAGATGTCCCGTCATAGAGGGACTGGTAGAGGGTGTAGACGACCATGTCAGGGTCGTTGTCGGCCTTCTTCACCGACTCGAAGATGGTGCGGGCATTGCGCTCGACCCACTCTTCCCCCATGAGTTCCATGTACTTTTTCTGGGCGATCTCTTTTCCCTCTTTGAGTGTCATAGTGATGCTCCTTTACCAGAGTTCCGCGAGCTCATAGATGAGCCGTTCGGTCTTTTCCCAGCCGAGGCAGGGATCTGTGATGGACTGTCCGTAGACGCCGCCTCCGACGGGCTGACAGCCGTCCACGAGGTAGCTCTCGACCATGAATCCCTTGACGAGGTCCCGGACGGTGCTGTCGTAGTGGGCGCTGTGGATGACGTCCTTCGCGATGCGGATCTGCTCGTTGTACTGTTTGCCGGAATTGGCATGGTTCGTGTCGACGATGACCGCGGGGTTCACGGCACCGGCTTCCTCATAGAGGCGATGTACGGTGAGCAGGTCTTCATAGTAGTAATTCGGGTGGTTGTGGCCGAACTTGTCGACCCGGCCCCGCATGATGGCATGGGCACGGGGGTTGCCGGCGGTCTGGACTTCCCAGCCGCGGTACAGGAACCGGTGGCTCGCCTGGGCGGCGATGACCGAGTTCATCATGACGGACAGGTCGCCGCTCGTCGGGTTCTTGAGACCGCAGGGCACACCGACACCGGAGGCGACGATGCGGTGCTGCTGGTCCTCCGCCGAACGGGCACCGACGGCCACGTAGGACAGAAGGTCCGAGAGGTACCGGTGGTTCTCCGGGTAGAGCATCTCATCGGCACAGGTGAAATCTGTCTCGTTGGCGATCCGCTGGTGCATCTCACGGATGGCGATGATGCCCTCCAGCAGGTCCTCTTCCTTTTCCGGGTCCGGCTGGTGCAGCATGCCCTTGTAGCCGAGACCGACGGTACGGGGTTTGTTCGTATAGACACGCGGGACGATGAAGATCGTGTCCTTGACCTTCTCATAGACGCCCGCGAGGCGGTTCATATAGTCGACGACAGCGTCTTCACGGTCCGCGGAGCAGGGGCCGATGATGAGGCACAGTTTGTCGCTGCGGCCTTCGAAGATATCGGCGAGTTCCGCGTCACGTTCTTCTTTTACCTGTTTCACACGCTCACTGACCGGGAACTGGTTTTTGAGTTCCAGGGGGGTCGGCAGTTTGCGCGCGAATTCCATTTGCATTTCCATGGGGAAACAACTCCTGTTCTACTTTGTGCTGTTCTTTCCCTTCTGATCCCGTTCACGGATGATGTAGCGGGTCGGGGTACCGTCGAGGCCGAAGACCTCACGGATTTGATTATCAATATAACGCTGATAGCTGTAATGGAAAAGGTCTTTTTTGTTTACAAAGCAGACGAATGTGGGCGGACGGGTCGAGGCTTGGGTGATGTAATAGATCTTCAGGCGCTTGCCCTTGTCGGTCGGCGGCTGGACCCTGGCGGTGGCCATGGCGAGCACGTCGTTGAGCTTGCCGGTCGAGATCCGCATGCTGTTCTGATCGTTGACGAAAGTGATCAGTTCATACAGATTGTTGAGACGCTGACCGGTCTTCGCGGAAATGAAGACGATCGGCGCGTAGGACATGAAGGAGAAGTCGTTTTCGAGCTTCTTGCGGTAGTTCTGCATGGTCTTGCCGTCTTTTTCATAGGCATCCCACTTGTTGACGGCGATGATGCAGGCTTTGCCCGCTTCGTGCGCGAGGCCCGCGACCTTGCTGTCCTGTTCGGTGAACCCTTCGAGGGCATCGATCATGATGACACAGACGTCCGCCCGTTCGATGGCCATCTTGGCCCGGATGACGCTGTACTTCTCGATGCGTTCGTCGACGCGGGATTTCCGGCGCAGGCCGGCGGTGTCGATGAACAGGAAGGAGCCGTTCTCGTTTTCGATGAGTGTGTCGGTCGAGTCCCGTGTGGTGCCGGCGATGCTCGAGACGATGGTCCGCTCTTCCCCGCACAGGGCGTTGATGAGGGACGATTTGCCCACGTTGGGTTTCCCGATGACGGCGACCTTGATGACGAAGTCCTCTTCTTCGGTGCCGGCGTCGGCGGGCAGGTGCTGCAGGACGGCATCGAGCAGGTCGCCGGTGCCTCTGCCGTGGACGGAGGACACCGCGATGGGGTCTCCGAGCCCAAGATTGTAGAACTCATAGAAGTCGGCCGGTACATCGCCCACCGCGTCGCACTTGTTGACGCAGAGTACCACGGGTTTGCCGCTCTTCTGGAGCATGGACGCCACTTCGAGGTCGGTGGCGACGACGCCGTCCCGGACGTCCGTGACGAGGATGATGACCTCGGCGCTGTCGATGGCGAGCTGGGCCTGACGGCGCATCTGGGACAGGATGATGTCATCGGAATAGGGCTCGATGCCGCCGGTGTCTACCAGCAGCATGGTATGGCCCAGCCATTCACAGTCTCCGTAGATGCGGTCCCGGGTGACGCCCGGGGTGTCATCGACGATGGAGAGCCGCTGGCCGATGAGTTTGTTGAACAAGGTGGACTTGCCTACATTCGGTCTGCCGACGATCGCAACGACCGGTTTTGACATGTTCGCACACCTCCAAATTCTTCGATATAACGACTAAAAGGCGGGGAAGGTTGCTCTTCTCCACCTTGATTCGCCGTTGGGTTATGACAGAAAACGATCAGTCTTTGTCGATGACTTTTCTGCCGTTGTAGTAGCCACATTCGAGGCATACTCTGTGCGGTCTCTTGTATGCGCCGCACTGCGGGCATCTGACGAGCTCAGGTGCATCCATCTTCCAGACGTTGGAACGTCTCTTGTCTCTTCTGGCTTTGGAAGTCTTTCTTGCCGGTACTGCCATCTTACAGTTACCCCCTCTAATTCAATAAATCTAGAAGACCTGCGAGCCTAGGGTCCACAGGCTCCTTGCAGTCGCAGGGACCGTCGTTCAGGTTCTTGCCGCACTGGGGGCAGAGACCTTTGCAGTCCTCCTGACAGAGGACCTTCGACGGAAGGTTGAGTACGACGTCTTCTTCTGCAAGTGCGTCGAGGTCCAGGACCAGGTCCGGGAGCACGATGTAGTCGTCGGTGTCTTCGTTCTGGACTTCCGGAACGAAGGTGTGGACGAAGGGCACTTTCAGAGGTCGTACCACGTCGCATGCACAGCGGTCGCAGACGGTATGCAGGTCCGCCTCGATGGTCGCGTCGCTGTAAACGACTCCGGCGGTGTTTCGGATGACGCCTTTGATGTGTACGGGTCCCGGGAACAGGGGCTCCCCTGTTTCGGAAGTCTCGCCAAAGGACGTCTCCCGGTCGAGCGTGATCTGTTCGCCGACCCGGTTGAAGAGGCCTTCGAGTTCCACTTTGAACATAGAGGTCACTCCTTTGCCGCGCATTCGTTACAGTCAAACATGCGAGTAGTATTATACGGTCTGCAAATAGGTTTGTCAACCGAAAAAACGGCGGAGAAAAGCCGATTTCGCTTTTCTCCGCCGCAGGGTTTCAGGGTCAGATCTTTTCACAGAACTCGAACACGCGTTCCGGGACTTCGGACTCGTCTTCGGAGATGGTGAAGGTGAATTTGACACCGGTGATCTTGGACAGTTTGTCGACCTTTTCGAGGAAGTTCGCAAGGTCTTCCGGGTCCCGGCCGCCGATGCGGAGGGTACCGTCGCAAAGGATGTCCGTGATGTCGGCATCTCTGGAGCAGAGACCGGCGAGGAAGCCGTAGTACATGTCATAGCCGGTGACGAGGAACTCGTCGGCGTTGATGAGACGGACCTGGGGTTTGATCTCATAGGTCAGCTTCATCATCTTTTCCACACAGACGACATGTCCGTTGGAAGAAGCAAGAGCCTTGTTGACTTCGTCGATGAGGTGTTTGGTCTTTCCAGAGCCTTTATTGCCAATGATCAGAGATATCATAATGATTATCCTCCACTTACTATTTTTTCTTGGTTCTATTATACCCAAGTTGCACAAAGGATTCAAGGAAGCAGGGGCATTTCTTTGTCAGTTTTTTCCGACGCTCCCGGGTGTTCAGCTCTGATAGGTGCTGATGATCCGCCGCGCGACTTCGACGCGGCTCTCCCGGAGTTCCATCGCTTCCCGTTCGATGTACTTGTGGGCCTGCTCCTCGCTGAGTTTGAGACACTCGACCAGCAGGAGTTTGGCGTGTTCGACCGTCTTCTGCTCGGAGAGTTTCGCGCGGAGCCGTTCGTTCTCCTCCTGCAGACCCCGGGTCCGCTTGCTGAGCACGACGCCGGCGGTCAGGGTGCTGAAGAACTCATGTTTGCGCAGCGGGGTCGTCGCGAGCAGGATCCCCTTCCCCGCCAGTTTCTCCCGCATCTGTTCGGCGACCTTCTCCGGCGTGATGACGACGACGGGAGCACCGGTGAGGCGTGAGAGCTGTACGGCCGGTTCATCGCCCAGAGCGCCTTCCAGAGGCGAATAGAGGAGGATGACGTCGCAGTCGTGGTCCTGCGCGAGGGACCGTCCTTCGACGCTGGAAGAGGCGGTGAACACGCGCGCGGTCTTCTCCGGCTGTGTCTCGGCCCAGGCGGCCAGCACGGACGTCAGCTTTTCCGAGATGTCGGCCCGGTCGCAGATGAGCAGCAGTTTCAACGCTCTCCCCTCCTTCTTCGGCGATGTATGTTCATCCATTTTAATATAGAAGGCCGAAAAATACAACCGGCCCCGAAGCGGGACCGGCTGTGGAGGTCATTCGATTCAGTTGACGCTGTAGATGAGGTCGGTGTAGGTCGGGAACGGCCAGTAGTCCTTGGCCGTGATGGTCTCGAGTTCGTCCGCGACGGCACGCATCTCCTGCATCGCCGGGAAGACATTGTCTCTGTAGTAGTCCGCCTCGACCTTGATGTCCTCGCTCTTCTCCGCGCTGGACAGGGCCGCTTCGAGGGCCTTGCACTTCTTCATGAGGCTGTCGGACAGGGCGGCCAGGGAGCCCAGCAGTTCGCTTTCGCTCTCGTGGGGCACACTGTCGGAGATAGCCTCCTTCATCCGGATGGAGTCGGCGACGGTGGTCATGTACGCAAGGACGCTCGGGTAGATGCTCTTCTTGACCATGTCGGCCATGGTGAGGGCCTCGATGTGGAGGGTCTTGCAGTAGGTGTCCATCGAGATCTCGTACCGGGAGGTCAGTTCCTCGCGGGTGTAGATCTTGTGCTTCTCGACGAGGGCGAGGTTCTTCTCGCGGATGTAGGCCGGGAACGCGTCGGCGCAGGTGCGCAGGTTCTCGAGGCCTCTCCGCTCGGCTTCGACGACCCATTCATCGGAATAGTTGTTGCCGTTGAAGATGATGCGGGAGTGTTCCTTGAAGGTCTTCCGGACCAGGGCACGGACACGCTCTTCGAGTTCGGCTTCCGGAACGGCTTCCAGGATGTCCGCAAAGCCTTCCAGTTCCTCGGCGAGGATGGTGTTCAGCATGGTGTTCGGGCCGGCCAGAGAGGCGGAGGAGCCCACCATACGGAACTCGAACTTGTTGCCCGTGAAGGCAAAGGGCGATGTACGGTTGCGGTCCGTATTGTCCTTCTTGAATTTCGGGATGAACTTGACGCCGGACTTCATCTCGGAGGCCTTGATGGCTTCCATGGCTTCGCCGGCTTCGATGGCGTTCTCGAGGGCCAGCAGGTCGTCGCCGAGGTAGATGGAGACGATGGCGGGCGGCGCTTCATCCGCGCCGAGACGGTGGTCGTTGCCGGGGCTCGCGACACAGGCTCTTAGAAGGTCCTGATACTCGTCGACGCCTTTGACGACAGCCGCCAGCATGACAAGGAACTGAAGGTTGTTGTACGGGTCCTTGCCGGGCTTGAACAGGTTGATGCCGGTGTCCGTCGTGATGGACCAGTTGTTGTGCTTGCCGGAGCCGTTGATGCCGGCGAAGGGTTTCTCGTGGATGAGACACGCGAGGTTGTGCTTCTTCGCGACAGACTTCATGATCTCCATCGTCAGCTGGTTCTGGTCGGTGCCGACGTTGGTCTCAGTGTAGATGGGAGCCATCTCATGCTGGGACGGCGCGACTTCGTTGTGCTCGGTCTTCGAGTAGACGCCCAGTTTCCACAGTTCGACGTCGAGGTCGGCCATGAAGGCCTTGACCGCCGGTTTGATGGTGCCGAAGTAGTGGTCCTCCATCTCCTGGCCCTTCGGAGGCTTGGCGCCGAAGAGGGTGCGGCCGGTGGTGACGAGGTCTTCCCTCTCATTGAAGAGGTCGCGGTCGATGAGGAAGTACTCCTGCTCGCCGCCGACAGAGGAGTGGCAGTGCTTCGCGTTCGTGGGGTTCCCGAAGATGTTGACGATCCGCATGGCCTGCTTGTCCATCGCCTGGATGGAACGGAGGAGCGGTGTCTTCTTGTCGAGGACCTGTCCGCCGTAAGAGCAGAAGATGGACGGGATGCACAGGGTGTCATCCTTGATGAACGCCGGAGAGGTCGGGTCCCAGGCGGTGTAGCCCCTGGCCTCGAAGGTGGAGCGGATGCCGCCGGACGGGAACGAAGAGGCATCCGGTTCCGACCGGATGAGTTCCTTGCCGGAGAAGTCCATGATGATCTTTCCGTCGCCGACGGGCGTGATGAAACTGTCGTGCTTCTCCGCGGTGACGCCGGTCATGGGCTGGAACCAGTGGGTGTAGTGCGTGGCACCCTTCTCCACGGCCCAGGTCTTCATAGCGCTCGCGACCTGCTGCGCGATGTCCGGGTCGAGGGGCTGGTTGTTGGCCGTCGCCTCTTTCAGCGCGTTGTAGGTCTGGTTCGGGAGCCGTTCATGCATGACTTCGTCCGAGAAGACGAGGCTGCCGAAGATCTCCGGTACATTGGTCATTCCCATAGAGCTTCCTCCTAAAAAAAGAGACGCTGTACCGCGGTGGTACAGCGCCTTTGCTGTTTATCTGCGAGAATTATAGTCCCGGTGCGGGTTTTTGTCAATCTTTTTTCTTCCGCCGCACGGTCTGACGGACACTGGGTCCGGTCTTCAGCTGGATGCGTCCGAAGGTCTTCTCCAGTTCGGGCCGCGTCATCTCGATGAGGATGGGCCGCCCGTGGGGACAGTACCGGACTTCCCGGTGGGACAGGATGTACTCGATGAACTTCTCCTGTTCGGCGGGAGGCGTGTCGTCCCCGGCCTTGACCGCGGCGCGGCAGGCCATGTTCTTGTACATCCAGTCGAGCTTCTCCGGGGTCGGGTCGTTCCGGTCGAGGAGACGGCCGGCGATCTCAGAGAGGATCTGCGTGACGTCCTCCTTGATGAGCATGACGGGCACTTCCCGGACCGCGACGAGCCCCGGGCCGAAGTCCGAGACATCGAAGCCCGCCTCCTGCAGGAGGTCGGTGTGCTCGAGGACCGCGGAATACTCTTCCTTCGAGAGAGACACGGTCACCGGCATCAGCAGCATCTGGGACTGGACCGGTTCTTTGTTGGCGATGAGCCGGTCGTAGAGGATGCGTTCGTGGGCGGCATGTTTGTCGACCATCAGCATCTTGCCCTCGAGTTCGACGAGGATGTAGGTCTTGAAGGCCTCCCCGATGATGCGGAAGTCCGGCAGCTCGGTCTCTTCCGAGAACGGCACGACCGGGACGTCTTCCACGACAGGGAGTTCCTGTTCTGCCTTCTTCGGAGGCTCCGCTTTGGGCTCCTCCTTTGGACGGTCTGCTTTTCGGACATAGGGCACGGGGCCTTCCGGTGCTTTCGGCTCCACGGCTTCCGGCGCTTTCTTCGGCTCCGCAAAAGCTTCCTGTTTCAGTTCTTCGACGGCAGCCTCCACTTCCGGAGTTTTCGTCGTCTCCTCGACAGGTCTGTCCGAAGCGGTCAGGGGCGTCGGTGCCGGAACTTCGTTCACCGGCTCGTCCGGGCGGGCTTTCGCGACGCTCTTCTTTTTAGAAGAGCCGCTCCCCTTTCGCTCCCACTCCTTCGGGAGTTCCTTCGACCAGAAGCCCTCGATCTTTTCGGGGAGCTCCGTGCGGCCGAGTTTCTTCCTGTCGAGTTTGAGCTGGTCCCCCGTCTCCGGTTTGAAGTTCCCCTGACGCTGCACTTCCTGCTGCGCGAGGGTCAGACGGTTCGGGGTGTCTTTGACGGTGATCGCGTTCTTGGCGGCGTAGTAGACCGCGTCGAACACCGGGCGCTCATTGGAGAACCGGACCTCAGTCTTGGCGGGGTGCACGTTGACGTCCACCATCTCGAAGGGCAGGTCGATGTTCAGCACACAGGCCGGGAACTTGCCGACCATGATGGCGTCCTTATAGGCGCGCTCCAGGGCAGCGGAAGCCGTCATGCTCTTGACGAGACGGCCGTTCAGGAAGAAGAACTGCATGGAGCGGTTCGGGCGGCTGGCGGTGGGTTTCGACACGAAGCCGTTCACCGAGACGCCGTTCAGTTCATAGGAGGTCTCCAGCAGGGCATTGGAAAAGTCCTTGCCAAAGACGGAATAGATCGTCGACTTGAGGTTCCCGTTGCCGGGGGTCACGAGGATCTGCTTATCGTCCCGGATGAACCGGATGGAGATCTCCGGATGGGACAGGGCGATGCGGTCGACGACGCCGGCCACACTGTTGCCCTCGGTGACGTCCTTCTTTAAAAACTTCATGCGGGCGGGCGTGTTGTAGAAGAGGTCCTTGACGACGATGGTGGTGCCTTCCGGGCAGCCGGCGTCGCTCAGGAGGACTTCCTCCGAGCCTTCGATCTTGTAGACCGTCCCGACGTCATCGTCGGCCGTGCGGGTCAGGACATCGACCCGGGAGACAGCGGCGATGGAGGCCAGCGCCTCGCCCCGGAACCCGAGGGTCCCGATGCCGTGGAGGTCTTCCTCAGTGAGGATCTTCGAAGTGGCATGGCTCACGAACGCGTTGCGGATGTCGTCCCGCAGGATGCCGGAGCCGTTGTCGGTCACCCGCATGTAAGTGACGCCGCCGTTCTTGATCTCCACCGTCAGAGAAGTGGCACCGGCGTCGATGGCGTTCTCCATCAGTTCCTTGATGACGGACGACGGACGCTCGACGACTTCACCGGCGGCGATGAGGTCCGCGATGTGTTTCGGTAAGACATTGATCTTTGCCATGGGTGCCCCTCCTTTCTAATGGATAACGTCAGGATTCTTTCGCGCGTTTGGACAGTTCGTACAGGTAGTTCATCGCCTCGATGGGAGTGAACGTGTTGACGTCCAGCGCTTTCAGTTCCTCGAGGATCTCGCCGGACGCGTGGCTCGTGAAGCTGATCTGGAAGTCCTCGGGCGATGCACCGGTGTCTTCCGGCACCTCCGTCGGGACTTTCAGGACGCCTCCCGTGCGCTCCTGTTCCTCGATGATCTCTTTCAGGACTTCCCTCGCCCGTTTCACGACCGGGTTCGGGACGCCGGCGAGCTTCGCGACTTCGATACCGTAGCTGCCGTCGGCCGGACCGGGGACGATGCGGCGCAGGAAGATGATGTCATCGCCCCGCTTCTTGCAGGCGATGTTGTAGTTCTTGATGCCGGGGAGCTCCTCCTCCATGTCCGTCAGCTCATGGTAATGGGTGGCGAACAGGGTCTTGGCCCCGATCTTGCGTTTGTTGCAGACGTATTCGAGGACGGCCTTCGCGATGGCCATGCCGTCGAAGGTGGACGTGCCGCGGCCGATCTCATCGAGGATGATGAGACTCTGGCGGGTCGCGTTCTTCAGGATGCTCGCGACCTCGTTCATCTCGACCATGAAGGTGGACTGGCCGGAGGCCAGGTCATCGGAGGCGCCGACTCTCGTGAAGATGGCGTCGCAGATGGAGATGCGCGCGGAGGACGCCGGCACGAAGCTGCCCGTCTGGGCCATCAGGACGATGAGGGCGACCTGCCGCATGTAGGTCGATTTACCGGCCATGTTCGGACCGGTGATGATGGCGGCCTGGGCGTCTCCCAGGTCGAGGGCCGTGTCGTTCGGCACGAAGGGCGCGCCGTCGAGCATCTTCTCGACCACCGGGTGCCGGCCGTCTTTGATGACGATGCTGCCGTCCTCGGTGATTTCCGGGCAGACATACCCGTTGTCCACCGCCACTTTGGCGAAGGAGCAGAGCACGTCGAGGGTGGCGACGGCATGGGAGGTCTGCTGGATGCGGACGAGGCTCTGGGCGACGGTCTCCCGCACGCCGCAGAACAGTTCATATTCGAGTTTCGTGATCCGTTCCTGGGCGCCCAGGACCTTGGATTCGAGTTCTTTCAGTTCACCGGTGATGTACCGCTCGGCATTCGTGAGGGTCTGCTTGCGGATCCATTCCTCCGGCACATCGCCCTGGAACGAGCGGGGCACTTCGAGGTAGTAGCCGAAGACCTTGTTGTAGCCGATCTTCAGTTTCGGGATGCCGGTGCGTTCCCGCTCCTGGGCCTCGATGGTGGCAAGGTAGCCCTGGCCGTTCGCGACGATGTCGCGGAGCTCATCGAGTTCGGGGCTGTAGCCCTCTTTGATCATGCCGCCTTCCCGGACCGTGAAGGGCGGGTCTTCGGCGATGGCCTCCTCGATGAGGGCCATGATGTCTTCGAGCGGATCGATGTGTTCCTCGACACGCTGCAGGAGACGGGGCTCTGCGCCCTCCAGAAGGAGTTTGACGGGCAGCAGACACTGGACGGTCTCATAGAGGCTGCGGAGCTCTCTCGCGTTCGCAGAGCCGTAGGAGATGCGGGTGATGAGCCGTTCCATGTCGTGGATGGACGTCATGTACTCGGCGATCTCATCGCGCAGGGCGAGGTCGTTCACGAGGAACTGGACCGCGTTCTGGCGTTCCGTGATGCCGCCGGGCGACAGCAGGGGCTGTTCGACCCAGGCGCGGAGCAGACGTTTGCCCATCGCCGTCCGGGTCTTGTCGAGGACCCAGAGGAGGGTGCCGCGCTTCTCCCGGTTGCGGAGCGTCTCGGTGAGTTCGAGATTCCGGCGGGCGGAGAAGTCGAGCTTCATGTATTTGTTGTCGGAGTAGAACTGGATCTCCCGGATGTTCTGGAGGTCCGTCTTCTGGACTTCGAACAGGTAGTCGAGGGCCATGCCGAGGGCGCGGACGCCGTTCTCGGAGGTCAGTTCCAGTTCCTCGAGGCTCCTGTCGAAGTGGTCGGTGACGACCCGCTCCATGTCCTCGAGCCGCGTCTCCCCCTCTTTCAGGGTCTTGACGCTGGTGCCCTCCTGTTTTTCCACAAAGGACCTGAAGCCCTTCAGTTTGGCACACTGCGCGTTGACTAAGATCTCCCGCGGGGTGAATCGCCCCAGCTCATTGATGATACGTTCGCCGTTCTGGGACTCCTCGAGTTCGGTCAGCTGGACCTCACCGGTGGAGACGTCGACGAAGCAGATGCCGGTCTTCCCCTCCGCGTGGAAGGCAGCGCACAGGTAGTTGTTCTTCGATTCGTCGAGCATGGAACTCTCGATGACGGTGCCGGGGGTCACGATGCGGATGACTTCCCGCTTCACGAGGCCTTTCGCCAGCGCCGGGTCTTCCACCTGCTCACAGATGGCGACCTTGTATCCCTTCGCCACGAGGCGGGCGATGTACGGGTCCACACTGTGGAACGGCACGCCGCACATGGGGGCGCGCTCCTCCTTGCCGCAGTCCTTGCCGGTCAGGACGAGGTCCAGCACGGAGGACACCAGCTTCGCGTCGTCGAAGAACATCTCGTAGAAGTCTCCGACCCGGTACATGAGGATGGTATCTTTGTACTCTTCCTTGATGGAGAGGTACTGTTGCATCATGGGGGTGAATTCCGCCATTGGTCCACACTCTTTCTACTAGTTTCGTTCGTTGTCAGGCGAGCTCGCCTTTTAAGATCCAGGTCAGGGGTTCCGTGACGAGCACGTCCTGGTACGTGCCGATGAGTTCGTCCGGACCGTCGAATTCGATCATGGTGTTCCCGGAGTTCCGTCCGCAGAGCCGCCCCGCCTTATTGCGGGACTCGACGAGGACCCGGAAGGTCTTCCCCTTCGTGGTGGCCGACTGCTTCGACGCCACCTGCTCCTGAGCGAACTGCAGTTCTTCGAACCACTGCTGCTTCTCGGTCGCGGAGACGGGGTCCGGCATCTTTGCGCCGGGGGTCCCGACTCTCGGGGAATAGATGAAGGTGTAGAGGGCCGAATAGCCGACCTCCTGAATGAGAGAGATGGTGTCGAGGAACTGCTCATGGGTCTCTCCGGGGAAGCCGACGATGATGTCGCTCGTGATGGAGAGGTCCGGCATCTTCTCTCTGGCATAGGCCACGGTCTCGAGGTACTTTTCTCTGTCGTAGTGGCGATTCATGCGGTGGAGCACCTCACTGTTGCCGGACTGCACCGGCAGGTGCAGGTGGTTCTCCACTTTCTCACACTCCGCCATCGCGTCGAGGAGGGCGTGGGAGCAGTCCTTCGGATGGGAGGTCATGAACCGGATGAGGAAGTCTCCGGGGATGTCGTTGATGTCTCTCAGAAGCTTCGGGAAAAGTTCATTCTCTCCGAAGTCGTTGCCGTAGGAGTTGACGTTCTGACCGAGGAGCATGATCTCCTTGTAGCCGTCCGCCACGAGCTGCCGGGCGTCCCGCATGATGTCCTGGTACTTCCGGCTCCGCTCTCTGCCCCGGACGTGGGGCACGACGCAGAACGTGCAGAAGTTGTTGCAGCCGTAGGAGATCGGCAGGAACGCTTTGAAGGGGTGGTTTCTCCGGACTTCCAGGCCCTCGGCGATGTCGTTGTCGTCTTCGGTGATGTCGAAGACCCGCTCTCCGGTGCTGAGGACGTTCCAGAGGAGCTCCGGGACCTTGTACTGGACATGGGTGCCGAAGACGAGGTCCACGTACGGGAAATGGCTCTTCAGCCGTTTCGCGACGTGTTCCTGCTGGACCATGCAGCCGCAGAGCGCGATGACGAGGTTCGGGTTCGTCTCCTTGAACTTCTTGAGCCGTCCGACGTTTCCATAGACGCGCTCCTCCGCATGTTCCCGCACGGCGCAGGTATTGAAGAGGATGAAGTCCGCCTCGGACGGGTCGTTCGTGAACTCGTAGCCCATCTGTTCGAGGAGGCCGTCGATGCGTTCGCCGTCCGCGACGTTGCCCTGGCAGCCGTAGGTATGGGTGAAGGCTTTGGGGGGCACATCGCCGAAACGGTCCTGGAGGAGACGTTTCACTTCCGTGATGTATTCAAATTGCCGGTTCAGCGCTTCCGGAGATACTGCCAAACTGGTCACCAACTTTCGTAAAAATAGCCATAGTATTTTACCATAGATGCGCCGTAAATAAAAGAACATCCCGATGATTCATCGGGATGTTTTCGTTTACCGGTATTCGGGTTTCAGGTCGCTGCGGTAGACGGACTGGGGGATGCGGAAGCTCACGGTGCCCATGGAGCCGGGAGCGACTTCGTATTCATCGAAGCAGACGACCAGAGAGCCGTCTTCGGCGATGTAGAAGTCCTGGTTCGGGTCGATCTCCGAGAAGTCCTCGTCGGGCATGTCGGAGTCGAGGAAGTACGAGACCGAGTCGTCCTTCTTCATCTGTGCCCGCATCTGCTCTTTGATGTTCTCCGAAATGTGGGCGATGTACTCATCCTTCTCAAAGAGGTCTGACAGGATGACCAGGTCCCCCGTCGTCTTGTCGAAGGTGTAGTAGTCCGTTTCCACCGCGCCGGAGGCCGCCGTCTCTTCCCGGACGACCCGGACGGTGTACCAGCGGTCCGTGTCGGCCGCCACATCGTAATAGATGTCGAGGCTGCCGTAGCCGCCGTCGGCATGGTCCTGTTTGAACTTCGCGACCGCCGCTTCGTTCATTTTATCGATCTCTTCGCTGACCGCGTCCGCGGCCTCTTTCCCCTTCCCGTCAGACGCGACCTTCGGGGTCTTCACGCTCACGTCGGTCGTGTCGGTCTGTTCCGCGTACTCCCGGAAGGTGACGGCCTGAAAGACCGTGCCGAGGACCGGGATCTCCGAGAGGGCGTGTGCCACCGGAGCGCCGGTGTTCGGGAGGATCAGGAACAGTGCCAGGAACGCGGCCGCAATGGTCGCGGGGAGTTTCCAGTGTCTTCGTTTCGGCATCTCGAGGACCTTCGTCTCAGGGGTCTCCGGCAGGGACGCCAGGGTCTCCTCGACGGCAGACCGGACGTGGTCCGGCACCACGGCCCGGGCCTTTTCTTCCCGTGCCATCCGGCGGATCGTCTCGTCATTCCGTTTCATCGAATCCCTCCTTCTCGAGTTCTGCTTTCAGCAGATCCCGTGCGCGTTCCAGCTGTTTGCGGACCGTCGCGGGCCGGGTGTCCGTTGCCGCGGCGATGTCTGCCGTCGGCAGGTCTTCATAATAGAAGAGGATCAGCACCGTCCGATACGGTTCCGGCAGTCGGTTCACGGCGTTCCAGAGGACCTCCTTCGTCTCGTGCGAGACAGGTGCTTCGGGCGCGGGCTGTTCCTCCGTGTGTTCCTCCGGGGTCGCGGCCCGTTTCTTCCGCCGCAATTCATCTTTGCAGCAGTTGATGAGGATGCCGTAGAGCCAGGACCGGAACTTTTCGGGGTCCCGCAGAGAGTCGAGATGCTCATACGCCTTCAGTATGCTCTGCTGCATGCAGTCGAGGGCATCGTCCTCCTGCTTCATATAACTCATCGCGAGGGCGTACATCGCCGCCTCTCTTTCCCGGACTTGCTCCGAGAACCATGTTTTATCCATCTGCAACGCGATCACCTCCTGTGCTGTAACACCCCTTAGACGGCCTCTCAGAGGATTTTGTGACGACTTCCAAGAAAAAACACCGGCACATGTCCTTACAGGACCGCTGCCGGTGTTCTATTCTCTTGGTGTCCAAAGATCAAAGATCTTTGATTCCGTTCAGAAGCTCTTTGAGCTCGGCGGCTTCTTCCTCGTTGAGGGTGACGCCTTTGCCCATGCGCTCATGCTCGGGAGCCCAGTCACGAATGTCATACTTCGGCTTGCCGCCGTTCCAGGAGACCTTGTTCAGTTCCTTGGTCCAGCCGCGGGCGTTCTCGGAAAGAACACCGTATTCTTCCGTGATCTCATAAGTGAATTCCGGCATTTCCAAACTCCTCCTTAATAATTATATTTATAATTATAAGAGGATTATAGCGCAATATCACAAAAAGTTCAATAGGTACGTTGTTTTTAAACGATTTACTCAAAAAGTATGGTGCTGAAGTACCGTTCGCCGGTATCCGGAAGGACCGTGACGACCGTCTTCCCCTTCCCTAATTCCTTCGCGAGTTTCAGGGCGACCGAGACGTTCGTGCCGCTCGAGATGCCGCAGAGGATGCCTTCCTCGGCGGCCAGCCGGCGGGTGGTCTCGAGGGCCTCCTCGTCGGTGACGATGCGGATGTCGTTGTAGATGGACTGGTCTAAAATGGCCGGGATGACGCCGTCGCCGATGCCCATCTGCAGATGGGTCCCGATGTTGCCTCCGCTGAGAATGGCGGCGTTGTCGGGCTCACAGGCCACGATAGAGATATCCGGGTTCGCCTCTTTGAGGACCTTGCCGATGCCGGACAGGGTGCCGCCGGTGCCGACGCCGGAGCAGAAGGCATGGATCGGCTGACCCTCCATGTCCGCGAGGATCTCCTGTGCGGTGTGCTGCAGGTGTGCCTCGATGTTGTTGTAGTTCTCGAACTGGTTCGGGATGAAGACGTTGGGGTCCTCCTTCGCCATCTCCTGCGCCATCTCGATGCATTTCTCGATGCATTCGCCGATGTTGTTGCGGTCGTGGACGAGACGGACCTCCGCGCCGTACTGGCGGACCAGCATGCGGCGCTCCTTGCTGACGGAGTCCGGCATGATGATGATGACTTTATAGCCCTTGACGGCGCCCACGAGGGACAGGCCGATGCCCTGGTTGCCGCTGGTGGGTTCCACGATGATGGTGTCGGGGCCGATGACGCCGTCTTTCTCCGCCGCTTCGATCATCTGGAACGCGGTACGGGTCTTGATGGAGCCGCCGACATTGAGGCCCTCGAACTTGACGAGGACTTCGGCGTCTTCCGGACCGGTGAGACGGTTCAGACGGATGAGCGGGGTGTTCCCGAGCGCGTCCAGTACGGTATTGCAGATCATACGTTATCTCCTTCATCCCCCGTTGCAGGGAGCATTCTTTTTCGTAGCGGTCAATATTATAGCATACACGCTAATCAAAGGGAACCAAAAAGAAAACCCGCGCTTTACAGCGCGGGTTTTTCTATGTCAGTCAGTTAAGATGACTTATTCGTTGATCGCGATAACAACGCCCGAACCAACAGTACGGCCGCCTTCACGGATAGCGAAACGAAGACCTTCTTCGATAGCGATCGGGGTGATCAGCTCAACGTCCATTTCGACGTTGTCGCCAGGCATGCACATCTCAGTGCCGGCCGGAAGGGTGATGACACCGGTAACGTCGGTGGTTCTGAAGTAGAACTGCGGTCTGTAGTTGTTGAAGAACGGAGTATGACGGCCGCCTTCATCCTTGGTCAGGACGTAGACCTGGCCACGGAACTTGGTGTGGGGGTTGATGGTGCCGGGTTTGCAAAGGACCTGGCCTCTTTCGATCTCGTCACGGGCAACACCACGAAGCAGAGCACCGATGTTGTCGCCGGCCTCAGCATAGTCGAGGGTCTTGCGGAACATTTCGATACCGGTGCAGACGGTCTTGGCCTTTTCGTCTTTCAGACCAACGATCTCGACTTCTTCGCCGGTCTTCAGCTGACCTCTTTCAACTCTACCGGTGGCAACAGTACCACGGCCGGAGATGGTGAAGACGTCTTCGACAGGCATAAGGAAGGGAAGGTCAGACTTACGGTCCGGAGTCGGGATGTAAGTATCGATCGCGTCGAGGAGCTCCCAGATGGGCTTCAGGACTTCGGCGTCAGGATCGCTGCCGGTGTACTCGAGAGCCTGGAGAGCGGAACCAGCGATGACCGGGATCTCGTCGCCGGGGAATTCGTACTCGTCAAGAGTCTCACGAACTTCCATTTCAACGAGTTCAAGGAGTTCCGGATCGTCGACCTGGTCGACTTTGTTCAGGAAAACGATGATGTAGGGAACGCCGACCTGACGGGCAAGGAGAAGATGCTCCTTGGTCTGAGCCATGGGGCCGTCGGTAGCAGCGATAACAAGAACGGAACCGTCCATCTGAGCGGCACCGGTGATCATGTTCTTGATGTAGTCGGCATGGCCGGGGCAGTCAACGTGAGCATAGTGACGGCCTTTGATCTCTTCGCCGTTGAGGCCGATTCTGTCTTCGGTCTCATACTCGACGTGAGCGGTGTTGATGGTGATACCACGCTCTCTCTCTTCGGGAGCCTTATCGATCTCGCCATAGTCCTTGAACTTGGCAAGGCCCTTCATAGCAAGAGTCTTGGTGATCGCAGCAGTAAGAGTGGTCTTACCATGGTCGACGTGACCGATGGTACGGATGTATACGTGCGGTTTGTTTCGGTTAAAATGTTCCTTTGCCATTGGAATGTTCCTCCTTCATAATGGTGAACTTTATTCATTCAGAATTATTTTGATTGTATCAGATAGACTGATTCAATGCAAGTACGGTTTCAAGCGCTTAGTCCTTCTTGTTCCGGTCGGAAATGATGCCCTCCGCGATGGACTTCGGAACCTCGACATAGTGGGACGGCTGCATGACATAGTTGGCACGGCCCTGAGTCTTGGAACGAAGGTCGGTGGAGTAACCGAACATGGAAGCAAGCGGGATGAACGAGCTGATCTGGGTGGCGCCGTTGACGGGCTCCATACCCTTGATGAGACCACGGCGGGAGTTGATGTCGCCGATGACGTCGCCGACATAGTCGTCCGGAGTGGTGACGTCGACTTTCATCATGGGCTCCATGAGGACCGGAGAGGCCTTTCTCATGGCGTCCTTGAAGGCCATGGATCCGCAGATCTTGAAGGCCATCTCAGAGGAGTCGACTTCATGGTAAGAACCGTCGTAAAGGGTGACTTTGACGTCTTCGACGTTATAGCCGGCCAGGACACCGCTCTGCATGGCGGACTTGATACCCTGTTCGGTGGGGGCGATGAATTCCTTCGGAATGGCACCGCCGACAACGGCGTTGACGAACTCGTAACCCTTCTCGGGGTTCGGCTCGATCTTGATCTTGACTTCGGCGTACTGACCGGAACCACCGGTCTGACGCTTGAACTTGCATGCGACATCCGCCGGAGCGCTGATGGTCTCGCGGTAGGCAACCTGCGGCTGACCTACGTTCGCTTCGACCTTGAACTCACGGAGCAGACGGTCGACGATGATCTCGAGGTGGAGCTCACCCATACCGGCGATGATGGTCTGGCCGGTCTCTTCGTCTGTGTAAGTACGGAATGTCGGGTCTTCTTCGGCCAGTTTGGCGAGGGCGATGCCCATCTTTTCCTGACCGGCCTTGGTCTTCGGCTCGACGGCAACACGGATAACGGGTTCCGGGAAGTCGAGGGACTCAAGGATGACCGGCGCCTTCGGATCGCAAAGGGTATCACCGGTGGTGGTGTTCTTGACACCGACGCAGGCGGCGATATCGCCGGAGTAAACGGTATCGATATCCTGTCTGTGGTTCGCGTGCATCTGCATGATACGACCAAGACGCTCGTTCTTGCCCTTTACAGAGTTGTAAACGGTCTCGCCGGCATTGGCAGTACCCGAATAGACACGGAAGAAGCAGAGCTTACCGACATACGGGTCCGTCGCGATCTTGAATGCAAGAGCGGAGAACGGATCGTCGTCTCTCGGATGTCTCTCGATCTCTTCGCCGGTCTCGGGGTCGGTGCCCTTGATGGCGGGGATATCGGTAGCAGCGGGCATGTAGTCAACGATGGCGTCGAGGAGGGGCTGAACGCCCTTGTTGCGGTAGGAAGTACCGCAGACCATCGGGACCATGTCGTTGGCAAGGGTGCCCTTACGGATCGTAGCTTTGATCTCATCGATGGTCAGCTCTTCCCCGTTGAAGTACTTCTCCATGAGCTCGTCGTCATAGGATGCGACGGTCTCGATGAGAGCATCGTGATATTCCTGGGCTTTGTCCATCATGTCTGCGGGAATGTCTTCGTCGCGGACATCCTGGCCCATGTCGTCGTAGTAGACTTCGGCGCGCATGGTGATCAGGTCGATGATGCCACGGAATTCAGCTTCGGCACCGATCGGGATCTGGATCGGGACCGGGTTGGCCTTCAGACGGTCTTTGACCATTTCGATGACGTTGTAGTAGTCGGCGCCCATGATGTCCATCTTGTTGACGTAGATCATGCGCGGGACCTGATATTTGTCAGCCTGACGCCAGACGGTCTCAGACTGGGGCTCGACACCACCCTTGGCGGAGAGGACGGTCACGGAGCCGTCGAGGACTCGAAGAGAACGCTCGACTTCTGCGGTGAAGTCCACGTGGCCGGGAGTGTCGATGATGTTGATTCTGTGTCCTTTCCAGAAGCAGGTGGTAGCAGCGGACGTGATGGTGATACCACGTTCCTGTTCCTGGACCATCCAGTCCATGGTGGCAGCGCCGTCATGGACCTCACCGATCTTATGGTTGATACCGGTGTAGTACAGGATACGCTCGGTCGTCGTCGTTTTACCGGCGTCGATATGAGCCATGATACCAATGTTTCTGGTTTTTTCCAAAGATACCTGTCTCGGCATATAATCCTCCCGTGATTACCAGCGGAAATGAGCAAACGCCTTGTTGGCTTCTGCCATTCTGTGAGTGTCTTCGCGTTTCTTGAATGCGGAGCCGGTTTCATTGACGGCATCCATGATCTCGTTCGCGAGACGTTCCTTCATGGTTCTCTCACCACGCTGACGAGCATACAGGGTGATCCAGCGGAGACCCAGGGTCTGTCTGCGTTCCGGACGGACTTCCATCGGAACCTGGTAAGTGGCACCGCCGACACGGCGAGCCTTGACTTCAAGGACAGGCATAACGTTTTCCATGGCCTTCTCGAACACTTCGAGGGGGTCTTCACCTGTCTTTTCTTTGATGATGTCAAAAGCGCCGTAGACGATCTTCTGAGCGACACCTTTTTTACCATCGAGCATAACACTGTTGATGAGACGTGTTACGAGCTTGGAATTGTAAAGCGGATCGGGCAAAACATCACGTTTTGCAATCTGGCCTCTTCTTGGCACTTCGCTTCCCTCCTTCATAGTAATGATATCATAGGTACTCGAGTGACAACGTTCTCGTGGCGCCAATGTGAGGCATATAAATAACAATATATATACACTTCACATTGTCACGCATGTTCATGCGTGGCCTTGCAAGAAGTATGTTCTCTTACTTTTTCTTCGGTCTCTTAGCGCCGTATTTGGAACGGGACTGCATACGGTCCGTAACACCCTGTGTATCGAGCGTACCACGGATGATATGGTAACGAACACCGGGAAGGTCCTTAACACGTCCGCCTCTGATGAGGACGACACTATGCTCCTGAAGATTGTGGCCGACACCCGGAATGTAGGCGGAAACCTCGATCCCGTTGGTCAGACGGACTCTGGCGATCTTACGAAGTGCAGAGTTCGGCTTCTTCGGTGTGGCGGTCTTGACGGCAGTGCAGACACCGCGTTTCTGCGGAGACTGGACGTCGGTCATGACGTTCTTCTTAGAGTTGAGTCCTTTCAGAAGAGCCGGAGCCTTTGCTTTCTTTTCGGAGGTCTTACGACCCTGACGAACAAGCTGGTTAAAGGTTGGCAATCTGTTTCACCTCCATGCAAATAATGTAAAGTATAAATATATTGCTATAAGGAGAGCCTCCGGGAGATCGCCCGGAAGTTCCCCTGTATAGTTTTGGTTTCGCGTGCTGGAAACACTGCGACAATTCGGTATTGTATCTGAATTCTTATGCTTTGTCAACACCCGTTTTTCCCCGTGTTACTGGGGCGATTTACTCTTCCTCGGGCAGTTCCTCGAATTCTTCGATATCTTCGATGAACAGGTCGGAATCGATCGCGTTGAACAGGTCGTGTTTCTGCTCGACTTCGACGTCGGCATAGCACTTCATACCGGTGCCGCTCGGGAGCAGCTTACCGATGATGACGTTCTCCTTCAGGCCGAGCAGCGGGTCGGTCTTGCCCTTGATGGCCGCGTCGGTGAGGACACGGGTCGTCTCCTGGAAGGAGGCGGCGGACAGGAAGGAGTCGGTGGCGAGGGAAGCCTTGGTGATACCGAGGAGCATCGGATCGGCCTTTGCGTAAGCCGGTTCGCGGCCGGTCTCGGCAGCTTCCTTCTCCAGTTTCTCGTTGACCGCATAGAAATCGGACTTCTCGATGACAGAGCCCGCGATGAGGTCGGTCTCACCGGCATCGGTGACGGTGACCTTCTTCATCATCTGGCGGACGATGACTTCGATGTGCTTGTCGTTGATGTCAACACCCTGCATCCGGTAGACTCTCTGGACTTCACGGATGAGGTAGTCGTGGACCGCGTCGACACCCATGATCTCGAGGAGGTCATGCGGGTTGATGGAACCTTCCGTCAGCGCCTCGCCCTTCTGGACGGTGGCACCGGGGACGATCTTCTGACGCAGGCGCAGGCCGTACGGGATGAGGTAGGACTTCTCCTTCCCTTCTTCCGCGTTGGTGACGATGACGTGTTTGCCCTTCTTGTCGTCGTCGATGGAGACAGTACCGTCGAACTCGGACAGGATGGCGAGCGTCTTCGGCTTGCGGCCTTCGAACAGCTCTTCGACACGGGGAAGACCCTGTGTGATATCGGAACCCGAAGCGACACCGCCGGTGTGGAACGTACGCATGGTCAGCTGGGTACCGGGTTCACCGATGGACTGGGCCGCGATGATACCGACGGCTTCACCGACCGTGACCGTACCGCCGGTGGCCAGGTTCTTACCGTAGCACTTGATGCAGACACCGTGGTGGGCGCGGCAGGTCAGGAGCGAACGGATGTCGATCTCGGCTCTGGAGCCCTCTTCTGCCTTGCCGGCAGCGATGTCTTCGGCGTGGGTCTCTTTGACGTACTTCGCGACGATCTCGGCGTCATCTTCCGTCAGCATGTGGTCGCAGTCCATGAGGACTTCGCCGGTCTTGCGGTCGATGAGGTCTTCGACCAGGTAACGGCCGACGAGACGTTCTTCGAGTTTCTCGATGACTTCGTTTCCGTCGGTGATGTCGTAGACGGGGATACCGTGTTTGCATCCGCAGTCTTCTTCCGAGACGATGACTTCCTGGGAAACGTCGACGAGACGTCTCGTCAGGTAACCGGAGTCCGCGGTACGAAGTGCGGTATCGGCAAGACCTTTACGGGCACCACGGGAGGAGATGAAGTATTCGATGATGTTCAGACCTTCACGGTAGTTCGCTCTGATCGGGATCTCGATGGTCTTACCGGACGTGTTGGCGATAAGACCGCGCATGCCGGCGAGCTGACGCAGCTGGGAGTCAGAACCACGGGCGCCGGAGTCGATCATCATGAAGATCGGGTTGTATTTACCGAGGTTGTCCTTCAGACCGTCGGACACCTGCTTCGTGCAGTTGTCCCACTCGCTGAGGATGAGGCGGGAGCGCTCTTTGCTGGAGAGCATACCCATCTGATAGTAGGATTCGATCTGGTCGACCTTGTCGGAAGCGGCACCGACGTAATCCCATTTGCTTTCGGGGATCTTCGCGTCGGAGACGGCAACGGTGATACCACTCAGCGTGGAGTACTTGTAACCCTGCGCCTTGATCTCGTCGAGCATGACGGAAGTGGTATGGGTGCCGTGGATCCGCAGGCAGCGGTCGATGATCTTACCGAGGACTTTCTTGTTGACCAGGTCTTCGACTTCCAGACGGAACTCGTTGCCCGGGATGCTTCTGTCGATGAAGCCGAGGTCCTGCGGGATCGGGTTGTTGAAGATGACCTTGCCGAGCGTGGTCTCGATGATGCCGGACTTCTGCTCGCCGTCGATCTCCTTCGTCATACGGATCCTGATCTTGGAGTGCATCGTGATGGTCTTTTCCTCGAAGGCCATGGTGGCTTCGTTGACATCACGGAAGACTCTCCCCTCACCCGGCTCGCCGTCCTTGTCGAGGGTCAGGTAGTAGGAACCGAGGACCATGTCCTGGGTCGGGACCGTGACGGGACGTCCGTCGGAGGGTTTCAGGAGGTTGTTCGCCGCCAGCATCAGGAAACGGGCTTCCGCCTGAGCTTCTGCGGACAGCGGTACGTGGACGGCCATCTGGTCACCGTCGAAGTCCGCGTTGAAGGCGGTACATGCGAGCGGGTGGAGCTTGATGGCACGGCCGTCGACCAGGACCGGTTCAAAGGCCTGGATACCGAGACGGTGCAGGGTCGGTGCACGGTTCAGCATGACGGGGTGGTCCTTGATGACGACTTCCAGGGCATCCCAGACTTCGTCTTTGGAGCGTTCGACCATCTTGCGGGCAGACTTGATGTTGCCGGCGACGTTGGTCTCGACGAGGCGTTTCATGACGAAGGGCTTGAACAGCTCGAGAGCCATTTCCTTCGGCAGACCGCACTGGTACATCTTGAGTTCCGGACCGACGACGATAACGGAACGGCCGGAGTAGTCGACACGCTTACCGAGCAGGTTCTGACGGAAGCGGCCCTGCTTACCTTTCAGCATATCGGAAAGGGACTTGAGCGGGCGGTTGTTCGGTCCGGTGACCGGACGGCCGCGGCGGCCGTTGTCGATGAGGGCGTCGACGGCTTCCTGGAGCATGCGCTTCTCGTTGCGGATGATGATGTCCGGCGCATGGAGGTCCAGAAGGCGTTTCAGACGGTTGTTACGGTTGATCACGCGGCGGTACAGGTCGTTGAGGTCGGACGTTGCGAAACGTCCGCCGTCGAGCTGGACCATGGGGCGCAGATCGGGCGGGATGACCGGGATGCAGTCGAGGATCATCCACTCCGGCTTGTTGCCGGAATTCCGGAAGGCGTTGACGACTTCCAGTCTCTTCAGAAGACGGGTCCGTCTCTGGCCGGTGGCCTTGACGAGTTCTTCCGTCAGTTCATCGGAAAGGGCGACGACGTCGATCTCCTGGAGGAGCTTCTTGATGGCTTCCGCGCCCATTCCGGCGTCGAAGTCATCTTCGTACATCTCGCGCATTTCCTGATAGTTCTTCTCGGTCAGGAGCTGATACTTCTCGAGCGGGGTGGAACCCGGGTCCGTGACGATGTAGAGAGCAAAGTACAGGACCTTCTCCAGCGAACGCGGAGAGATGTCGAGCATCAGGCCGATGCGGGACGGGATGCCCTTGAAGTACCAGATGTGAGAGACGGGAGCGGCCAGTTCGATATGGCCCATCCGCTCTCTTCTGACTTTCGCTTTGGTGACTTCGACACCGCAGCGTTCGCAGATCTTGCCTTTGTAGCGGATCCGCTTGTATTTACCGCAGGAGCACTCCCAGTCTTTGGTGGGCCCGAAGATCTTTTCGCAGAAAAGACCGTCGCGCTCCGGCTTCAGAGTCCGGTAGTTGATCGTTTCGGGCTTGGTGACTTCACCGTTGGACCACTTGCGGATGGTGTCCGGCGAAGACAGGCCGATCCGAATGGAATCGAATACCAGATCGTCATTCATCGTTTTATTCTGAATGTCTGTCATTGGGCGACCTCTTTCCTTAAATTATTCGTCAAAGCTGAGGGAATCCAGATCTTCCGCGGTGGGTTCCTCATCAGCGGTGAATTCGTCGAACTCGTCTACGGTGGCCATGGGCTCGCCCTGCTCATCGAGGGTCATGTAGCCGGTGGCGCCTTCGGCGTCGTTGACGGACTTCATATCGTCGTTTTCGGCAAGACGGAATCCGATGTCATCGCCATCGAAATTCTGTCTGAGGTCGATTTCGTTATCATCTTTGTCGAGGACGCGGACGTCGAGGCCGAGGGCCTGCAGTTCCTTGATGAGGACCTTGAAGGACTCCGGAACGCCGGACTTCGGTACGCTCTGGCCCTTGACGATGGCTTCGTAGGTCTTGACACGGCCGACGATGTCGTCGGACTTGACGGTCAGGATCTCCTGAAGGGTGTAGGCCGCGCCGTAAGCCTCGAGGGCCCAGACTTCCATTTCACCGAAACGCTGGCCGCCGAACTGGGCTTTACCGCCGAGGGGCTGCTGCGTGACGAGGGAGTACGGACCGGTGGAACGGGCGTGGATCTTATCGTCGACAAGATGGTGGAGTTTGAGGTAATACATGACACCGACGGTGACGCGGTCGCCGAGCGGAAGACCGGTACGGCCGTCCATGAGTTCGGTCTTACCGTCTCTGCCCTTGTAGGCTTCCTCGATGAGTGCGAGCTCTGCCTCGTCCTCCGTGTTCTTGCGGAGGAGATCCATGAGTTCGTCGAGGCTGAAGCCTCTCTCCTCGTTCTTGTCTTCGTAGTCGAGAACGAGCTGCTTCGTCTGGTCGTTGCCCTGAGCCAGGAGTTTGGACTCGACGAGGAAGTACTGGATGTCTTCCTCATGGGCACCGTCGAAGACGGGGGTCATGATCTTCCAGCCCTTGGAACGGGCCGCCATACCGATGTTGACTTCGAGGACCTGACCGATGTTCATTCGGGAGGGAACGCCCAGCGGGTTCAGGACGATGTCGAGCGGAGTACCGTCCGGCAGGAACGGCATGTCTTCCTGCGGAAGGACGCGGGAGACGACACCCTTGTTACCGTGACGGCCGGCCATCTTGTCACCGACCTGGATCTTTCTCTTCTGGGCGATGTACACACGGACGACCTTGTTGACGCCCGGGCTCAGCTCATCGGAGTTGGCTCTCGTGAAGACTTCGACATTGAGGACGATACCGTACTCACCGTGCGGGACACGGAGCGATGTATCGCGGACCTCTCTCGCCTTCTCACCGAAGATGGCCTGCAGGAGGCGCTCTTCCGCGGTGCGCTCGGTCTCGCCCTTCGGGGTGACCTTACCGACGAGGATGTCGCCGGACTTGACTTCGGCGCCGATGTGGATGATACCCTCTTCATCGAGGTTCGCCAGTGCGTCTTCACCGACGTTCGGGATGTCGCGGGTGATCTCTTCCGGCCCGAGCTTGGTGTCACGGGACTCGAGTTCGAACTCTTCGATATGGATGGAGGTGTAAACGTCGTCCCGGATGAGTTTCTCATTCAGAAGAACGGCGTCTTCGTAGTTGTAGCCTTCCCAGGTCATGAAGCCGATGAGGGCGTTCTTACCGAGGGAGATCTCACCATTGCTGGTGGCGGGGCCGTCGGCGATGACCTGTCCTTTGGTGACTTCCTGGCCAAGGTCGACGATGGGTCTCTGGTTGATGCAGGTACCCTGGTTGGAGCCCATGAACTTGATGAGCTCATAGTTGTCGAGGCCGTCTTCGGTCTCGATCTCGATGTGGTCGGCGTCGACATGCTTGACCGTACCGGCGTTCTTCGCGAGGACGACGGAACCGGAGTCGACAGCGGCCTTGTATTCCATACCGGTACCGACGATCGGAGAATCGGTGACCATGAGCGGGACTGCCTGACGCTGCATGTTCGAACCCATGAGGGCACGGTTGGCGTCGTCGTTCTCGAGGAACGGGATCATGGCAGTCGCGACGGAGACGAGCATCTTCGGAGAGACGTCCATGTAGTCGGGAACGCTCGGGTCGACTTCGGCGAATTCATCGCGATAACGGATGGTGATACGGTTGTTGAGGAAATGTCCGTCTTTGTCGAGGGGCTCGTTCGCCTGGGCGACACGGTAGTTGTCTTCGACATCGGCGGTCATGTAAACGACTTCGTCGAGGACCTTGCCGGTCTCCTTGTCGATCTTCCGGAACGGCGCTTCGATGAAGCCGTACTTGTTGATGCGGGCAAAGGTGGCAAGGTAGGAGATCAGACCGATGTTCGGACCTTCGGGGGTCTCGATGGGACACATGCGGCCGTAATGGGTGTAGTGGACGTCTCGGACTTCGAATCCGGCACGGTCTCTGGAAAGACCGCCGGGGCCGAGGGCGGAGAGACGACGCTTATGCGTGAGCTCTGCCAGAGGGTTCGTCTGGTCCATGAACTGGGACAGCGGCGAGGAGCCGAAGAACTCCTTGATGGCAGCGACGACGGGACGGATGTTGATGAGTGCTTCCGGAGTCGCCTTCTCGGGGTCCTGCGCGGAGAGAGACATTCTCTCGCGGACGACACGTTCCATACGGGAGAAACCGATGCGGAACTGGTTCTGGAGCAGTTCGCCGACGGAACGGATGCGGCGGTTGCCCAGATGGTCGATGTCGTCAAGGGTACCGACATTGTTGCCGAGGCAGTCAAGATAGTTGACGGTGGCATAGATGTCGTCGATGATGATGTGTTTCGGGATGAGGTCGTCCGCATGCTCTTTCAGAGTGAGGAGCAGGTCGTCCTTGTCCCAGTCGTCCTCTGCTTCGGCGAGGATGTCCTGAAGGACGCTGAACCGGACCTTTTCATTGATGCCGACTTCTTCCAGTTCGTCTTCCGTCAGGTCCCAGGCGCCGAGGAACGGGAGGATGTCGACCATGCCGTTGGAAACGACTTTGACCTCTTTCCCCTCTTCGGTGAGGACATAGGCTTCGGTGATACCGGCCTGTTCGATCTCATATGCCTTCTCGGCGGTGACGACGTCACCGGCGTCGGCGAGGAACTCACCGGTCTCCACGTTGACGACTTCACGGGCGAGCTTTTCGCCGGTCAGACGCTGGGAGATGCCGAGCTTCTTATTATATTTGTAGCGGCCTACACGGGACAGGTCGTAACGGCGGGCGTCGAAGAACAGGTTGTCGAGATGCTGTTCGGCAGTCTCGACGGTCGGCGGCTCGCCCGGGCGCAGTCTCTTGTAGACTTCCAGGAGTGCTTCTTCACGGTTTTTCGTCGTGTCCTTCTCGAGGGTCGCGAGGATCCGCTCGTCCGGACCGAAGAAATCGAGGATCTCTTCGTTGCTGGAAAGGCCCAGAGCACGAATGAAGGTCGTGATCGGGATCTTTCTGTTCTTGTCGATGCGGACATAGAACACATCGTTCTGGTCGGTCTCGTATTCGAGCCAGGCACCTCTGTTCGGGATAACGGTGGTCGTGTAGAGTTCCTTACCGGTCTTGTCATGGGTCATACCATAATATACGCCGGGGGAACGGACCAGCTGCGAAACGATGGCACGTTCCGCACCGTTGATGATGAAGGTACCGCTCTCCGTCATGATCGGGAACTCGCCCATCTTGACGACAGACTCCTTGATGAGTCCGGTCTCCTTGTTGGCGAGACGCGCAGTCAGGTGGATGCTGGACGAATAGGTTGCCCGGTTCGCCTTGCATTCCTTGACGGTGTATTTCGGTTTTTCATCCATCGAATAGTCGACGAACTCGAGGACGAGATTACCGGTGTAGTCGGTAATTTCCCCGATGTCTCTGAAGACTTCCTTCAGACCGACATCCAGGAACCACTGATACGAATTCTTCTGGATCTCGATGAGGTTCGGCATCTGCATGACTTCATCGATCTGAGCGAAATTCATACGAGTGGTTGTTCCGAGCTTGGTCGCTTTAACGTTTACCATAAGCCGTGATCACTCCGTTCCGTATTTCTAAAATCGCGCACTTTTCGTTATAAAAGTGGATTTATATTTTATATATAAGAAAACCGCCCGTCAAGCGGTTTTTTCAAATTTGTCAAGCCCCTTTGCAAAGTTTTTCATAAGCTCCTCCGGGCGTTTCGCATTGTGGGCGATTTACCCCTTGTTGAAGGTCAAAAAAGCTGCCTCCTCCGCAAAACCCCCGAAGCCCACAGCCCTTGGGTTCGCTTCGCTGCGCTGCGCGCTGAGCAGCCTCACTTGGAAACGCCGGATTTTGCTCCGGAGGCACTTTTTTGCCCCTTCTCCACACGCAATAAAAAGCTCCCACGAATGTGGGAGCTTCTCTTTCAAACTTAGTCGAGGAAGTCCTTGAGCTTCTTCGAGCGGCTGGGATGGCGGAGCTTGCGGAGCGCTTTCGCTTCGATCTGACGGATGCGCTCACGGGTGACGTTGAACTCCTTGCCGACCTCTTCGAGGGTCCGGGGGTGTCCGTCCTCGAGGCCGAACCGCAGGGACAGGACGCGTTCCTCTCTCGGGGTCAGGGTCTTCAGGACTTCGGCCAGCTGTTCTCTCAGGAGCATCTGGGACGCGGCGTCGGCCGGCGCCAGTGCTTCGTCGTCGGGGATGAAGTCGCCGAGGTGGCTGTCCTCTTCCTCACCGATGGGCGTCTCGAGAGAGACGGGTTCCTGAGCGACGCGCAGGATCTCGCGGACCTTCTCGACGGGCATGTCGAGCTCTTCGGCGATCTCTTCGGCGGTCGGGTCTCTGCCGTTCTTGTGAAGGAGCTGGCTGTTGGTCTTCTTGACCTTGTTGATGGTCTCGACCATATGGACCGGGATCCGGATGGTACGGGCCTGGTCGGCGATGGCACGGGTGATCGCCTGACGGATCCACCACGTGGCATAGGTCGAGAACTTGAAGCCCTTGGTGTAATCGAACTTATCCACGGCTTTGATCAACCCCAGATTGCCCTCCTGGATGAGGTCGAGGAACTGCATGCCGCGGCCGACGTACCGCTTCGCGATACTGACGACGAGACGCAGGTTGGATTCGGCGAGTTTCTTCTTCGCCTCTTCATCGCCTTCCGAAATGCGGATGGCGAGTTCGATCTCCTCTTCCGGGGTCAGAAGGGGCACACGGCCGATCTCCTTGAGGTAGACTTTGACCGGGTCGTCCATCGCCGCGTTCTTGGAGGCGTCGGTGGCGTTGATCTCGCCGGGCTTCTGGGTCCCGCCGACCACGTCAAAGTTCAGGGAATCGAGGGCAGCGTCGCCGAGGTCGTCGACGATCTCGATGTTGTTGCTCTCGAGGGTGTCATAGAGCTTATCCAGCTCGTCGATCTCGAGGTCGAGTTCGACGATGGCGGCATCGATGTCGTTCGTGCTGAGTTTCCCCGCAGCGCGACCCTTTTCGATGAGGCCGTTGACTACCTTTTGCTTCTTTTCTTCCATAAAACAAACTCCTTACTTTTTCGAGAAAAGTTCCCGAAGTTCTTCGTCGGTGATCTCTCCGCCGGGGACGGAGGCTTTCGTTTCTTCCGCGGTCTTTAAGACCCGGATGCAGTCTTCGATCTCGGAAAGCGTGCCGCTGAGCGGGATGCCTGCGTTCTGGATCCGCGCGAGCTGGCCCATCTCATCGGGGTCGAAGTACTGGGAGAGGATGAAACTCTCCACGCCTTTTCCCTCCCGGATCCGGTCGGCGATGACCGTGAAGGCCTTCTGACCGAATGCGGTGGAGAAATCCTTTGCCTCGAGCCGGTCCCCGATCTTTGGAAGATAGTCGGGGTTGCGGAGCAGCGAGGCCAGTATGGTCTCTTCGGCACGGATGACTTTCCCACTCACATGTCCGCCGGAGGGGTCCTGCTTCACGAGTTCTCTGTTCAGCTCCGAGAAGTCCGCACGCTCTCGGCGGTTGCGCTGCCGTCTCACGGCCCTCGTGATCTGGGACTCGATGGCCTCCCGGGCCACGCCCGTCTCCTCCGCGACCCGCGAAGTGTAGACATAGCGTTCGGCCGGTGCCAGCGCCGCCAGAATGAAAGAGACCGCTTCGATGTAGCGCACCTTTCCGTCATCGGTGGAGAGGTCGAACTTCATCCGCTGTTCATTGAGTCTGTACTCTGTCTCGTTGGACGCACCGTCCAGCATGGAACGGAACCGTTCCGCGCCGTAGGTCTTGATGATCTCGTCCGGGTCTTTCCCGCCGTCCATCGTGAGGGAGCGGACGGTCAGATCCGTCTGTTCGAATTTCTGGAGGGCACGGTGGGTGGCCTCCCGTCCGGCGTCGTCGTTGTCATAGGACAGGACCACTTCCCGGCAGTACCGGGCGATGAGCCGGACCTGCTCATCGGTGAGGGCGGTGCCGAGGCCGGCGACGGCGTTCGTGAACCCTGCCTGATGGAGGGTGATGACGTCGAGATAGCCTTCACAGAGGATGAGCTGATCAGAACCGGACCCCTTCGCGAAGTTCAGGGCGAACAGTGCGCTGCTCTTCTTGTAGACGAGGGTGTCCGAAGTGTTCACATATTTGGGTTTCGAGTCGTCGAGGACCCGCCCGCCGAAGGCGATGACGTTGCCCCGAAGGTCGATGATGGGCACCATGGCCCGGTTGCGGAAGTTGTCATAGTAAAAGACTTTTCCGTTTTTCTCCGACCGGCGAAGGAGGTTCGCCTCATAGAGCTCCTGGTCGGAGTAGTGGAGCCCGCGCATGTAGTAGTGGAGCGCGTGCCAGTCGTCCGGCGCGTAGCCGAGGCCGAAATGCTTGATGGTCTGCTGTGTGAGGCCCCGCTGTTCGGTCCAGTACTTCATGCACCCGGCGCCCTTTTCGCTGTTGAGCGCCTTGTAGAAAAAGCGTGCCGCCTCTTTGTTGAGTTCCAGCAT
Organism: Clostridia bacterium; assembly: GCA_017461005.1. Taxonomy (GTDB): domain Bacteria; phylum Bacillota; class Clostridia; order Oscillospirales; family Acutalibacteraceae; genus RUG420. The sequence continues at coordinate 102,994 of JAFTZU010000085.1, forward strand.
GCGCTTGCGCTTTTTGGAGAGGGTGTCGTCGTACTCTTCATCGGGCATCTGCAGGCCTGCCCGGTCCGCGAGGAACCGGACCGCATCCAGGTAGTCGAGGTTCTCGATGTCCCGGGTGAAGGTGATGATGTCTCCCCCTTTCCCGCAGCCGAAACAGTAGAACGACTGGTTGTCGGGATAGACCGTGAAGGACGGCGTTTTCTCGGAGTGGAAGGGACACAGACCCTTGGAGAGACGGCCTGCACGCTTGAGATGGACATAGCCGGATATGAATTCTTCGATATCCAGCCTGTCCCGCAGCGTATTCAGGAACTCTTCACGGATCCGTGGCATAGTGTGTGTCTCCTTTTAGCCCCAGGGACTCGGGATGAACAGTTTCTCGTAGACCCGGAGGGCGTAGCGGTCGCTCATGCCGGAGATGTAATCGCAGGCGCCCCGTTCCGGGGACTCCTCTTCGGCGATCTGCCGGTAGTCGCCCGGCATCTCTTCGGGATGGGCTGCAAAGTATTGATAGAGCGTCTGCACGACGAGGACGGCTTTGCCCTCTTCGCCCTTGCAGACGGGGTTGGTATAGACATTGGCGAACATGTAATCGTTCAGTTCGTCGAAGGCTTCCTGGACCAGCGGGTCCATCCGGACATCCATGCCGGTGGTGTTCTCGAGAGTCGAGAGGACGAGCGTGTTGATGCGTTCGCTCTTGCTCTTCCCGAGGACTTCCCGAAAATGGGTCGGCAGGTCTTCTTCGGTGAAGAGCCCCGCGCGGATGGCGTCGTCGATGTCATGGTTCAGGTACGCGACCCGGTCGGCGTGGCGGACGATGCGGCCTTCGAGGGTGGCGGCCCACTCCCCTTTGGTGTGGTTCAGGATGCCGTCCCGGACTTCCCAGGTCAGGTTCAGGCCGCGGCCGTTCCGCTCGATGCGGTCGACGACCCGGAGGCTCTGTTCATAGTGTTTGAACCCCTCCGGGAACACCGCGTCCAGCGCCCGCTCTCCGGCATGGCCGAAGGGCGTGTGGCCGAGGTCGTGACCGAGGGCGATGGCCTCGGTCAGGTCTTCGTTGACCCGGAGTCCCCGGGCCAGGGTCCTGGCGATCTGATTGACCTCCAGGGTATGGGTGAGGCGGGTCCGGTAGTGGTCTCCGAACGGAGACAAAAAGACCTGGGTCTTGTGCTGCAGGCGTCGGAACGCGTTGCAGTGGATGATCCGGTCCCGGTCTCTCTGATAGGCGGTCCGGACGTCGTCATCGGGGTCTTCGACGGCACGGCCTCTGGTCTCCCGGCACTTCTGCGCGTACTCCGAGAGGTAGCGGTCTTCCAGTTGCAGGGTCAGTTCCCGCGGACAGTCCATAGGTTCGCCTCTTTCTGTCAGTTCTGTTTTTGCATCCGCAGGACGGATCCCTTCGGGATGAGCCGGTCACAGCGGATCTTGATAGTGGCCATGGGGTTCGGGGCGACGTCGATGGCCTCCCCTGCCTCGTTGAACATTTCGGTCACGGTCAGTTCGTAAGGCGGTGTGCCCGGCGACATGACCTCCAGTACATCGCCTTTGAAAAAGCGGTTGCGCTGGGTGACGGTGACGAATTCCCCGTCCGAGTCCAGCACATTGGCGATGACGTCCCAGTTACGGATGTAGATCCCATCATAATAGATGTGGGCGTCCTTTTCCGGCGCACCGAAGTAGAAGCCCGTGCAGTAGTCGCGGTAGCTGATCTTCCGGACTTCGTCGACGATCCAGGGTTCCGGCCGGTAGTCGGCGGAGGGGTCTGCCAGATAGCCGTCGATGGCGGCACGGTAGGCATTGGTGACCGCGCCCACGTAGAACGCGGACTTGGCCCGGCCTTCGATCTTGAAGCTCGTGATGCCGGCGTCCACCAGTTCCGGGATGTGCTCGATGAGGCACATGTCCTGGGAATTAAGGAAGTAGGTCCCGTGTTCCCCTTCGGTGATCTCGAAGTATTCTCCGGGGCGTTTCTCCTCCATCAGATGGTACTGCCAGCGGCAGGGCTGGGCACATTCGCCCCGGTTGCCGTCCCGCCCGGTCATGTAGTTCGACAGGAGGCAGCGGCCGGAGATCGACATGCACATCGCCCCGTGGACAAAGGCTTCGATCTCGAGGTCTTTCGGGGTCTTCGCCCGCACTTCACGGATCTCGTCGAGAGAGCACTCCCGGGCCATGACGACCCGTTTCGCCCCCATTTCATAAAGAGTGTTGGCGGTCAGGTAGTTGACAACACCCGCCTGAGTCGACATGTGGATGTCGACCCCGGGGGCGTGTTTCTGAGCGAGTTTCATGACGCCCACATCGGCGATGATGAACGCATCGACGCCGGCGTCTTTGGCGGAGGACAGGAACCGGGGCAGCGCGTCCAGCTCGTCATTGCGGGGCAGCGTGTTCACCGTCAGGTGGACCCGGACCCCTTTCTCATGACAATCCCGGACCGCTTCGGCAAGGCCCTCTTCCGTGAAGTTGGAAGGCGCGGCCCGCATGCCGAACTCCTGTCCGCCGAGGTATACGGCGTCCGCTCCGTAGAGCAGGGCCGCGTCCAGACGCTCCCGGTCCCCCGCGGGGGCCAGGAGCTCCGGTGTTCTGATCTGTTTCAACGAATGCAGTCTCCTTACGCTTCTTCTTCCTCGTCAGAGCCGCCGGTGGTCAGAGCGTTGTAGACGTTCTGGTTCTGCTCATTGGCAGTCCGTGCGGCGAAGAGGTTGCCCTCGTCATCGTGGGCGAAGAAGTAGTAGTTCGTGCTGGCCGGCCAGAGGACGGACTTGATGGCGTCGTCGCCGGGGCTGCAGATGGGTCCGACCGGGAGGCCCTTACAGACGTAGGTGCTGTAGCGGTTCCGGTACAGGTTGTAGTCACCGGCACTGGCGTTCGGCTTGATGTATGTGTTGACGTAGTAGTTCGTAGCGTCAGACTGAAGGGACGGGTACGCGGACGAATTGAGTCGGTTGTAGAAGACCGAGGCGATGACCGCCATGTTGTCCGGGTTGCTGTCTTCCTTCTGGACGATGGAGGCGAGGGTGATGACGTCGTCCATCGACATGTTGAGTTCTCTGGCTCTCGACGCGTAGGAGTCGGACCACTTGTCGTTGAAGTTGCCGAGCAGCTTGGAAACGACGCTGGAGGCGTCTTCGCCGACGTAGAACTCGTAGGTATCGGGATACATGTAACCTTCCAGCAGGTGGTAACGCTGATCGCCGTTCGCGATGTCCTTGACGAAGTCGTAGCTGTAAGTGGCGACGTTCGTGGCCTTCAGGAAGTCGGACTTCGAGCAGACCTTGGACTCTTCCAGTTTCTCGGCGATCTGTTCGACCGTGAAGCCTTCGGGGAAGGTGATCTCGACGGTCTCACGCTTCTGCGTGGCGGTACAGGTGGAGAGCATCTTTTCGATGCCCATATCCGGTGTCAGGGTGAACTCACCCTTCAGGTATTTGTCGTTGTCGTTGCGGATGCCCGACGTGGTGGCGATGAACAGCTTGCACACCGTACTGTGCTTGATGAGACCGGCACGGTCGAACTTCCCGATGAGCTGGTTCGTGGTGTCCCCTTCTTCGACGACGATGACCTTTTCCTTGTCGCTCCGGGCAAAGCCCAGGATGTCGTTGATGCAGGACGTCCAGTGGATGGCAAGGAGAAGAGCGATGAGCACGATGAGGATCTTATAGGCTGCTTCTCTGCGCTTCGGTTCGGACTGGACGCTGCGGACGGTGGGACCGATCTGAGAGAGCATGTAGCCGGCTTTCTCTTTGCCCGACATGCCCTTCATGTTGTTGCGGCGGCGATAGGCGTTCTCTGCCGTACGGCGGCGCATGTCCTGCATGGACCGCTTCGTGTCGGAGATGTAGACCGCGCCCTTGTTGCCGAGGTTGTCGAGGACGTTCTTCGCAGCGGCGGAGGTGTCGACCTTTCTGGCGACAGGTTCCTGGGCCTTGTTCTGCGCCTGAGCCTCATAGCCTTCCGGCGGCAGCGGCGTAAAGACCAGCTTGTCCGATACCTTGCCGGCATCGGTCTGAGCGGTCCTGCTGCGCGCGGGCGCAGTATTCTTTTTGCCCCGTTTCGGCGTCTTGTTCGAGCGGCCGGCCAGCGGGTTCTTCAGCCCGCCACCGGTCCGGGAAGGACGGGACTTCTGGGTCGTGCGCCTTGCGGATGCGTTGGACGCAGACCGCCTGCGGGCAGTCGACCGGGACGCCGTCTGCCGTCTGGCAGCAGCGGATGGGGTCGAAGGCTCCGGAGAGGTGCCCGGTTCCGCCTTCTGGAAGTAGACCTTTTCGAGTTCTTCCAGAGTGCGTTCCGTACCCGAGTCGTAACGTTCATTTCTGTCGGACATTCGTTTCGTGCTCCTTAATCCTAAACTCTTATCTTCTTAAAATTCAAAGCGGATACTGCATATTGGCGAGGACCGTGTGTGCCGCCTCGTTGCCCACGAAGCGGGCCGCGATGGCTTCGCCGAAGAGGTGCGCAGCGCCGGCGCCCTTTCCGGTGATGACGGTTCCGTCTTCCGTCACACTGTCTGCCGTATAAACTGCTCCGCGGAGTTCGGTCTCGAACCCGGGGAAGCAGGTCGCTTTCTTTCCGTCCAGATAACCGAGGTGCCCCAGCACCGAGGGTGCGGCACAGATGGCGGCGATCAGGAGGTCATTGTCCCGGCAGTGCCGGAGGAAGTCCTTCACGAGGTCGGAGGCTTCCAGGTTCTTCGTGCCGGGCATGCCGCCCGGGAGGATGACGCCGTCGAGGTCCTGACCCTTGACCGCCTCTTCGATGACGAGGTCCGCGGTCACGGGGACTCCGTGGGAACCGGTGACGACCGGGCCGGTCACGCCGACGGTCTTCGTCTCCACGCCAGCCCGGCGCAGGACGTCGAGTGTGCCGAGTGCTTCGATTTCTTCAAAGCCCTCTGCCAGAAACAGATACAGCATGTCAGTTCCTCCTGTTATGAGATATCGCCCATCGTCAGGCCGATGTACGCGTTCTTCATGGTGCGTTCCGCCTTGACGGCCCGTTTGGAGACCGCGAGGTCCATGCCGGCCCGGCCGGTGGATGTCCGTCCGCCGCGAAGGCTGTCGAAGGCCGGAAGGTTCAGGACGTACTGGTCGGCTTCGATGTCGGACAGCTTCTGCAGAAGTCTGCCCGGCTCCTCTGCCGCGCACAGTTCCCGGACTTTCAGGACCGTGTCGCCGGTATCGTCGGTCGTGAGGTCGTACAGCACATAGCCGTCTTCGAGCAGGATGGTCTTCCCTCCCCGGTAGACGTGTTCGAAGAACAGGTACTGGAGGGTCTGCCGGTCGAACTCGACGTGGGAGCCGTCCTTCAGAGATGCCAGCCGGATGGCATGCATCTCGGTCGGGACGAACCCGGCGGGCTCGTCGGAGGTCTCTTCCTCAGGGAGTTCCATCTTCTCGACCATCGCGAGCAGCTGTTCCCGGTCGAGCTGGGTCGTCTTCAGGTAGAAGTTCGCCCGGAAGCCGAAGCGGGAGAAGTACTTGTAGAGGTCGTTGTCCGTGGGGACGAGGACGAGGAAGTCGATGTCCCGTTCCTCACAGAGGGTCCGGCAGTAGCGGATGATCTGCCCCATGTACCCTTTCCGGCGGAAGTCCGGATGGGTGGCGGCAGCGAAGAGATAGTAAGCAGAATAGGTGTCGTCGCCGATGTGGAGCGTGGTCTCCAGCAGATAGGCCCCGGCGACGGCTTTGCCGTCTTCCCGGTACACGACCGTGCGGTCGGGGTCGGCGACGAGGGTCTGGATGTTTCGGATGATGGGAGCCGGGGCCCCGAAGGACAGGGTCCAAAGTTCCGTCAGTGTTTCAAAGTCTGCCCCGGAAGCCAGCCCGGGACCGGTCAGAATAGTTGCCACGTGCAGCCTCCGTTCCAGTGAGATTTCTGAGATGGCTGCGGTCAGCGGGCGGCCAGTGCGAACACATCGGCGGCGATGGCGTCGATGGTGCGGGGCTCCTCCCCTTCCCAGCAGCGGACGACGGACCAGTTCCAGCGTTCCGCCGTGTAGAGAGCCGCTTCCCGGCAGGCGTTCAGGAACTGCACGTTGCTCTCGTGCACGTCCTTCTTCGCTTCATCGCCTTCGTAGCGGCGGGTCATCATCTTCTGGGAGACCTCGACGGGCATGTCGAGGAAGATGACCCGGTCGGGCCTCGGGAGTCCGAGTTTCCCGAATTCGTAATCGTCGACCCAGGTGAGGTAGGCGTCCCACTCTTCCTTCGGGAGCTTGGTCATCTGGTAGATGGGGTTCGACGTCGTGTAACGGTCCGCGAGGATGAGCGAACCGGCATCGTAATCGCGCTTCCAGTCGAGAAGGAAACTCGCGACCCGGTCCACCGCGTAGAAGCTCGACGCGGCATAGGCGTTGACCGCGTTCGGGTCCTTCCCGAAGTCTCCGGCAAGGTACTGCCGAACGAGGGTGGAAGACGGGGCGTCGTAGTCGGGGAGCTTGATCTGACGGACCGTTTCTCCGGTCGCCAGGAGCGCTTCCTTCAGCCGTTCGGTCTGGGTGGATTTCCCGGAGCCGTCAAGGCCTTCGAGCACCAGCAGTCGTCCCATGGCCGTTCCCCTTTTCTCTTAAGAATAGATATACTTTTAGAAATAAAGTATATAGACTGACTTATTATAACAAAGACCCGCCTCTTTCACAAGACATGGACCCCGAAAAGTTGAAAAAAGAGACACCGGACAAGGTGTCTCTTCTTCGTTTTTTGGCGATTCACGTTACGGCAGAACGAGGGGCAGAGCCTCGATGAGATCGGTTGCGAGGATGCTCCGAAGGGCCATGTCGAGGGCACAGAGTTCGGCCGTTTTTCCGTGGTAATACGCGGCTGCCGCAGCCGCCTCAAAGGGCTGCATCCCCTGCGCGAGGAAGGCCGCGAGGATGCCGGAGAGCGTGTCTCCGCTCCCGCCTTTGGCGAGGCCCTCGTTGCCGGTCGTGTTCACATAGATCCGGTCCGAATCGCAGGACGCGACGACGGTGTCGGCCCCCTTCAGGAGGACCGTGACGCCGTATTCGTCGGCAAACTGTTTTGCCACAGAGACCCGGTCGGCAAGGATCTCGGAGGCCGGTCTCCCGGTGAGACGGGCCATCTCCCCCGGGTGGGGCGTCAGGACCGTCGGTGCCGTCCGGTCTTTCAGGACGGAAAGATCGCCGGAGATGTTGTTGAGGGCGTCGGCATCCAGAAGGACCGGGATGTCGGCCGTTCTGAGGAGTTCCCGGAGGACCGTCTTCACGGCATCGCTCTGCCCGAGACCGCACCCCGTCACGAGGACGGTGGCCTTTCCATGGAAGTCTTTGAGGACAGGAAGCGCGTCGACGGACAGGGTCCCGTCCGGCGCCGCCGGCAGCGGCAGGCTCATGGCCTCCGTGAGGTGGGACGCGATGGCGGGATAGGCCGGTCCCGGGTACGCGGCCGTCAGGAGGCCGGCCCCGGCACGCAGGGCCGCGTTCGCGCAGAGGCAGGCGGCGCCCGGCATCCGGACACTGCCGCAGAGGGACAGGACGTGGCCGGCATCGTTCTTGTGCGCGGTCCGTTCACGGGCCGGCAGGAGCGCGGCCGCCTCTTCCCCGTCGAGCGTGAACAGCGCGGGCTGCACGGCGGCGTATGACTCCGGCAGGAGGCCGATGTCGAGGATGCGTACATCGCCACAGTATTCCCGGGCAGGGTATAACACATGCAGCGGTTTCAGGGTGCTGATGGCGATGGTCCATGCCGCTTTGACGGCGGTCCCGAGGACTTCTCCGGTGTCCGTGACGACGCCGCTCGGGACGTCGATGGCGACCGTGTCTCCGGGGGCTTCGTTCATCGCCGAAAAGACCTCGGACTGGAGCTCGTTCGCGGCGCCGCGGAACCCGATACCGAACATGCAATCGACCAGTACTGATGCGGTTTTCACGGCTTCCGATGCCTCGTCCGTTCCCCAGGAAAAGACCGGCACCGAGAGGTCCGTGGCACGCCGGTAGTTCTCGATGGCATCGGCCGCTTTCGGTTCCCCGAAAGCCAGCACGACCGAGACGTCATAGCCGGCTCGAAGCAGCTTCCGGGCGATGACGAATCCATCGCCGCCGTTCTTGCCGCTGCCGCAGACGACGGTCACCGGGCCGTCCTCCGGCGCGTATGCCTCCATGATGAGTTCGGCACAGCCGGCCCCCGCCTTCTCCATGAGGGCGAGGAACTTTGTCCCGATCTCGTCTTCTTTCACTTCGATGGCGCGGATCTCATCCGCAGTCGTAATGAGCATGGTCCGGTCTCCTTCACTGAGTTTCTGTTTTCATCGTATCACACCGGCCCCGTTCCCGCCACCAAAAAATAGATTGAACTTTCGCGGCTGTTGTAGTAAAATACATGCAATATCGTTAAACGCGAAGACGGAGAGAGTACGCTGTCGAAGGACAGTCAGAGAGGGCCCGCCACCGGCTGTAAACGGGCCTCTGTCAGAACCAGCGGAAGTTCACTCCCGAGCGGCTTTTCCGAACGCCTCCCGGTCACTAAGAAAAGACGTCTGCCCCCGTTACCGGGCACAAAGAGTCCGCCTGCACAGGCGGGAATCTGGGTGGTACCGCGGAGTCACGACTTCGTCCCATGGTGGGGCGGGGTCCTTTTTATTGCTCTTCTTTCTCCCCGCACGAACGACCCATTCGAAAAAAGAGACGAACTTTTGAAAGGAAGCAGATAGCATGGATACGAGAGAACAGCTCGAACAGATCCGCGCGGAAGCAGAAGCGGCCCTCGAAAACGCCGCGTCGTTGCAGGAACTCGACGCCGTCCGCGTCAAGTACCTCGGCAAAAAGGGTGAACTGACCGCCGTCCTCAAGACGATGGGCAAACTGTCCCCCGAAGAGCGCCCGAAGGTCGGCCAGATGGCGAACGAAGTTCGCGAGATCATCTCCGCCGGCATCGACAAGCGCAATGAGCTCCTGAAGGCAGCTCAGCAGGAAATGAAACTGAAAGCCGAGACCATCGATGTCACGCTGCCCGGCACCAAAGTGGAAATCGGTCACAAGCATCCCCTCTCCATCGTCCTCGACGAGGTCAAGGAGATCTTCCTCGGCATGGGCTTTGAAGTCGTCGGCGGTCCCGAAGTCGAATGGGACTACTACAATTTCGAGGCACTGAATATCCCGAAGGACCATCCGGCGAGAGACACGCAGGACACCTTCTACATCACGGAGAACATGCTGCTCCGGACCCAGACCTCCGGCGTCCAGATCCGGACGATGGAGAACAAGAAACCTCCGATCCGCATGATCGCCCCCGGCCGTGTCTTCCGTTCCGACGCGGTCGACGCCACCCATTCCCCGCTCTTCCACCAGATCGAGGGCATGGCGATCGACGAAGGCATCACGATGGGCGACCTCAAGGGCACCCTCGAGACCTTCGCGAAGAAGCTCTACGGCGAACAGACGAAGATCCGTCTGCGTCCCCACCACTTCCCCTTCACGGAGCCGTCCTGTGAGATCGACGTCTCCTGCTTCAAGTGCGGCGGCTGCGGCTGCTCCATGTGTAAGGGCGAAGGCTGGATCGAGATCCTCGGCGGCGGCATGGTCCACCCGAAGGTCCTGCGCACCGGCGGCATCGATCCCGAGAAGTACAGCGGTTTCGCCTTCGGCGTCGGCCTTGAGCGAATCGCCATGTTCCGCTTCGGACTGGACGACATGCGTCTCCTCTACGAGAACGATGTCCGGTTCCTCGATCAGTTTTAAGGAGGGTTGACACAATGGATCTTTCAAAGAAATGGTTAGCTGACTATGTCGACCTGGACGTCGAGGACAGAGAGTTCGCAGAAGCGATCACCATCTCCGGTTCCAAGGTCGAGTCCTACAAGCAGGAAGGCGAAGAGCTGAAGAACATCGTCGTCGGTCACCTGCTGTCCCTGAAAAAACACGAGAACGCCGACAAACTCTGGGTCTGCCAGGTCGATGTCGGGGGCGATGCACCGCTCCAGATCGTCACGGCCGCGCAGAACCTGACAGAAGGCGATTACATCCCCGTCGCGCTCCACAACTCCGTGGTCGCCGGCGGCACCAAGATCACCAAGGGCAAGATGCGCGGTGAAGTGTCGGAGGGCATGATGTGCTCCGTCGCCGAACTGGGCGTCACGGTCCACGACTTCCCCTACGCCATCGAGGACGGCATCTTCATCCTCGGCGACGACTGCGAGAAAGTCCCCGGCATGGACATCCGTGAGGCGATCGGCCTCAACGATGTCGTCACCGAGTTCGAGATCACCTCGAACCGTCCCGACTGCATGTGTGTCATCGGCCTCGCCCGCGAAGCCGCCGCCACCTTCGATGTCCCGCTGAAGCTCCATACGCCGGAAGTCAAGGCCGGTGAAGGCGACGTGAACGACCTTCTGAAGGTCGACATCGAAGCCGCCGACAAGTGCTACCGCTATGCCGGCGCCGTCGTCAAAAACGTCCGCGTGGCCCCGTCGCCCCGCTGGATGAGAGAGCGGCTCCGCGCCTGCGGCGTCCGCCCCATCAACAACATCGTCGACATCACGAACTATGTCATGCTCGAGTACGGCCAGCCGATGCACGCCTTCGACCTGCGGTTCCTTGAAGGGAACCACGTGGTCGTCCGCAACGCGAAGGACGGCGAGTCCATCACGACCCTCGACGGCATCGAGCGTCCGCTGGACGACACCATGCTCGTCATCGCTGACGAGAAGAAGCCCGTCGCCGTCGCCGGCGTCATGGGCGGTGAGTACTCCGGCATCATGGACGACACCAATACGATCGTCTTCGAGTCCGCCTGCTTCAACGGCCCGTCGGTCCGCCGGACCGCGAAGAAACTCGGCATGCGTACCGAGTCCTCGGCCCGTTTCGAGAAACAGCTGAACCCCGATGACTGCGACCTCTGCCTGAAGCGCGCCCTCGAGCTCGTCCAGCTCTTCGACGCCGGCGACGTCGTGAACGGCATCATCGATGTCTACCCGACGCCGAAAGAAGTCGTCACCCTTCCCTTCGACCCCGACTGGGTCAACAGGTTCATCGGCATCGACTGCCCGGCCGACGAGCAGAAGGCCATCCTCGAGAAGATCGGATTCAAAGTCGAAGACGGCGTCATCACGGCCCCGTCCTTCCGGATCGATATCGAGTCCCAGGCGGACATCTCCGAGGAGATCGCCCGGTTCTACGGATACAACAACATCCCGAACACGCAGCTGCGCGGCACCGCCGACGCATCGCTCACCGAACGGCAGAAGTTCGACCGTCTCGTCGAGAACACCCTCCTTTCGAGCGGCCTCTCCGAGACCCAGACCTTCTCCTTCATCTCCCCGAAGACCTACGACAAGCTCTGCCTGCCGCAGGACTCCGAACTGCGGAAGAACATCGTCATCAGCAACCCCCTCGGCGAAGACACCAGTGTCATGCGCCGCACGGCCCTCGGTTCCATGATGGAAGTCCTCTCCCGCAACTACAACAACCGCAACCCGAAGGCCTTCCTCTATGAAGTCGCCACGGTCTATGTCCCCCACGACACCCTCGACGAGCTGCCCGATGAAGACCAGCAGATCGTCATCGGCATGTACGGACAGGAAGCCGACTACTTCAAGGTCAAGGGCATCCTCGAGAACCTGCTCGAGACCGTCGGCGTCCGCGATTACGACGTCGTCCCGGTCACCGACCACCCGTCCTTCCACCCCGGCCGCACCGCTGCCATCCAGGTCGAAGGAAAGCAGCTCGCCCTCCTCGGCGAAGTCCATCCGAACGTCCGGAGCAATTACGAGATCAAAGCGAGATGCTATGCGGCCCTCGTCGACATGGAACTCCTTGAAGAGTGCTCCGACCTCGTCCGCCTGTACAAACAGCTGCCGAAGTACCCGGTCACGACCCGCGACCTCGCGTTCGTCGTCGACAAGATCACCCCGGTCCTGGTCCTCGAGAAAGCCATCAAGAGAGCCGCCGGCAAGATCCTCGAAAGCATCGACCTCTTTGACGTCTACGAAGGCGAACAGATCGGCAAGGGCAAGAAGAGCATCGCCTTCAATCTCATCTTCCGTGCCGAAGACCGCACCCTGACCGACGAAGAGTGCAACAATGCCGTCAAGAAGGCCATCGCGGCCGCCGAGAAACTGGGAGCGGAGCTCCGTTCCTGAGGCCGGGAGACCGCAAAAACCATTTGTGTTCTATCGGTTCTTGGTATATAATGATTTTTAACAAAGAGTTGGAGGTGGCAACATGACTGATAAAACGATCCAGTTTTCCATCAAGGACGATTCCGATGCCGAGATGAGAAAGATCCTGGGCGAAGTCTACACTGCATTGAAGGAAAAAGGCTATAACCCGATCAGCCAGATCGTCGGATATCTTCTGTCCGAAGACCCGACCTACATCACCACCCACAACAACGCGCGCAGCCTCATCCGGAAAGTCGACCGCGATGAGCTCATGCAGGCGCTCGTCAAGAACTTCCTTGACAAATAATCCTGCCGCGCGGAAGTACAAGAAACGGAGTGAATCCATTGGCTGATAAAAAGAACGCTTTCCTGACCTACAAGGGCAAACCGCTCGTGCGGCAGGGGAACACTCTTTATTACGGCAACATGTACGACCCCTTCGTCGTCATGCTGACCATCACCAAGTCTGAAAAGAAGGGCGACCTCGACATCGCCGAAAAGGTCCGCGTTCAGCTCATGAACACCGACCCCGCCTGTCCCCCGACGGAGATCATCGTCAAGACAGCGGAACGGCCCGGCCTCTACCCGGCCATGGCCATCGGCTCCACCTGGCTGGAGAAAGCCCTCAAAGACGCACAGTAAAAAAGAAAAGACCTCAAGGCTCCTGCCTTGAGGTTCTTTTTTTGTTGTTCCTGTTTTCGTTCGGCCTCTGATAAAGCAGAACGCTGCTCCGCCGTCTGTCATAAGGTCCGTTCCTCGCGAGAGGTAGGATTCTATCGCCTCCCGGCGAGCGCTCCGGTACGATTATGACATCCGACGGACATCGTTATGCCCATTGGCCGAACGAAATCAAAGATCCATTTCAAAGAATTCGGTCCCTGCAACAGAGACCTGATATTTCCCGGAGGAGTACTCCGTAAGCTTTGCCTGGAAGGGCGCCACGTTGTCTTCCGGGAGCGTGAACCGGACCGTGACACTGTCCGTGAAGTCGGTGCCGGTCTCTTTGCCGTCGTGTTCGGCGATGAGGGCCGGGATGCGGCCGTAGAGCGTGTAGTCGCAGGTCAGTTCGCATTCGGCGCACTTCACCATCGTGATGACTTCCCCGGCCTCGAGGGCCAGAGCGGCGCTGTGGGAGTACGCCCGGACGAGGCCGCCGGCCCCGAGCAGGATGCCGCCGAAGTACCGGGTGATGACGACACAGACGTCGGTCACCTCCGACTTCTCGAGCACGTCGAGGATCGGCATGCCTGCCGTCCCCTGGGGCTCACCGTCGTCCGAGAACCGTTTGATGCCGCCCTCCCGCAGGATGTAGGCGGAACAGTTGTGGCGGGCGTCCCAGTGCTTCTGCTTGATGGAGGCGATGAACGCGGCCGCCTCTTCCTGGGAGCGGACCGGCGCGGCATAGCAGAGAAAACGGGAGCGTTTGACCTCATATTCCCCGCAGCCTTCCTTCGCGACAGTGCGGTACGATTCCATGGCGGTCCCTCCTTTTTGAAAAAATGGAAAAGAAAAGGCGGTACGAACTGTACCGCCTTTTATAAAAGCCGTTCGGCTTATTTGCCCTGAGTCTTTGCGTAACGTCTGTTGAATCGGTCTACGCGTCCACCGGTATCGACAAGTTTCTGCTTGCCGGTGAAGAACGGGTGACAATTGGAGCAAATATCGACACGGAGGTCCTGCTTGGTGGAGCTGGTCTCATAGGTCGCTCCGCAGGCACACCGTACGGTCGTCGGACCGTATGCGGGATGGATTCCTTCCTTCATCTCGTTTCACCTCTTTTGTAGTAATGCGGACGCCAGGGTCCCTCTGTGTTACCGGGATATTCTATCACAACGTTTTCCTAAATGCAATATGAAAATTCCCCGTTTTTACAACCTTATTTGCGGTTGCTGAAGAGGCTGTCGATCGCGTCGAAATAATCGTCTTCAAACAGGTCGTCACCGCTCGAAGCGGGAGCTTTCGGCTCTTCCGGCTCATCGAAGACGAAGCGCTCGGTGACAGGTGCCTCGAAGGCAGGAGTATCGGTCCCGGCCGGGTTGATGTTGCGGGCGGGGGTCTCGATCTTCATGTCGCCGAAGTTCGGGCCGTCCCAGTCAAGGTCCAGCTTGAGCGGAGAGGAGAACTGGGTCGGGTCTTCGCCGAAACCGGTGGCGATGACGGTGATGACCATCTCATCCTGCAGCGTGTCGTCGAATGCGACACCCCAGATGATGTTGGCATCCGGATGTGCGGCGTTGGAGATGAGGGTGGAAGCTTCCTCGACCTCGTCCAGTCCGATGTCCGGAGAAGAAGTGATGCTGATGATAACGCCGTGAGCGCCTTCGATGGAGGTCTCCAGAAGCGGGCTGGAAACCGCAGCGGAAGCCGCGTTCTTGGCCTTGTCTTTACCGGTGGCACGGCCGACACCCATGTGCGCGTGGCCGGCGTCTCTCATGATGGCGCTGACGTCCGCGAAGTCCAGGTTGATGAAGCCCGGGACTTTGATGAGTTCGGAGATGCTCTTGACACCCTGACGAAGGACATCGTCGGCCGCGTCGAACGCGTTGGCCAGCGTGATGGGTTCATCAGAGTAGTATTTGAGACGGTCGTTCGGGATGACCACAAGGCTGTCTACGTGCTGAGCCAGTTCCTTGATGCCCTCTTCGGCCTGGTCCATTCTGTGTTTACCTTCAAAGCTGAAGGGCTTCGTGACGATACCGACCGTCAGGATGCCCATCTCTTTGGCGGCTGCGGCGATGATGGGAGCGGCACCGGTACCGGTACCACCGCCCATGCCGGCGGTGACAAAGACCATGTCGGTGCCCTTCAGAGCATCGGTGATGACGTCTTTGCTCTCTTCGGCGGCGCGCTTGCCGATCTCGGGTCTGGCGCCGGCACCCTGTCCTCTGGTGACCTTTTCACCGATCTGGATCTTATGGGTGGCCTGAGAATAAATGAGAACGTGCTTATCTGTATTGACGGAGACAAATTCAACGCCCTTGACGTCCGAAGCGATCATTCTGTTGACGGCATTTCCGCCGCCGCCACCGACGCCAATAACTTTGATCTGCACAACACTATCAAAATCTGCTGCCATTTCGAAAGGCATGTTCGTTTCCTCCCTTTTTGTGCGTAAAGGTTACACAATTGCATAGTAATACAATTTTAACTTAATTATATACTCTAATATACTAACACGGCTTGTTAAATAATTCAACAACCTTTTCCCGTGTCTGTAACTTGCTCAGCCGCCGATGTCAGCGGGGTCCTGCGTGGTCGCAGTCGTCGCTGTTCCGGACGTGGTCGTCGTGCCCGTACCGGTCGTTCCGGTGCCGGAAGCTCCCGTCGTGGTCGTCGTGGTGGTCATCGTCGTGGCACCGCCCTCCGAGAAGTACGCCTTCCCTTCGATGGAGAGGTCGATCGTGCCCTTCTGTTCGGTGCTGACTTTGTTCTGTTCCTCGAGGACTTTGGCGCACATCGCGGCCTTTCGGTCAAGGCCGGAGGCGGAGCCCAGCAGGATCGTGATGCGCTGCTGGTAGGTCAGACGGATATCGGTGATCTTCGTGAGGTCGACAGCCGTGATGTCCTTGACGCCCCACCGGTCCATCGCCGCCCGGATCTCCTTGTAGGTCTCGAACACTTTCGCGTTGCTCGCCTTCAGCGGATACCCGACTTTGGCCTCTTTGACCTTGACGCCGGTGATGACCGTGACCGAAGCGTCTGCCCCGAGGAGGTCTTCCCGCCCGCGATGTCCTGCGGCGCCGTCACCGTCGAGGGGTCGACGATCATGCCGTTCTCATCGGTGACCGGTTCGGTCTGGACGGTCGTGGTCGTGGTAGTCGTGGTGACCGTCGTGGTCGTCGTGGACTTTTCGGTGGTCTTTTTCTGTGTTTTCTTCGGCGATGCGTCCGCCTTCTTCTTTGCCTGCCGTTCCACGAGGGAATTCAGAGCATCGATATTGTTCGCGGTCGCCAGGACCTTGTTGCTTTCGTTGAGGACGATGAACTTGTCATTGTACTTCACCGCCGCCGTGATGGTGCTGTCTTCGACGAAGACTTTGACCTTGCTCGGGAAACTGCGCTTCACGATGATCTCACCGGTGTAGGGCAGTTTCGTGCTGATGCGGTCGACGGCCTTTTCCCGGTTCAGGAGGAACAGGCTGTCCCCCTCCTCGATGCCGCTGGCGTCGCGGATCTGCGCTGCGCTGTACTGGGACTTCGACGCGTCCACTTCCACCGCCGTCACCTTGAAGAAAACGGTCAGGGAGAGGATGACGGCAACGACGACACCGACCGCGACGAGGATGATGATCCACATCGCCTTTTTCCGGCTCTTCTGCCGTTCCAGTTCCTGGCGGTTCTCCCGGCGGAGTTCTTCCCGGGACTTGGCCGACGCTTTGCCCCGTTTCGGTTTAGCCATGGTCTTCCTCCCCGGCATGTGCTTTGGCGAGGTCCATGAGGTTCCCGGCGATCCGTTCGGTCGCGTCGAGGATGGCCATGGCTCTCGCGTTCGCTTCGATGGTCCGGATCCGTTCGGGGTCGTTCACCAGAGACTCGGTGGCCTCAAAGAGGGTGTCCCCCGTCAGGTCTTTCTGCTCGATGATGAGGGCGGCGTCCCGGTCGACCAGTTCCATCGCGTTGTAATACTGATGGTTCTCGGCGACGTTCGGGGACGGGACGAGGATGGAAGCTTTGCCGAGGGCGCGGATCTCATAGAGCGAGGAGGCGCCGGAGCGGCAGATGACGATGTCGGCTGCCGGCATGCAGACTTCCATGTCGTCGATGTATTCGCGGAGCGTGATGTTCCCGTAATGAGAGGCATCGACTCCGAGTTCTCTCAGTTCGTCCGGGACGTACTGGCCGTACTGGCCGTACGCGTGGATGAAATAGAGCTTTTTGTTGTCTTTCTCTTTGGCGATGAGCTGGCACATCGCGTGGTTGATCGCGTCCGCTCCGAGGCTGCCGCCCATGGAGAGGATGAGGAGACGGTCATCGGGGATACCCAGCTTTTTGCGGCACTCCGCGCGGTCGGCAGCGACCATCTCGCCGCGGACCGGCAGGCCGGTGATGACCGGCGGGTTCTTGCACTCGATGCGTTTTTCGGCGTCTTCCGACGTCAGCATGACGACATCGACCATCTTGGCAAGGGCTTTATTGGTGATGCCCGGGTAGGCGTTCTGCTCATGGATGGCAGTGGGGACGCCCAGTTTGGCGGCGGCCCGGATGACCGGTCCGCTCACATAGCCGCCGAAACCGATGGCGGCGTCGGGCTGGTATTCTTTGATGAGTTTCTTCGCCTGGACACTGGAGGTGAACATCTTCACCAGAGCGGCGCTGTCCCGCTTGATGTTGTTCCAGGAGAGACCGCGGTAAAAGCCGCGGACGTCGATCGCCGTGAAGTCGAAGCCTGCCTGGGGCACGAGTCTCGTCTCCATGTGGTTCGGGGTGCCGACGAACAAGATCTCGACCTCGTCGCCGTACTCCTCGCGGATCTTCCCCGCCACAGCCAGTGCCGGATTGATGTGTCCGCCGGTACCACCGGTCGCAAATAATAATTTCATAAGAGAGTTCCTCCTCAGATTTTCTTGAGTTTTGCGGTCCGGGAGACCGAGAGCACGACACCCATCTCAAAGATCAGCATGAGCAGCGAGGTGCCGCCGTAGCTGAAGAACGGGAGCGAGATGCCCGTGTTGGGCAGGACGTCGGTGACGACGCCGATGTTGAGGGCTGCCTGCAGGCCGACCTGGAACACGATGCCCATCGCCAGCAGCGAGCCGAATATGTCTTTTGCCTTGATGCCGATGAGGAAACCGCGCCACACCAGCAGAGCGAACAGGATGACGATGAACAGCGCGCCGACGAATCCGAGTTCCTCGCAGATGATCGAGAAAATGAAGTCGTTCTGCGGTTCGGAGACGTAGAGCTGTTTCATCTTGGAGTTGCCGAGACCGACGCCGAAGAACCCTCCGGAGCCGATGGCGTAGATCGCCTGATTGGTCTGCCAGCGGACCCCCAGCGGGTCATAGTCCTTGTCGACCCAGGAGAGGATACGGGGCTGCGCGTGTTCCG
The DNA here is from genome assembly GCA_017461005.1 of Clostridia bacterium. Lineage (GTDB taxonomy): Bacteria > Bacillota > Clostridia > Oscillospirales > Acutalibacteraceae > RUG420. The sequence goes on from JAFTZU010000085.1 coordinate 121,158, forward strand.
GCAGGATCGACGGGTTCTTGACGACGACGATGACCAGGACGACGAGCGCAACAGCGGCAACGACGAACCAGCGGTAGTTGAATCCGGCGAGGAACATCATCATGATGCCGAGGGCGAAGATGAGGAGCGTACCGGAAACGTGGTTCTCTTTATAGACCAGCGCGCAGGTGACGGCGAGGATGAGCAGGTACCACATCATGTGGACCGTCTTGGCCCGGATCTTGATGAGGCCTCTCCCCTGATTGAACCCCTGTGCCCAGGAGGCGTCCGAAAGCGCGTTGGAGTTGATCTCTTTGAAGTGCCGGTCCATGTGGTACGCGAAGTACAGGATGATCGCGAACTTGGCGATCTCCGACGGCTGGAACGTGACCGGCCCTAAGGAGATCCACCGGTGGAAGTCTTCGAACCCCGCGGGCGGCGGTACCAGAAGGACCGCGACCAGCAGCGCGAAGGAGACCAGCAGGATCGGGACAGCCGCTTTCTTCAGGACATGGTAGTCGACGCTGGACATGACGGCCAGGACGCCGAGACCGAGGATCGCGAAGACGAGCTGCCGTTTGAAGTAGTAGAAGCTGTCGTTGAAATAGTAGTAGGAATACGACGAACTCGCCGAGAACATCATGATGAGTCCCAGCGTGATCAATGCGATAACGATCATGAAAAACGGGATGTCCAGGCCGCCCCGGATCAGGAACCCGTGTTTCTGTTTAGGTTTCGCCTTCTGTTTCGCCATAATTCGTTAAACTCCTGATTGGTAAAGGTTTTCTCAGATGGACATCGGCATCCCGAAGTAGACGAGGATGCAGGCAAGGATGCCGCAGAGCAGGTTGACTGCCGCAAAGACGTAGTTGATCTTCTCTTCGGACCAGCCGCTCTTTTCGAAGTGGTGGTGGATGGGAGCCATCTTGAAGAGACGCTTGCCGGTGGCGTCGGGGTCGGTCCGCTGCGCGATCTTTCTCGTGATCTTGAAGTAGAGGATCTGGATGACGTCCGACGCGCCCTCGACCACATAGATGAAGCCGGCGAGGAGCAGGATGAGCGGGCAGTTGATGGCATAGGCCAGTGCCACGATCATACCGCCGAGGAACATGGAGCCCGTGTCGCCCATGAAGCATTTGGCGGGGTGCCAGTTCCAGATGAGATATCCGGCACAGGCGCCTGCCAGAGCGGATGCGAGGATGGTGCCGCCGAGGCAGTGGACGAACGCGGCCATGACCGCGAAGGAAACGGCTGCCGTCGTCGTGACGGAAGCGCACAGGCCGTCGATGCCGTCCGTGAAGTTGACCGCGTTGACGGTCGCATACATGACGATGAACGTGAAGATGCAGAACACGAAGTTGTTGCCGTAGTCCCAGGTCCCGCCGAAGGGGATGTACATGTAGACATTGCCCGACAGGATGAGGGTGGCGATGTACGCCGCGCAGAGGAGCAGCTGAAGAAGGGTCTTCTGGATGACCGTCAGGCCTTCGTTCTGTTCCTTGCGGACCTTGATGTAGTCATCGGCGAACCCGATGAGGCCGAAGCCGAGGGCCATGATGAGGCCACCGTAGATCTTCGCCTTTTCGGCACCGGCGACGAGGGATTCCCCGCCGACGAGGTCATAGCCCAGCGCTTTTGCGACGAGCACGACCACGAAGAAGGCGACGGTCGTACCGATGATGAACATGAAACCGCCCATGGTGGGAGTCCCCTGTTTCTGTTTATGCCAGTTCGGTCCGATATCGAGAATGGTCTGACCGAATTTCAGTTTATGGAGCCAGGGCACCAGTTTGATGCCGAGAAGTGCGCTGAGGGCAAAGCCCAGGACAGCAGCGCTGATGACAGCTGCAAGTTTCATGATGTTCTTCCTCGTTTCTCAAAAATATCTCTCGCTCAATCGTCCAGATTGTCGTAGATGTTCTGGATGATCTCTTCCATCTGCATGCCGCGGCTGCCCTTGACAGCGACGACATCACCGGGTTTCAGCATCCCGGTCAGCTTGGAGGTCAGGTCCGCCTTGTCCTGGAAGTCGAAGACGCGGAGCAATCCGTGTTCTCTCGCCGACTGTGCGGCGAACTTCGACATGGGACCGTACGTGATGAGCAGGTCGACGCCCGCCTCGGCCATGTACTGCCCGGCCAGGGCATGGGCCTCTTCCGAGTAGTCACCGAGCTCCAGCATATCGCCGATGATGGCGATCTTCCGGCGGCCGGGAGCGCCCTTCAGCATCAGGGTCTCGGCCATGGCCTTCATGGAGTCGGGGCTCGCGTTGTAGCAGTCTTCGATGACCGTGACGCCGCCCTTCTCGACGACGTTCTCCCGCATGCCGGCGGGACGGTAGGCTTTCAGCGCCGCCGCGCAGTCTTCGAGGGGGATCTCCAGTTCGAGTCCCACGCCGATGGCGGCCAGCGCGTCGTAAACGTTGTGTTCACCGGTCGTCGGCAGTTCCACTCTGCAGCGGCCCTGTTTCGTGACGGCGGTGAAGACCGTGGAGTCATCGAGGTATTCGATGTCTTCGGCACGGATGTCGGCGTCCGGATCGTGGATCGCGAACCAGCGGATCTCATAGTCCGGCAGGTCCACGGTGGACAGCATGTCGTTGTCCTTGTTGAGGATCAGCGGGGACCCCGGTTTCATGCCGTCGAGCAGTTCGAGCTTCGCGGCGAGGATGCCCTCCCGGCTGCCGAGGTTCTCGATGTGGGAGACACCGACGTTGGTGATGACCCCGATGTCGGGAAGTGCCGTCTTCGAGAGCGTGGAGATCTCGCCCTTATGGTTCATGCCGAGTTCGAGGACCAGGGCGGTGTGTTCCGGTTCGAGCCGCAGCAGGACCTTCGGAAGGCCGATCTCGTTGTTCCAGTTTTTATAGGTCTTGTGTGCGTGGAACTTCGCGTTCAGGACACACCAGATCATCTCTTTGGTCGTCGTCTTCCCCACACTGCCGGTGAGGGCGACGACCGGGATATCATATTCCAGCCGGTACGACTTTGCAAGGTCTAAAAACGCTTTTGTCGTATCGGCCACTTTGACGGTCGGGACTTTGCAGCTCACATCTTTGTGGCAGAGGACGGCCGTAGCGCCCGCCTCCACGGCAGAGTCAATGAACTGATGACCGTCGAGCCGTTCGCCTTTGATGGCGATGAACAGGCTGCCCGGTCTCGCCTCCCGGTTGTCGATGACGACGGAGGTGACCTCCGCATGGCCGCTGGCGACACCGCCGGTGGCTTTTGCGATCTCTTCAGTAGTAAACGTTCTCATGGGATATTGCTCCTTGCTGTATCAGTCGGCATTGCCGGTATCTTCGATCTCCATCTCGGTGGTCGTGGTCATATAGGCCACGGTCACCGTCGAGCCGAGGGCGACTTTCGTGCCCTTGGAGATGCTCTGAGTGTAGGATGCGCCGGTGAAGTCGTTCGACGTGCCGACGATCTCGACGTTGAGGCCGGCCGCTCTCGCGGTGGACCTCGCCTGGCTGACCGTGAGGCCGGTCAGGTTCGGGACTTCGACGGTCTCACTGGCCTTCGCGCTCTTGGTGTAGAGGACGATGACGCCGTTCTGCGGGATCAGTTTCCCGGCCTCAGGGTACTGGGCCTTGACCTTTTCCCCGTCGCCGATGACCCGGACCGTGTAACCGCTGGCACTCAGAGATTCCTGAGCCGCCGCGGCGGAGAGTCCGACGACGCTGGGCGTCTTGACGTCCTGCTGCGTTTTCTCATCGTCGCCGTATTCCGGCTCGATGTTGAGATAGCGGAGGGTGTTGCCGATGACCTCGGCCGCCACGGGAGCCGCGGTCTTACCGCCGGTGAAGCTTCCGCTCTTCGGGTCGTCGATGATGATGATGACGGAGATCTCCGGGTCATCTGCCGGCGCGAAGCCGCAGAAGGAACCGATGTAGTCTTCCGTCGCGGTGGTCAGTTTTTCGGACGTTCCGGTCTTGCCGGCCACCTTGTAGCCGGTGACGGTGGCGTTCTTCGCCGTACCGTTCCTGACGACCTCCACCATCATCTGCGTGACGGTGTCGGCAGTCAGCTTGGAAACGACCTGTCGCTTGACGGTGGGTTTCGTGACCGAGACGACGTTGCCTTCGCTGTCGAGTTCCCTTGCCACGATGTAGGGCTGGACCAGTTTGCCGTCGTTGGCGATCGCGTTGATCGCGGTGCAGACCTGGATCGGGGTGACCTGGAAGGACTGGCCGAAGGAACTCGAGGCGAGTTCGACGGGGCCCATGCGGTCTGCCGTGTAGTAAGTGACGCCGGGCTTCGGAGCCGCTTCTGCCGCGAGGTCGACACCGGTCGTCTCACCGAGGCCGAAGGCCTCGAAGTAGTTGCTGAATTTCTGGGAACCCAGGCGCTGTGCGACCTGGATGTAGATCGGGTTGCAGGAGTTCATGAGGGAGGTCGTGAAGTCCTCGGAGCCGTGCCCCCTGCGGTTGGAGCAGTGGTACGTGATGTCCTTGACCTTGTAGCTGCCGCCGCAGACGAACATCTCGTCCGGGGTGACGACGCCCTCCTCGATGCCCGCTGCCGCCGTGATGCATTTGAAAACGGAGCCGGGTTCGTAGGTGTCGGTGATGGTCCGGTTCCTCCACTGGGCGAACAGTGCGGAAGTCGTGGCCTTGGCCCGTTCGTCATCGTTGGCGATCTGGTCCAGTTCCTCCTTGACGTCTGCCTTCGAGATCTTGTACGGGTCGTTGAGGTCATAGTCCGGCTGGCTGCTCATGGCGAGGATGGCGCCGGTCTTGACATCCATGACGATGCCGTAGCCGTAGGTGGCGTTCTGAGTCTCGACCGCATTGGACAGGGCCGAGTCGAGGTAATACTGGATGGCGTTGTCGATGGTCAGCTGGAGGCTCGTGCCTTCCTGGGCCGCATAATAAGTGGCGAAATCGGAGGAGATCTCCCGCTGTTTGGCATTCTGTGCCGTGATGTTCCGGCCGGAGAGACCGGTGAGTTTCGTGTTGTAGGCGGATTCGAGACCGGACATGCCCTTGTCGCTGGAGCCGGTGAACCCGATGACGGTGGATGCGAAATTGTCGTAGGGGTAGAACCGGGTGACGTCGTCTTCGATACCGATGAACCGATTGTAGCCCTTGTTCTCCGTGCGGAGTTTTTCGATGAGCTGCTTCGTGTTGAAGTCCACCTTGGATTTCAGGACGATATAGCTCCGTTTTTTGTTGAGGCAGTCCGTCAGGACCTCGTCATAGTCGACATCGAGGATGGACGAAAGGCTGGAGGCCGCTTTCTTCGCCGTCTCCTCGTCCGGGACTTCTTTCGGGTTGACGTAGATCTTCCAGGCGTCGGTGCTCTGGGCGAGGATGTTCATGTTGCTGTCGTAGATGGTCCCCCGGCGCGCCGCGACGACGGTGTCGGACAGCTGTTCCGACTCCGCTTTCCGGCGGTTCTCCTCCCCGTGGATGAGACCGGTGTTGATCATGCCGAACACCCCGATACCAAAACCAAGTACCAGGGTGAGGATCATGGCGATATACGCCCGATCCTGCAGCTTTCTGTCTGTTTTTCTCGCCATTTTGGGTCCTCCGAAGCGCCCCTTATTTACGACGTTGAGAGTTAGGAAAGTTTTTCCTAACTCTCAATCGCGGGTGCGTTATTCGTTTTTGTTGATCTTGAGTTTCTGCGCGATGTCTTTGTCATGGGTCTTGCCGCCGCTGACTTCCACCGCGTCGTCCTCCGACAGTTTGACGTAGTTGACCTGATAGTCGGAGATCTTGACCATGCCAAGTTCGTTTTTGGCGTACTGATCTACTTTTTCGAGAGAAACATTGGCATTGAGTTCCATGTTCCTTCGCGTGTTGTCGCTTTCGATGACGCTGATCTGCTGATTGATGGCGTCGAGCTGCTGGTCGAGTTCGTCGACCTGGACCTGACTGTAGATCTTGAATCCGAAGACCAGGAACAGGACGGCCGCAAGGGCCACGACCCTTATGGCGACTGCGCGGCTGCGCCGTGCTTCCGCCCGCAGCTGTTTCTGTGATTTCTGAACGACCCGCGGCCGTCGGACCTTGCGGGTCTGGGGTGCGGGGTTGGGGCGAGTCTTCGGCACCGCGGTCCCACGTACCACCTGACGATTTGCAGTTGTACCGGCATTTCGCTGATTCCGGTATGCACCGAGGTCATATGTGCCACGGTTCCCTCTGGCAGCCATCCGACTCACCTCCCCACTTTGCTGATGTATGTATGTAAATCAATCGGGATCTCTGCTTTTGAGTTTTTTCACGCAGCGGAGTTTCGCGCTGCGGCTTCTCGGGTTCTGTTCCAGTTCCGCTTCCCCAGCCACTTTGAATTTGAACGGAAGCTCTGCGCTCGGCGTGCGGCCGCAGACACAGACCGGGAATTCCGGAGGACAGATGCAGCCCTGACAGTAACTGGCGAACCGCTGCTTGACCATCCGGTCTTCGAGGGAATGGAACGTGATGATGGAAAGGATGCCGCCGTCTTTCAGGACGTCGAACATACTGTCCAGTGCGGTGTTCAGGACATCCATCTCTCCGTTCACCGCGATGCGGAGCGCCTGGAAGGTCTTCCGGGCAGGATGTTTCGCGCGGCGCGCTTTGGCGGGGACCGCCTCTTTGACGAGTTCCGCCAGTTGCAGCGTCGTTTCGATGGGCGCGTCCGCTCTGGCTCTCACGATGGAGGCCGCGATGCGGGGCGCGTTCTTTTCTTCTCCATAGGTATAAAGGATCTTTCGCAGTTCCGCCTCCGGCAGGTTGTTGCAGAGGTCGGCTGCCGTCGGGCCCTCCTGGCTCATCCGCATGTCGAGGGGCGCGTCCGTATGGAAGGAAAAGCCCCGTTCCGGTGTGTCGAGCTGATGGGAGCTGACGCCGAGATCGGCAAGGATACCGTCCACGCCGTCGATGCCGAGTTCTGACAGAGCTTCGGCGATGTGCGCAAAGTTGTCATGGACGACGGTGACCCGCGGGTCGGATCCGATCCGTTCTTTAATAATTTGTATGGCATCCGGGTCCTGATCCATGCAGATGAGTCTTCCCTGTTCGGAAAGCCTCTCGAGGATCTTCGACGAATGGCCGGCGCCGCCGGCGGTGGCATCGACATAGATGCCGTCGGGATCGATCTGCAGCGAGTCGAGCGTCTCCTGCAGGAGGACGGGGATGTGAGAGAAAGTGAGTTCACTCATCAGAATTTGACCTCGATGCCAAGTTCGTCAGCGGACATGACCTTGCCGCTCTCCTCCTGGTCAGCCGCAGCATCCCAGACTTCGAACTTGTTGCCGGAGCCGATGATGAGGACTTCCTTGTCGAGACCGGCATATTCGAGCAGGTCAGCCTTGACGGTGAATCGCCCCTGGCTGTCCATCTCTGCCATATCGGCATTTCGGAAGAAATCTCTCTTGAAGCGGCGGAACTCTTCGGTACCGGGCAGGTCCTTGACCTGAGCGGCGACGGGTTCCCACTCCTCTTTCGAATAGATATAGAGGCAACGGTCGGGAGCTTTACAGACGACGAAACCGTCCGCGAGCGCGCTGCGGTACTTCGCCGGAATGAACAGACGCTTTTTGCTGTCCAGCTTGTGCCGGAAATCGCCAAGGAATTCCATTCGCGCTCAACTCCTTTCCCCACTTTTCACCACTTCGGTGTCATTTTGAGGGAATTTCCCCCACTTCGATACTTAAACTATACACGCGCATTTCAGGGTTTGCAAGGGATAAATTTTGCGCAATTGTGGTCGAAACATGTGCAAAACACAATATCTTGTGTTCACTGTGGAAACAGCAGGAAAAAGTTTTCATTATTTTTCACGCGGTGGTGCAAAATCCCGCCAAAACTCCCCTTTGCCCCACTTCTCCCCCTTTTCTGCGGAAAACCTTTACAATACATAAATAGTGTTATTGAAATCGCCCTCCGTCTTTGTTAGAATTGGAAGGAAAGATCAGGAGGCTTCCCATGCCTCCGCATCTGGAAAAATCTCTTTACAATTGGAGGATTCAAGAAATGGGAGGATTAGTTTATCTGATCCCGGCCATCGGCCTTGTTGGTCTGGCATATGCTCTGTTCCTTGCAGCGCGTGTCAGAAAGGCTGACCCGGGTACAGAAAGAATGCAGGAAATCTCCGGCCACATCCATGAAGGCGCTCTCGCGTTCCTGACGTCCGAGTACAAGATCCTGGCAATCTTCGTTGCCGTGTTCTTCCTCGTCATCGGTTTCGCGATCAGCTGGCCCACCGCCGTATGCTTCATCGTCGGTGCGCTCTTCTCGGTCCTTGCCGGTTTCCTCGGCATGACGGTCGCCACCAGAGCGAACGTCCGTACTGCTAACGCAGCCCGCACCAGCGGCATGAACAAGGCCCTGTCCATCGCCTTCTCCGGCGGTGCCGTCATGGGTATGTCCGTCGTCGGCCTCGGCCTCTTTGGCGTCGGTCTCATCTATGCCATCACCGGCCGTACCGACATCCTGTTCGGTTTCAGCCTTGGTGCTTCGTCCATCGCTCTCTTCGCCCGTGTCGGCGGCGGTATCTACACCAAAGCTGCTGACGTCGGTGCCGACCTCGTCGGTAAAGTCGAGAACAACATCCCGGAAGATGACCCCCGGAACCCTGCTGTTATTGCTGACAACGTCGGCGATAACGTCGGCGACGTCGCCGGCATGGGTGCCGACCTCTACGAGTCTTATGTCGGTTCCATCATCTCTTCCCTGTCCCTTGGCACTGTTGCCGCCGCGACCGGTATCGTGACCACCGTATCCGACAAGCCCTACGGCGGTGTAGCGTTCCCGCTCATCCTTGCTGCCATCGGCATCATCGCATCCATCATCTCCACCTTCTTCGTCCGCGGCAAAGAGGGCTCCGACCCCGGCTTCGCTCTGAAGATCGGTGAATGGGTCTCCGCCGGCCTCACCATCATCGGCGCATTCGTCCTTTGCAAGATCTTCTTCGTCGGCCTTGGCCCCTTCTGGGCTGTCCTTGCCGGCCTTCTCGTCGGTCTTGCCATCGGTACTCTCACCGAGTACTACACTTCTGACAAGTACAAATCCGTTCAGAAGATCGCAGAGCAGTCCGAGACCGGTTCTGCCACCAACATCATCGCCGGCCTTGCAGTCGGTATGAAATCCACCGCTATCCCGCTGCTGCTCATCGCCATCGGCATCCTCATCGCTTATGCGACGGCAGGTCTTTACGGCATCGCTCTTGCCGCTGTCGGTATGCTGGCCACCACCGGTATCACCGTTGCGGTCGACGCCTACGGCCCCATCGCCGACAACGCCGGCGGTATCGCGGAAATGTCCGAACTCGACCCGCATGTTCGTGAGATCACGGACCAGCTCGACTCCGTCGGTAACACCACCGCCGCTGTCGGTAAAGGCTTCGCCATCGGCTCCGCCGCTCTGACCGCCCTGGCTCTGTTCTCCACTTACACGCAGTCCATCGGCCTGACCAACATCAGCCTGACCGACGCTCCGGTCGTCGCCGGTGTCCTCATCGGCGGTATGCTGCCCTTCCTGTTCTCCGCGTTCACCATGGAGTCCGTCGGTCGTGCAGCGAACCAGATGATCGAAGAAGTCCGTCGTCAGTTCAAGGAGAAACCCGGCATCCTCGCCGGTACCGAGAAGCCGGACTACAAGACCTGCGTCTCCATCTCCACCAAAGCTGCTCTGAAGGAAATGATCGTCCCCGGCCTCATCGCCGTCGCCGCTCCCCTTCTCTGCGGATTCATCCTTGGCCCCACCGCCCTCGGCGGTATGCTCGGCGGCGCTCTCGTCACCGGCGTCCTCATGGCCATCTTCATGGCGAACTCCGGCGGTGCCTTGGACAACGCCAAGAAGTACATCGAGACCGGCCACCACGGCGGCAAGGGCTCCGACGCCCATCATGCAGCTGTTGTCGGCGACACCGTTGGCGATCCGTTCAAAGACCCCTCGGGCCCGTCCATCAACATCCTCATCAAGCTCATGACCGTCGTTTCCACCGTTTTCGCAGCTGCTATCGCATCTGTCGGCGGTATCTTCGGCTAAGCCTCAAACACAAAAGACCTGTGCCTTTTCGGCACAGGTCTTTTTTTACTGAAAATATTTGTTCGAACATATCGCTTTATTATTGTACATCGCGAAAATATCTGTTAAAATGAAACCGATGACTTGAAGTGAGTTTTGAGTCAAATACTTAATGAAAAAGGGGTAAACAACTATGGCAGAGAAAAAAGGACTTATCGCTGAGTTCAAAGAATTCATCATGCAGGGCAACGTTATGGACCTGGCCGTCGGCGTCGTCATCGGTGCTGCCTTCACTGCGATCGTCAATTCGCTGGTCGAAGACATCATCAACCCGCTCATCGGCCTCCTGGGCGGAGAAGCACTCGTAGACGGAGCTTCCTCCCTGTCCTACACCTTCGCCAACGGCATCACCATGAACTACGGCAACTTCATCGGCGCCATCATCAACTTCCTGATCGTCGGCTTCGTCCTCTTCCTGATCGTCAAGGCATTCAACAAAGCCAGAAACGCCAAGAAAGAAGAAGAAGAGCCCGCAGGCCCGTCCGAAGTCGAGCTTCTTGGTGAGATCAAAGATCTTCTTGAGAAGAAATAAGAAAGCGATCCAAACTTTATGAAAACACTGTACCTTGACTGTGGGAACGGAGCCGCCGGAGA